>JAURHT010000030.1 GCA_030833145.1 Aquirufa sp.
GGCCTTTTTCTGAGGCACTTTCTTGCCCGAGGCCTTGGCCTTAATGACCCATTTTTTATCGTGGAACGCTCCTTTAAAGTCTGGATCCTCGCGTTTGCGCTGATCATCGACCGCGCGTAACATATCTTGTTGCTCTAAAAACGGCGTTTCTTCGATCTTAATTCCTTCCGGTAATTGCTCAATTTCGATCTTCTGCTGAATGATCTCTTCGATCTTCGTCCAGTGGTAGCTTTCCGCTAACGTAATAAAGGTAATCGACTCCCCTATCTCCTCCGCACGACCCGTACGGCCGATTCGGTGGACATAATCCTCGTAAATCAAGGGCACATCGAAATTGATTACATGGGAAACTTTGGGGATATCAATCCCGCGAGCCGCCACATCCGTGGTCACTAAAACGCGCACATTTCCCTCACGGAATTGCGCCATCGCGTTAATACGCGTGTTTTGGCCCTTGTTCGAGTGAATCACGCGAACCTGGTCTTTCGGTAATGATTTCAACAGCCACTTTTCCACCTCATTTGCCGCATCTTTCGAGCGACAAAATACCATAACCCGATGAAAATCAGGGTTTTGCATAAAGTAAGCCAGGGCGTGTAATTTAGTCAATAAATTAGGCGCTTCGTAAACCGATTGCGTCACCTGGCTCGCTGGCGTAGCCTGCGGAGTGATTTCGATCTTCATCGGAAACTCCAAAAACTCGTGGGACAAGTTCTCCACCTTCTCTGGGAAAGTCGCGGAAAACAGTCCGTTCATACGTTTTTTGTAGGGTATTTTCTCCAAAATCTGACGAATCTGCGGCATAAAGCCCATATCCATCATCTTATCTGCTTCGTCTAAAATCAAGAATTTCAATTCCTTCACCACAATCACATCCTTGCGGTACAATTCGAGGAATCGACCCGGCGTAGAAACGAGGATATCGATGCCTTCCTCGAGGGCTTGGATCTGCGGTTTTGGCCCTAATCCTCCGTATAAAGCCAAAATACGCAAGTCCGTAAACTGTGCTAATCCGATCATCACCGTGTGAATCTGCATCACCAGCTCGCGGGTAGGCGCTAAAATCAAGGCGCGGGGATTCTTTCCCTGCGCATATTTACAGCGCATCAAGATAGGCAAGGCATAAGCAGCCGTCTTTCCGGTCCCCGTTTGCGCAATTCCCAGCAAATCGTGGCCTTGCAATAATAACGGAATGGCCTTCTCCTGGATCGGAGTTGGTTTTGTATAACCCACCGCGGTACACGCGCGTTGCAGCTGTGGATTTAATCCCAAACTTAAAAATTCATCCATTGGATTCGGCATTGTAGTAGATTTGCAAAGGTAGGGAAAATATAATTCTTACCTTTGAAACAAAATTATTGTTGTTTTGGCACGAATTAAGGCATTTCTATTGAATCTAGGCCTATTGGTCGCACTCTCCTTCGCAACAGGGAGCCTTTCTTCGCTATTTTTAGCAGGCCTAGACTGGATTCAACACAACGGATCCTACCTCTATGCCTTACCTCTGATAGGTTTAATTTTCCAAAGTTTCAAAGTTCCATCCTACCTCATCATCCCCGCCACCTGGCTCAGTCATTTGGCAGGAGCATCGGTGGGTCGTGAAGGAACTGCGGTGACTATGGGTCGGGTGCTGGGAGAGAAAATCGCGGGCTCTACTATTTTTCCAAAAGCCGGAATGGCCGCCGGCTTCGCCTCCGTTTTTGGGACTCCACTCGCCGGAGCCTTTTTCGCACTCGAAGTAAGAGAGGTGGGCAAAATTAATTTTCGCCACATACCCGCCTGCCTTTTCGCTGCCTTTTTCGCGAATTATGTCAGTCTCCACGTGTACGGCACAAAACATCTTTCTTACCCGGCCATTTTTTTACCCGAATTTTCGGCTTCATTTTGCGCGAAATTGGCGCTTATGGGCCTATTTTTATCCTTAATCGCCTTCCTTTATAAGCGCTCAGAATCGATTATAATTTCTGCGTTTGACAAATCCCCCGTACAAGGTCCTCTAAAAGGGATTCTCGCGGGATTGATTTTGTTCGGCGTACTAAGCATCCCGGTGTTTCATGAAACGATCGGACTCGGATCTGAATTTTTAGTTCGCCCTTTCGAGAGCGCGACTCCGGACTTTGCCCTTTGGAAATTACTCGCGACGAACTTGAGTTTAGGTCTCGGATTTAAAGGGGGAGAAGCGACTCCCTTGTTTTTGATCGGGTCCCATGCGGCGTCTGGTTTTGCGTCTTGGTTTTCGTTACCACTTGGATTATCGGCAGCCATCGGCTTTGTCAGTTTGTATAGCGGTCTTGCCAAAACTCCGCTTGCCGCCACCTTCTTAGGCATGGAACTTTTTGGTCCATCGGCCTGGTTCATCTATTTAATCATTACCCTGATTGTCTTATTTGGCTCAGGGAAAAAAGGAATATTTTCTAATCAAACCTGGGCAGACTATTTGCCTAAACCCCGTTACTGATGTTTAATAAAGCCTACGAACTCTACGACTCTTTCCGCGAAAATCGCCTAACAAAACGCCGCTTTTCAGCGGCTCTTTGGCAAGAATTAATCGCTGAATGGTCCATACATTTTGATGTCCGCGAGCTGGGTAAAACTGAAGAGGGAAGACCCATTCACGAAGTTCGCTATGGCGAGGGTCCCATCCAAGTGATAGGATGGTCCCAAATGCACGGAAACGAAGCGACAGCCACCATGGCTTTGGCTGATATTTTTCGTTTATTATCCACTTCAGGTAAACCGAGTGAGGAGTTTAAGCAAAAATTGCATCAGAAAATCACCTTGCGCATCATTCCGCGCCTGAACGCAGACGGCGCCGAAAGATGGCTACGCGAAACAGCTCTTGGCATTGATATGAACCGCGATGCAACGAAACAAAATTCCGTGGAAGCCCGCTTATTGTCTGCCTGGGCAGATGAAATCAAACCCACCTTCGCCTTCAATTTACACGATCAAAACCGCTTGTATTCCGTAGGAAATAGCCCTAATCAAACCCACATCGCCTTCCTGGCCACCACCGGAGACGACGCAGGAACTTGGACTCCATCCCGCTTACGCGCTGGCCAAATCTGCCAGCGAATGCTGCACCAAATCCAACCCATTATCCCAGGTAAAATTGCGAAATGGACGGATGAATATGAGTCCCGCGCCTTTGGTGACACCTTCTCATCTCGCGGATACGGTTTGGTATTATTAGAATCTGGCGGTGCTGGATGGGATCTAGAAAAGCAATCCCTGCGTAAATTAAACGCCTGCCTTTTACTCGATGCATTCTGTGCGATTGCAGATGGTTCCTATGCAGCAGAATCCATAGCAGATTACGAGGCCTTACCTACGAACGAACGAGCGATTGTAGACATTAAAATCAAAGATGCCCCTCTGAGTGCAAACGTTCGCGCAGACGTCTTATTTAACCTCATAGAAACCCCAATGACCGACGGAAATATTCATTATTCCTGGGTAGTAGAGAACATCGGAGATATGTCGCCGTTCTACGGATTAACAGAAATCGACGGGAAAGACTTACATTTGTCCCAAGATTCAAGCATTAACTTAGGCGAGAATTACACCGAATTGGTCTTGCTAAAAGACGGAATTCCAAGTTTCAAATTATCAGATTACACGCATAAAATACAATCCTAAATGACTTCATTACCTGTAATTATCATTGGCGTAAATCCTTTTGGATTAGAAGCTGCCCACATTTTCCAAAAAAACGACGTGGTTATCTACGGATTCCTAGACGATGACCCTAAGAAAAAGGACACCAGCATTGGCGAAATTCCGGTTTTGGGAACAGCAGACGATGAGTCTTATTTCAAATTAATTGGCAAAAACTGTGGCGTATTTGTGGCCTTGGAAAACCCAACGGAGCGCAAGAAAATGATCGAATTGATCTTAGAAGAAAGAGAAGTAAAACCCGTAAACGCCATTCACCCTACAGCTAATATCGCAGATGTAAAAAGCTTGGCTTACGGCGTTTTCATCGGGAGCGGAGCACAGATTTTACCAGAAACAAAACTAGGAGATCACGTCATCATCGGCTCTGGCGCTATTGTAGAAACAGGCGCACAAATCGCTGATTTCGCATCCATCGGAGCGGGTTCAGTAATTGGCAAAGAAGCCATTATTGAGAACAACGCTTACGTCGGAATTCACTCAACAATTGTGGGAAGTGTGAAGGTAGGAAAGAGCGCTACAGTAGGAGCGGGGAGTGTGGTTATTGAGAATGTCGCGGCTAATAAAAGAGTATTCGGCAACCCGGCAAAAACCCTGTAGTGGGCCCTATAATTTGACAATATTTTCTGGCGCAACTAGATCTAAAAAGTGAAAACGTAGATAGAGTTGCGCCACTACAATGACATCTTCTAGGCAATACTCATTGATCCTAGCTAATCCATTTTCCTTGTAGAAAACACGGTTCACCTGGTCTCCAGAAAGATCTGCTTTGGCCCCTGAAATCCCCATCAACTCCGCTAACAATTCTAGCGAAGTATAGGATCTTCTATCGCCAAACTTCCACATCTCCATCGTATCCTGGTGGATAATTTCCCATGGTTTTTTGCCTTGTAATTGCAGTGATTTCGGAATCTCCAATCCATTAATTAACATGCGTCTGCACAGGTAAGGGAAGTCAAATTCCTTACCATTGTGCGCCACCAACGTCAATTCTCTTGACTTATAGGTCTTATTTACAAAGGCGATGAACTCGGTGAGAAGCGTTTTTTCATCCGCATGGGCAATCGTCTTCACTTTTAAAGACATCTCGCCCTCTTTGTTAACGAACAAAAAGCCCATTCCTACCACAATGATCTTCCCAAATTCCGCATACAAAGGTGCCTTTTCGAAATACATCTCCTCTAAGCTGATATTGGCAGGATTTACAAAATTCTTCGCCTTTTTTATCCAAAATTCTTTCATCTTATCCGAAAGTAGGGCAAAATCGGATACTCCTGACGAAGTTTCGATGTCAATGAAAAGCGTATTCTTGAAGTTCTTTAACGTATCCATATTTATTGTTCCACGTGGAACGCGTAAATCTTATGCATTCAATGTTTCACGTGAAACATTCACTAATTCCATTTTAAACAGGTCATTCAAATGCCCTTTGACAATATCAGAAACGGCCTCCAAATCCATTTTCTTGCCTAATTCTTGCTGCAACGAAGTAACCCCTCGCGTTGCAATGCCACAAGGAACAATGTGCGAGAAATAGCTCAAATCCGTATTTACATTCAATGCAAAGCCGTGCATACTAATCCAGCGAGATGCCTTCACGCCCATCGCACAAATCTTACGAGCACCTTCCTCCGTAGGATCAATCCAAACGCCAGTTAGACCCTCAATCCGGCCAGCCACTAATCCAAAACCCTCACAGGTTTTAATAATCGCTTCTTCAAGCATCCGAAGATATAAGTGAATATCTGCGTAGAAATTCTCTAAATCCAAAATCGGATATCCTACTAATTGACCCGGTCCGTGGTAGGTAATATCGCCCCCTCTATTCGTCTTAAAATAGGTCGCACCTATGGTAGATAAGAACGATTCTTGCAACAACAAATGCGATTCGTCGCCGCTTTTCCCTAAGGTATAAACGTGGGGGTGTTGGCAAAATAAAAGGTAATTATTCGTGATCACCTTTTGGTTTTCTTCAAGGCCTCTGTTATCCAATTTAACTGTCGCTATGCGATTTAACAAAGTCTCCTGGAGATCCCAAGCTTCCTTGTATTCTATCAGTTTTAAATCAACAAATTGGACTTCTTTATTCTGCTTCATTCTTTATCAGGAGGCTGATAGCACCTAGCAAATCGCAGGGCTACCTTTAGAAAAACAAAGATACAATAATGGCAAAACATATAACACAAGGAAAACTAGGCGAGCAAATTAGTGTTGACTACCTACTAAAAAACGCTTATACCATCGAAGCGAGAAACTACCGCTACAAACGAGCGGAGATCGACATCGTCGCAAAAAAAGGCAATCTCTTAATCTTCATAGAAGTCAAATCCCTAAGAAGAAATACCCACGGACATCCAGAACAAAAAATCACCCAAAACAAAATAAGGCTGATTAATAGGGCTGCTTGTGCTTACCAATACCAGCACAAATGGCGCCAAGAAGTTCGTTTTGACAGCATTTCGGTGAATTTTTATCCACAAGCCTTCAAAATAGAGCATTTCGAGGATGCTTTTTCGTAAATTCGCGGTTTAATAGCGCGCACATGATTCAATTTTGCACAGAAGACATAACATTCTCCTTAAAAGAGAAGTTAAAACACAAAGCCTGGTTAAACGAGGTGGCGAAACAAGAAGGGAAAAAGATCCTAGAATTAAGCTATGTCTTTTGCTCAGACAACTATCTGTTACAGATTAACCAAGAGTATTTGAACCACGACACGCTAACGGATATCGTGACTTTTGATAACTCAGAAGACCCGAAGAAAATCGAAGGAGATATCTTTATTTCCATCGATCGCGTGAAAGAAAACGGAGAGAAATTAGGGACATCAGAAACGGAATTAGAGCGCGTCATGGTGCACGGTTTATTACACTTGCTAGGTTATAAAGACAAGAAGAAAGAGGAAAAGGCATTAATGACCGAGAAAGAAGATTTTTACATTAAACAATACTAAAATGTTTCACGTGAAACATTCATAGCTATGCTAAATTCATACGATGTAATTGTGGTGGGGGCGGGACACGCCGGATGCGAAGCAGCTTATTCGGCGGCGCAGATGGGCTCACGTGTTTTGTTAATCACGATGAATATGCAGACGATTGCCCAGATGTCTTGCAACCCAGCGATGGGTGGCGTAGCAAAAGGTCAAATCGTTAGAGAAATTGACGCCCTAGGGGGAATGTCTGGAATCATTTCAGACAAGACTATGATTCAATTTAGAATGTTGAATCGTTCCAAAGGTCCGGCGATGTGGTCACCCCGTTGCCAATCCGATCGGATGCGTTTCGCAGAGGAGTGGAGAAATGCATTAGAAGGGAATTTGAATGTTGATTTTTGGCAAGATTCTGTTCAGCAATTAATCGTAGAAAAAGGCGAAGTGAAAGGGGTAATCACCCGCATGGGAATGACCTTCACAGCACGCGCAGTCGTACTAACGAATGGTACATTTTTAAATGGCTTGATCCACATAGGGGAGAAGAATTTTGGAGGAGGAAGAATGGCAGAACCGATGGCCATCGGACTGACAGAACAACTCGTTAACCTAGGTTTCGAATCCGGTAGAATGAAGACAGGAACGCCGCCACGTGTGGATGGTAGAAGCCTAGACTTCGCAGCCATGGAGGAACAAAAAGGCGACGAGAACCCAAGCTCTTTTTCTTACCTTACAGAAACTCCACTGACGGAGCAACGCTCATGCTGGATCACGCATACGAACACAAAAGTGCACGAAGTCTTACGCAAAGGCTTCGACCGTTCGCCTATGTTCGCTGGAAGAATCAAAGGTTTAGGCCCGCGTTACTGTCCATCGGTTGAAGATAAAATCAACCGTTTTGCGGATAAAGATTCGCACCAGATTTTTGTGGAACCAGAAGGATGGAGTACCGTAGAAATTTATGTGAATGGATTCTCGACCTCATTACCCGAAGACATACAATTCGAAGCGATTCGTTTAATCCCAGGATTTGAAAAAGCGAAAATGTTCCGTCCAGGTTATGCCATCGAATACGATTATTTCCCGCCTACCCAATTGACACCTACGTTAGAGACGAAGCGCGTGAAAGGTTTATTCTTTGCCGGCCAAATCAATGGCACCACCGGCTACGAAGAGGCGGCTTGCCAAGGCTTGATGGCTGGAATTAATGCACACTTAAAAACACATGAATTAGATCCATTTACCTTGTCTCGTTCGGATGCTTACATCGGTGTTTTAATCGATGATTTAATTAACAAAGGGACGGACGAGCCATACCGCATGTTCACGTCGCGTGCTGAATTTAGAACGCTGCTTAGACAAGACAACGCGGATGAACGCTTAACGGCGAAAGGATACCAATTAGGTTTGGCGACCGAGCAACGCTGGAATAAATTTCAGGAGAAAAAAGCGCAAGTAGCGGCTTTGACTGAGGAGATTAAAAATACGAAAGTAAAACCAACGGAAGTAAACGACTGGCTAGAGCAGGAGGGAAGTGCTACCTTGAAAGAAGGAGCGCCTATCGTGAATTTATTACGTCGTTCTGATTTATCTTTCGACCGTATCGCGACACACCCAAGTGTAGAACCGATCGTAAGAAACTATTCACAAGAAGTACGTGAACAAGTGGAGATCTTAGTGAAGTATGAAAGCTACATCGAGAAAGAACGTTTGATGGTAGACAAAATGCGATCAATGGAAGACCTATCCATTCCGGCGAATTTTGATTACGATAAAATCAAAACACTTTCGACTGAATCTCGCATTAAATTGAAATCGATTTTGCCACAGACGATTGGTCAAGCGAGTCGCATCTCCGGAGTGTCTGCTTCTGACGTTTCCATCTTACTTTTATTCATGGGACGCTAATGGAAAATATTCAAAACTGCCCCGTCTGCGGATCTCCTGATTCCACTTTGAAATTCAAGGCGAAGGATTATACGGTATCGAACGAATTGTTTCATATCGTGACTTGTCATTCATGTCAATTGATTTACACAAATCCACGACCAGCGGCAAACGAAGCAGGGCCTTATTACCACGCGAGTGCGTACATTTCCCACAGTGATACGAATGAGGGAATTGTCAACAAGTTATATCACGCCGTACGCAAATTCACGTTGCAATCGAAAACGAATTGGATTGAACCTGAGAAAAAAGGAAATAAAGAGTTACTCGATATCGGCTGTGGAAACGGTCACTTCTTAGCGGCAGCGAAGGAAAAAGGCTGGAACATTAACGGCGTAGAATTAGACCCAGAAACGGCTGCTAGGGCCGCGAAATTAACCGGGCTATCCATTGAGCCGTCTTTACAAGAAATCAGCTCAGAAAAGAAATTTCAGGTGATTACACTTTGGCATGTATTAGAACATGTCTACGAATTAGACGAATACTTTCAGTTCTTCAAAAGCCGTTTAGCGCAAGACGGTAAATTGCTTTTAGCCTTGCCTAATCCCGCTTCCTTCGATGCGAATTATTTCGAGGAATATTGGGCGGCTTATGATGTTCCACGACACATCTACCACTTCACGCCAGCGACCATTACGGCATTAGCCGCGAAATACGGGTTTAAGTTAAAAAAGAGTCGCGGATTGATCTTTGATAGCTTTTATATTTCTTTGTTAAGTAACGAATACAAAACAGGAAATAAACGCTTACTTCATTCGTTCTGTATTGGTTTACTTTCAAACCTGCGAGCGATGTTAGGGAAACCCAATTATTCAAGCAATTTATATATCTTTGAAAATGCATAAGTTCTTGAAATTCAGTTTTTTAATGGCATTTTTTGGCCTAGGAATCAGCTTGGTATTTCTACAAAGTTGTGCCCAAATGGCCTCGCCTCCCGGTGGTAAAAAGGACACGTTGGCTCCGGTAGTAACAACCTCCATTCCGCTCAACAAAAGCAAGAATTTCAAAGGCAAAAAGATTGAATTAAACTTCAACGAATATGTCACGGTTAAGAATTTAAATCAGGAATTATTAATCACTCCCTCGATTGGAAATTACGAGACTCGCATCCGTCCTACGGGGTTAACACTCGTTCTCGATAGTGCGCTTAAAGACAACACAACGTATACCTTCAACTTCAGAAATGCGGTGGAGGATATCGCAGAGCGCAACAAGGGAAAGAATATTAAACTGGTTTTTAGTACGGCCAATACAATCGACTCCTTGAAAATAGAAGGCCGCGTGAAGCATTTGCTAACAAATAAAAAGGCAGATAACATCACCGTGGGCCTTTATCCCTACACGGATACCTTGTCAATAGATAAGGCAAAGCCCTATTATTTTGTTCGTACAGACACGTCTGGAACGTATGCGCTAGAGAATTTAGCGGCAGGCAAATACTATATGGCGGCATTTGAAGATGCGAACAATAACCTACTATATAATTCTGCCAAAGAGTCGGTTGACTTCATCACAGAAAACTTTATTGATCTGCGTAAAAACGAAACGCGTGACTTCAAAATCGCCCTACAAAACCAAGATGCACTTAAATTAAGTAAAACGACCTCTACGGCAAAGACCATTTTGTATGAGTTCTCTCGCGGCATTAAAGCTGCAGATTTGCGCTTTTCGTCTAGCGAAAAGCCACTATACCAAATAGAAAATGATCGAAACCTGCGCATCTATGCGGGAGGATTAAACAAAGCGGATACGCTAAAAATCGAGGCCGCTTTAGAGGATTCGGTGGGCAGAAAATACGAGTTTAAACTGAAGGCAAAATTCCGGGAATTAGCGAAAAAAGAAAAGTCAACCTATGTAGCACTCGGTTTCGATGTATTCCCTAAAATAGGTGCTCAAATCGTTCCTACAGACTCTATTCTCATTATTTTCCCAAAACCCGTCTTACAATGGGTATCTAAGAAAGTACACATTTTGACTGAAAACGAGGATGATTTAACGTTCCCAGACGAGGCCTTTTCGTGGAATAAATTCCAGAATGTGTTAACCATTAAATCAGCCTTCTTACCTAAGCTAGAAAAATTCACCCTTTCTCTGGATAAAATCGCATTCGTAGGCCCTGAGGCTGATTCTACGAACGAATACAAGCAAGTCATTAAACGACTAGACCCAGAAGAAACTGGGGTAATTGAAGGAGGAATTCGCAAGCCTGGACACTATATCTACCAATTATTAAAGGGTGAGAAGCTTGAAAAAGCCTACGAGCAAAAGTCCACAGGCCCTTGTTCTTTCCAAAACGTGGAACCAGGCATTTATACCTTAAGAGCCATTGTTGACAGCAATGAAAATGGACAATGGGATATTGGTAATTACAAGACGAAAACCAAGTCTGAGCCCATCTATTATTTTGACACCAAGATCAAATTAAAGGCAAACTTCCAATTAAGTGACTTGTGGATAAATACCCCTTAGCACTGTGGATAAGTGGTGTATAACTCGCCTTTTTATCCACAATCTGTGTGCATAAATGTGCATAACTTTTTAGCCAACATGTCCACTGTGGATAAACTCAGACTTATCCACAAGTTGTTAGCTAGTTATCCACACAAGCATAATGGGTTTAAAATTTGCAAAACTTGCTGATATCAAGCACTTACAAACACGAATTTGACTTATCCACTTATCCACAGAGAACAACAAGAAGAAACAAAAAAGAGATTTAAAAACTTTTTTCTTTTTTTAATTTATGTGTGTGGATAAGTTTTTAAGCTGAAAAAAAGGATTTGATGCTTTTTTGATATTTTAGGTATAAAAAATATTTATATCAGATAAAAAAAGATTAAATCACCTATTCACTTGTGGATAACTTGTGGATAAGTAATTTAGGTGCAAAAAGAACTATATTTAATACTATTTGGCTAAATTGCTGCCTCTAAACCCTTCATACTAATGGTTCATCAACAATTCACCCGTGTCTTCGATTTACTAATCGCGTATCAAAACTATCAAAAAGCGGATCTCTTTAATTTAAAGAGGGACGGAGAGTGGAAAAACTATTCTACTTCAGATACCTTAGAAACGATTCAAACGTTGGCTTTGGGTCTTTTAGCCCTAAAAGTGAAACCAGGTGACAAGATTGCAATTATCTCGGGAAATCGCCCTGCTTGGAATTTTGTGGATTTTGCAGTGCAAATCATTGGCGGTGTGACCGTTCCCATGTATCCTACGATAACCATCGAGGATTATGACTACATTTTCAGAGATGCTGAAGTAAAATACATCTTCTGTGAAAACGAGGAATTGTATTTAAAAGCAAAAGAAGCCTCTAAGGGAAACAAGCAAATTAAAGGCATTTACACGTTTGATCCGGTAGCGGATGTCGAAATGTGGTCGGCTGTGAAGGATTTAGGAGAAGGAAAGGATGCTGCTGTTTTACAACCTTTGATGGATGCAGTGAAGCCAAGTGATTTGTTGACCTTGATTTATACCTCTGGAACGACGGGTCGCCCTAAAGGGGTTATGCTAACTCACCATAATATTGTGAGCAATGTGAAGTCTTTAGTGCGCGGAAATTTCTTCGATTTATTGCCTTCAGATCGTGCCTTGAGCTTCTTGCCACTTTGCCACATTTACGAACGCACGGATATTTACATGTACATGTATTATGGTGTTTCGGTCTATTATGCAGAGAGCATGGAGACGATTGCGGATAATATTCGCGAGGTGAAACCGGCGATGTTTGCATCGGTTCCGCGTTTATTAGAGAAAGTATATGATAAGATTTTGGCCAAAGGAAATGAGCTCACCGGCATCAAACGGACGCTCTTCTTTGGGGCCTTGGAATTTGGATTGCAATACGATCCAATGGAGAAGTTAGGATTAATCGATTCGTTAAAATTAGCGTTCTACCGAAAAGTGATTTTCAGCAAATGGCGTGAAGCATTAGGCGGAAACGTTCGTTTGATTGCTTCAGGATCCGCGGCATTACAACCTCGTTTATCCCGCGTTTTCTGGGCAGCCGGAATACCTGTTTCTGAGGGTTATGGTCTTACTGAAACTTCGCCCGTTATTTCCGTATCACGTGTGAAACCGGTTGATTTCAAGGTCGGTTGTGTGGGATCGTTAGTGGATTGCATCGAATTAAAGATTGCAGAAGACGGAGAGATTTGCGTGAAAGGAGATTCTGTGATGGTGGGTTATTACAAGAATCCAGAGGCTACTGCTGAAGCAATTGATCCAGAAGGCTGGTTCCATACGGGTGATATCGGTATGATGGTGGATGGTAAGTATTTGAAGATTACCGATCGCAAGAAGGAGATTTTCAAAACGTCTGGCGGTAAATATGTGGCACCACAATTAGTGGAAAACAAGTTGAAAGAATCGGCATTCATTGAGCAATGTATGGTGGTGGGCGAAGGCCAAAAATTCCCATCCGCCCTTGTTATCCCTGAATTTAATGCCTTGCAAGTGTGGGCTGATCAACAAGAATTAGGGGTTAAGGGTCCAGAGGCGTTGATTAATAACCCAAAAGTGTTTGCTAAAATCGAGCAAGAGGTTCAAGAAACAATGGCTTCAGTAGCGAAATACGAACAAGTGAAAAAATTCGTTCTATTGCCGCGCTTGTTCACGGTGGCGGATGGAGAGATCACCCCTACTTTGAAATTAAAGCGCAAGGCGATATACGCGAAACACGAGAAGGCCATTTTAGCCTTGTATGAATAAATTGCGTTAGGCCTCTTTTTTGCGTAATTTTGGTTTCTTAATGAATCGTATGTCGACAGGAAAAAAGGTAGCCCTCATTACGGGTGTAACAGGACAAGATGGCGCTTATTTAGCGGAATTTCTTTTAAATAAGGGTTATATCGTGCACGGTATCAAGCGCAGAAGCTCGTTGATTAATACCGATCGCATTGATCATTTGTACCAAGATCCACACGTGGATTCGGCCTCTTTCATCTTGCATTACGGAGATTTAAGTGATTCCACGAATATCATTCGCATCATTCAAGAAGTGCAGCCTGACGAAATTTACAATCTGGGGGCGATGTCCCATGTGAAAGTATCGTTCGACGAACCGGAATATACAGCGCAGGTAGACGGCATCGGTACTTTGCGTATTTTAGAGGCCATTCGCTTGCTAGGTTTGATTAAAAAGACCAAAGTGTACCAAGCGTCTACCTCGGAACTTTACGGCCTTGTACAGGAAGTTCCTCAATCGGAGACAACTCCCTTCTACCCTCGCTCTCCTTACGCCGTCGCTAAATTATATGGCTATTGGATTACGGTCAATTACCGCGAAGCCTATGACATGTTTGCGGTGAACGGGATTTTATTTAACCACGAATCCCCGCTTCGCGGCGAGACCTTCGTGACGCGTAAAATCACGAGAGGAGTAGCCCAAATCGCTTTAGGACAAGAGAAAAAGATTCACTTAGGTAACCTAGACGCGAAACGCGACTGGGGCCACGCGAAAGATTACATCGAGGCGATGTGGTTGATTTTGCAACAAGATAAGCCAGAAGATTACGTCATTGCGACCGGTATTACAACGACAGTGCGCGAATTTATCCGCCTTTCTTTTGCGGAAGTAGGCATCGAAGTAGCCTTTACTGGCGAGGGCGTGAACGAAAAAGGAACGGTTGTTTCTTGCTCGAACCCGGCATATCAAGTACCGGTGGGACAAGAAGTGATTGCGATCGATCCCCGTTATTTCCGTCCTACGGAGGTAGAATTATTGATCGGTGATCCTACGAAGGCCAAAGAAAAACTAGGTTGGACCCTCAAATACGACCTTGCTGCCCTAGTAAAAGACATGGTGCAGGCGGACGTAAAACTTTTCTCGAACAAATAAGATGAGTACACGGATCGCCATTATTGGCTTAGGATATGTGGGTTTTCCGCTGGCGGTGGAGTTTGGAAAAAACATCCCTACCCTCGGATTTGATATTGACACCAGCCGCATCGCAGAATTAAATACTGGTTTTGACCGCACACAGGAAGTGACCGCGGAGCAATTAAAGGAATCTGTTTCTTTAAAATTCTCTTCAAATGCAGCGGATTTGAGCTCTTGCAACACCTTCATTGTTACGGTACCCACTCCCATTGACCACTTCAAAAAGCCGGATTTAAGTCCCCTGTTGAAGGCTTCGGAAATGATAGGAAAAGCCTTGAAAAAAGGTGACTTAGTCATTTACGAATCCACGGTTTACCCTGGTTGCACCGAAGAAGATTGTGTTCCTGTTTTGGAGAAATTCTCAGGTTTAAAATTCAATGTAGACTTCTTCTGCGGCTACTCGCCAGAGCGTATTAACCCAGGCGACAAGGTAAACACCTTGACTAAAATCAAGAAAGTTACCTCTGGATCCACTCCCGAAATCGCCGAAAAAGTCGACCAGCTTTACCGCTCCATCATCACTGCGGGCACCCACAAAGCGCCTTCGATGAAAGTAGCCGAAGCGAGCAAGGCCATCGAAAACGCCCAACGCGATGTCAATATCTCGTACGTAAACGAATTAGCCTTGATCTTCGACCGCATGGGAATCGACACCACCGAGGTGTTAGAAGCCGCTGGAACGAAGTGGAATTTCTTGAATTTCAAACCCGGATTAGTAGGCGGCCACTGCATTGGCGTGGACCCCTATTATTTATTACACAAATCAGAAAGCTTGGGCTATTATCCACAGGTGATCCTTTCAGGTCGCCGCGTGAACGACAACATGGGCATTTTCGTGGCGAATAAATTAGTCAAATTATTGATTAACAAAGGCCAAAAAATCGGCGGCGCCAAAACCCTCATGCTCGGCATCACTTTCAAAGAAAACTGCCCAGACATCCGCAACTCCCGCGTGGTTGATATCTACAAAGAATTGGTGGACTTTGGCATGGACGTAGACGTCTACGATCCTTGGGCAAACGCAGCCGAAGTGAAGCACGAACACGGTATCGAACTAGTTTCGAAACTAGCTGATAAATACCAAGCCATTGTGTTGACCGTTGCCCACAACGAATTCCTTGACCTCCCTTTCGCTTCGTTGAAAGCAGAAAATGGAGTCATTTTTGACATTAAATCTATTCTTTCTAAAGACTTGGCTGACGCCCGATTATAAGCATGGCCTGGTACGCGATTTATACGAAATCCCGAATGGAGAAGAAAGTCTCCTTGCGTCTACAAGAGCTAGGCATCGAAGCCTATTGCCCTACTACCAAGCGCAAGAAGCAGTGGTCCGACCGCAAAAAATGGGTCGAAGAAGTCCTATTCCGCTCCTACGTTTTCGTTAACATCGACCTTGAAAAGCAAAGTGGCCTCGTCCGCCGCACCTTCGGTGTTGTGAACTTCGTCTACTGGCTTCACAAACCAGCCGTCATTCAAGACGCAGAAATCCTTGCCATCAAACAATTCTTATCTGACCACCTCGAGGTGGAAACCATCGGTACCACTGCAAAAGTGGGCGACTATATCACCATCGAATCCGGCCCACTCACTGGCCAAACCGCCAAGATAGTAGGGCTGAAAAATAAGCATGAGGTGAGACTTAAGATAGAGAGTTTAGGGTTTGAATTGGTGGCAGCATTAGCAGATAAATAAAGGCATTAGCCTTTATTTATCTGCTAACTAAAGCATAAAGCACAAAGAATAAAGTATAGAGTTGGAATTAAAATTGGTTATACCAATTTTATTGACTTTTGAAATATTTCAAATTTACATACCCGCAGGGTATTCAAACTTTATTCTTTATGCTCTATTCTTTATGCTTTAAATCTATTGTTTATTAAGAGTTTTAAGCGTCGCTGTCAATATTTTTAACAACTCTTCCAAGTCCGTCAAAGCAGAACACCCCTCTTCATCACTAAGAATTTTTGATCGCATTAATAAGCGAATCCAGTAGTGTGTTTCTCGTGCTTCTTTGTATGCAATTGATATTTTGTATTTGAAATCGTTGCGTGAAAATCCTCCAATAGCCTCTTCTAAATTAGCCCCGATTGAGGTAGAGCAACGCAATAATTGTTTTCCTAAAACGAATTCTTTGTCCTCATAAATCAGCTTTCTGCATAGAGAAACCATTTTTAGAGAAAAGTCAAAGGATTTTGTAAGTGCTGGATTTTCTGTCATCATAGTGGTTATTTGATGACTTTTGAAATATTTCAAATACGTATACCCGCAGGGTATTCCACCTTTATTCTTTGTGCTTTATGCTCTATGCTTTAAAACTAAGCTCTATTCTTTAAAATCATCCAAAAAAAAGATAGCTCACAAAAATAGCTGTCACAATCCCCACCAAGTCCGCTGCTAATCCCGCCCAAAGCGTGTAGCGAATATTGCGTACTTGAACAGAGCCGTAGTAAAGGGCGATGACGAAAAGAACCGTTTCTGCGGAGCCTTGGAAGACGCAAGAAAGGCGACCAGCGAAGGAATCTGGGCCGAAGGTTTTCATCGTATCGATCATCATGGCGCGGGATCCGCTACCTGATACCGGGTGCAAAAGGGCGGTCGGCATTGCGTCTGTGAAGCGGTTGTCGATTCCCATATAGTTAACGGCCATTTTCATGCCGTCTACGCTGAAGTCTAAAACCCCGGACTTGCGCAGGCAAGAAATGGCCACGAGCATCCCTACGAGGTAGGGAATGATGCGGACGGACGTTTCGAAGCCGCCTTTGGCGCCTTCCACGAAGGTTCCGAAAATATCTACTTTCTTATAAAAGGCTGCCGCGATGAAGGAGAAAATGAGGGTGA
>JAURHT010000074.1 GCA_030833145.1 Aquirufa sp.
AAAGGTAAGATTAATTTATTCATTTCTGAGCATGAGAAGCAAGGTTTAGAGTGAATTTAGCTACCTTTGCAGATTGATAAATCAGAGCCATTTAGATGTCAAACATTCAACAAACATTACAGCGCGAATTAGCAAAAGGTTTAAAAGCCCTCTTCCAAATCGAAGTAACCGAAATTGCGTTACAAGAGACCAAAAAAGAGTTTGAAGGCGCCTACACCTTAGTTGTTTTCCCATTTACGAAGCAAGCCGGAAAAGCTCCTGCAGCCATTGCTACAGATTTAGGGGAATATATGTTAGCAAATTGTTCCATCGTAAAAGCATACCAAGTAGTTCAAGGTTTTTTAAATTTATCCATTCACGATTCCGCTTGGTTAGGTTTATTAGCTAGCGTGGCTTCCGATAAAAATCCCTTCCAAATTGAATCAAAAGGAGAAAAAGTACTCATCGAATACTCTTCTCCTAACACGAATAAACCGCTGCATTTAGGCCATTTACGCAATAACTTTTTAGGTTTTTCTGTCGCACAAATCTTAGCGGCAGGTGGCTATGACGTAGTTAAAACCAACTTAGTGAACGACCGCGGCATACATATTTGTAAGTCGATGTTAGCTTACCAGCTTTTTGGCAATCAAGAAACACCTGAAACGTCCGGATTTAAAGGCGATCATTTAGTGGGTAAATACTATGTGGCTTTTGATGTGGCTTATAAAGAAGAAATCGCGGCGTTAAAGGCCAGCGGTTTAGACGAGGAACAAGCTAAAAAACAAGCTCCTATTCTATTAAAAGCCCAAGAAATGCTTTTGAAATGGGAACAAGGCGACGAAGAGGTGATGAACCTATGGAATACAATGAACTCCTGGGTTTTCGCTGGTTTTGAGAAATCCTATCAAACGATGGGCGTTTCATTCGATAAAATCTACCGCGAATCCAATACCTACCTGTTAGGAAAGCAATTAGTGGACGAAGGATTAGCGGCGGGTGTATTTTTCCAAAAGCCAAATGGATCCGTTTGGATCAATTTAGAGGCCGAGGGCTTAGATGAAAAATTAGTATTACGTAAAGACGGAACCTCGGTATACATCACTCAAGATATGGGTACCGCTCAATTAAAATACGAAGATTTCAAAGCGAATCAATCGGTTTATGTAGTAGGTAACGAGCAAGATTACCACTTCGAGGTGCTATTCCATATTTTAAAGAAATTAAACAAGCCTTTCTCAAAAGGAAACTTCCACCTTTCCTATGGAATGGTAGACTTACCAAGCGGCAAGATGAAGTCGCGCGAGGGAACGGTGGTAGATGCGGATGATTTGATGGCTGAAATGATTCAAACGGCTAAAGACCGGACCTTAGAATTAGGCAAAATCGATGGCTTCACAGAGGTAGAATCAAACGAATTGTTTCATAACCTGGGTCTAGGTGCCTTGAAGTATTTCTTATTAAAGGTCGAACCGAAGAAACGCATGTTATTTAACCCGGAAGAATCTATCGACTTCCAAGGCAATACAGGCCCTTTCATTCAATATACTCATGCTCGTATTTGTTCCATATTACGCAAAGGCAGTGAGATATCGCCTGTTTCTATTGATTCCGAATTAGCCGAATCGGAACAAGAATTAATCTACTTATTAGGCGAATACAAGGCGTCTATTGCGCAGGCAGCGGTGAACTTCGCTCCTTCGGTCATCGCGAATTATGCCTACGATTTAGCCAAGACTTTTAATAAGTTCTATAATGAATTGAGTATTCTATCAGAGGAAAATGAGGTGAAGCGAAACATTCGACTTACCTTAGCTGAGCTGACAGGAAAAACAATTCAGCATGCTACCTCGTTATTAGGTATAGTTTCACCTAATAGAATGTAAATTGAAACGTAAATACCTTTACCTCACCATTTTAATCATCATTATCATGATCGCAAGTTTTATGAAAATCGGATCGTTATTAACGGCTTTGGCCCTCCCATTCACCCAAAAAACAGTCTTAAACAGACCAGAAAAAATGGAAACTCCCGCAGCGACTACGAACTTCCACTCCTTCAAAATGAAAGGAATCGATGGAAAAGAGATTGATTTTTCTCAATTCAAAGGAAAGAAAATTATTGTCTTAAACACGGCGTCTAAATGTGGTTACACTCCACAATACGCAGACTGGGAAAAATTCCACAAAGAGAACAAAGACATTGTTATTTTAGGCTTCCCTGCCAATGAATTTGGTGGACAAGAGCCGGGCACAAACGCAGAGATCTCATCATTCTGCTCTTTAAATTATGGCGTTTCTTTCCAAATGATGGAAAAAGTCGTGGTAAAAGGAAGTGGAAAATGTGACTTATACCAATGGCTTTCGGACAAATCGAAGAACGGATGGAACGAGAAAGAACCAAGCTGGAACTTCTGCAAATACGTAATTAATGAAAAAGGCGAATTGCAAAATTTCTTTGCATCAGGAATCAAGCCAAACAGTCCAGAATTTTTAGCTGCGATCGGTAAGTAAGATGAATAGATGGGTAGACGCGGCAAGACCTAGAACCTTACCGCTAGCTGTTGGAAGTATATTATTAGGCAATTTTCTAGCGTATGCTTCCGGGAAATTTGATTTCCTTATTGCCTTATTAGCAACGCTGACTACCCTTTTACTACAAATCCTTTCCAACTTTGCAAATGACTTAGGCGACTTCTCCAATGGAGTAGATAATGCAGATCGCAAAGTGGCATTAAGAGCCGTACAAACCGGAAAAATCAGTCAACAAGAGATGAGAACTGCTGTTATATGGACAGCGGTTCTTTCTTTTGTATCAGGCCTTTCTCTTTTATTTTTCGGGCTGAAGAACGCACCCATCGAAGTATGGGGCACTTTCCTAGGTTTAGGTCTAGCAGCCATCGCTGCTGCCATTGCCTACACCGTGGGTAAAAGACCCTATGGTTATATGGGTTTAGGGGACATTTCGGTATTTCTATTTTTTGGCCTAATCGGAACGGTGGGAACCTATTATTTGCAAACTTATCGCTTGGATTTTGCCATTTTACTGCCGGCCTCTGGATGTGGATTATTATCTGTGGCCGTATTGAATTTGAATAATCTACGGGATATTGATAATGATATCAAAACGGGTAAAAATTCAATCCCCGTTCGAATAGGCAAAACGTTCGGTTTTTATTACCAAAAAGCACTCTATATAATCGCCATTGCGTGCTTCTATGCCTACCCTTTTGTGGCTGGAATAAAAATAGGCGCAAATCAACAATTACTAATTGTGGGTATTTATCCCATTATTCAATTATTCCGAGAACTACACTCCGGCATGACTTCTGAACAAATCGATCCCTATTTGAAAAAAACGGCCTTGAGAACGCTGTTTTTGATCCTTGTTTTTGGAGGTATTCAAATTTTAACAAGCCAGTAATTTCGCTTATTTTTACAAAAAAATAAGTTGCTATGAAATTCAAAGTGGGCATTATAGCCTTCGCCATCTTGGCTTGCCATTTCTCTTTATCAGCACAAACGGCTGAGGTAAATCATTTAGAGATTGGATTAAACCAGAATAAAACGGGGAATTATGCAGATGCCTTGCGCAACTTCAGCCTTGAAATCGAGAAAACAGCAGCTAATCCGAATCCCATTGCTTTTTACAACCGCGGTTTTGCTAAATATAATTTGAAGGATTTCCAAGGAGCTATTTTGGACTTCAACAAAGCGCTCGAATTAAAACCGAATTACTTCGAAGCTTTCATTGCCCGTGGACAAAGCTACAGTAAGCAAGACAACCATCCATTAGCGATTCAAGATTACAATGAAGCAATTCGATTAAATCCATTGGAAGGTACTGCCTATTTGAGTCGTGGTATTTCTAAGAACAAACTTGAAAACTACCGTGGCGCCATCACCGATTTTAATAAATCACTCGAATTATTACCGGATTACGCCCCTACCTTAGCTGTAAGAGCCGATAGCAAATCAAAATTAGGCGATTATGCGGGCAGCATCGAAGATTACAATAAAGCCATCGAAATCACACCAAAGCGCACCAATTACTTGTCTGGACGTGCTTTTGCGAAGATGAAAATAGCTGACTTCAAGGGTGCTTTAGCCGATTTCACTGAGGTATTAAAATTGAGTCCAGAAAAATCAGAGGAGTGGTATTATTCCGGCTTATGCAAAGCGCAGCTGGAAAATTACCGAGGTGAAAATGGAGAGAAAGGAGCGCTTGAGGACTTCAACAAGGCCTTAGAATTAGATCCAGAGAATATTGAGGCGATGTATGGCCGTGGATTCGTGAAAGCCAAATTAGGCGACCAACGCGCAGCGATGGAAGATTTTACGAAGGCAATCGAATTTGGGAATAATGAAAATGCGAAGATTCTTTACACCGCTAAACTAGGCAAAATTCAACTCGACGAAATCCGGAACGGATTAGTCGATCGTACGAAAATGAGCGACATGAGTGCTGGAAGAGCAGAGGTATTTTTCCACCGCGGTTTAGCCAAAGCAAAAACGGGCGATCCCAAAAGTGCGATTGATGACTACAACCGCGCCATCTCTTTCCAACCCACTTACGCAGACGCTTATTTCCAACGCGGAATCGCTAAATCGAGTTTAGGCGATCAACGCAACGCCATTCAAGATTGCAACAATGCGATCGAATTAAACAGCAAATTTGCCGAAGCCTATTTCATCCGAGGAATCATCAAACTGGCCTTGAACGATACGACAGGCTGCTTGGATTTAAGTAAAGCGGGAGAACTGGGTTATGCCGCTGCCTATAATGTGATTCGAGATTATTGTAATTAAATAAAAAAAGGCCTTCTATTCAGAAGGCCTTTTTTATTAATCAAACCGTAAATGTTTGACAGACTCTCCTGAATTAGCTAATTCCTCCAAGGAATCAATACCAATCTGTAAGTGTCTGTCAACAAAATTAGCCGTCACCTTTTTATCACTGGCATCCGTTTTCACGCCATCCGGTGTCATCGGGTTATCGGACACTAATAAAAGAGCCCCATGTGGAATTTTATTTTTGAAACCCACGGTGAAAATGGTGGCTGTTTCCATATCGATACCCATCGCCCGAATATCCGATAAATAGGTCTTGAATACTTCATCGTGCTCCCAAACCCGGCGATTCGTGGTATAAATTAAACCTGTCCAATAATCTAATTCGTGTTTCTTAATCATCGAGGAAACCGCGCGTTGCAAACGGAAGGAAGGTAGGGCTGGCACTTCTTTGGGCATATACTCATCCGATGTCCCTTCTCCTCTTACCGCAGCAATCGGAAGAATCAGATCCCCTAAGGCTAGATTTTTTTTCAAACCGCCACATTTACCTAAAAACAACACTGCTTTAGGACTGATGGCTGATAATATATCCATCACCGTAGCTGCCATGGGCGAACCCATCCCAAAATTAATAATGGTAATATTATGTGCCGTTGCAGTCTGCATAGGGCGATCGTGGCCTTTAATTTCCACCCCAAATTTCTCCGCAAACATATCCACATAATTCTTAAAATTCGTCAGCAATATATACTGTCCAAAATCCTCTGAATTCGTTCCTGTATAGCGGGGCAACCAATTTTGTACAATTTCCTCCTTCGTTTTCATATTATACGCTTAGATGTGATGAATTAATTAAGCAAAAAGATTAATTTAGAAGTTAGATTGATAAAGATGACGACATCTCCCGAATTAAACTTGGTCTTTCCTGCCTATTCTCACAAAGTAAAGAAAAAAGAAGGAAAACTATATATTTTCGAAGACATCACGAAGAAATATCGATTACTGACACCAGAAGAATGGGTTAGGCAACATTGCTTGCATTATTTAGTCAACGAGTTGAACTACCCTGCCTCTTTATTTCAAATAGAAGGAAGCATGAAGGTGAATCAATTCAATAGACGAACAGACATTCGGCTTTTTAAGAACAACGGAGAGGTTTTTATGCTGATTGAATGTAAGGCGCCTCATGTAGAGTTAAACTTAAGTACCTTACAACAAATAAGCCAGTATCAGAAAATACAGCAAGCCGAGTACTTAGTCATTACCAATGGCCTACAAAATATTATACTACATCATTCAACAAAAATCTTAACCGAATTCCCCCCTTATTTATGAAAAAATTACTTTTCATTTTCTTAGGACTCCTGTCATTGCCCTCTTTGGCACAGAAAAAACCTGCCCTAGTCGTAGGAATAGTCGTAGACCAAATGCGCTACGAATATTTGAATAAATTTTATGATCGCTATTCGGACAAAGGGTTCAAGCGCTTGATGAAAGAAGGCATCAATTGTACGGATAATCATTATAATTATGCCCCTACCGTTACTGCAGCGGGACATGCGAGTGTCTATACGGGCACCGTTCCTGCGGTTCATGGCATTGTGGGAAATGATTGGATCGAAGTGGCGAATGGCAAAAAAATGTACTGCGTAGATGATTCTACCGTACAAACGGTGGGTAGCAAAAGTAAGGCTGGGATGATGTCACCTAAGAACATGTTCACCTCCACGATCACTGATCAATTAAAGATGGCGCAAAATTACAAGTCTAAAACCATCGCCATTGCCTTGAAGGACCGTGGATCCATTTTGCCGGGCGGACATACGGCAGACGCAGCGTATTGGTATGATTCGGCGGATGGATATTGGATTACCTCTTCTTTTTATGCCAAAGAATTACCGGCCTGGGTTCAAAAATTCAACCAAGAAGGCCGTCCTCAAAAATACATTCAACAAGGCTGGAATACCCTCTATCCCATCGCGACCTATACGCGTTCTGCCGAGGATGATAGCCCTTATGAAAGTAAATTGAGCGGAGAGAAAGCGCCGGTATTTCCGCACGATTTAAAAGGGGGAAATGCGCTAGAGGTACTTAGAACGACACCTTATGGCAATAATCTGACGAAAGATTTTGCGATAAAGGCGATTGAAGAAGAGCATTTGGGCAAAAATGGAACCACTGATTTCTTAGCGATTAGTTTCTCCTCAACGGATTACGTGGGCCACTCTTTTGGACCGCAATCCATCGAATTAGAAGATACGTATTTGCGCTTGGATCAAGATATCGCGGACATTTTAACGCATTTAGATGCCAAATTAGGCAAGAATCAATACCTCGTTTTCTTAACGGCAGATCACGCAGTCGCAGAAATCCCTTCTTACATCAAAAGCAAACGCCTACCAGGTGGATCATTTGATAATGGCAAGGCACTAAACGAGGCGAAAGCGGCTATAAAACAGGAATTTGGAGACGTGGAATTGATCGCGGGGGCGGATAATTACCAAATTTATTTGAATCACGCTAACCTAGAACGATTGCATATTTCGAAGGAAGCCGTGGCTAAGGTTTTGGAGAAATCATTTAAAAACCAAGCCGGATTCGCCGAATTAGTGGATATGAGGACCGCTGGATCAAGTCCCATTCCTGCACTCTACCGCGAAATGATCATCAACGGTTATAATCAGTCAAGAAGTGGCGACTTTATGTATTTATTGAAACCACAATGGTTCACCGGATACAAAACAGGCACATCGCACAGCACCGTTTACGCCTATGATACCCACGTTCCCTTGTTATTTTTTGGCTGGAGCGTAGCACACAAAGAGATCAACCAAAGAACACACATCAGTGATATTGCCAGCACCTTAGCCAATTGGTTAAAAATCAACGAACCCACTGGAAGTATCGGAAAAGTAATACAGTAATTATATGAAAATAGCCGTTGTAGGAACTGGATACGTAGGATTAGTGACTGGAACTTGTTTCGCGGAAACGGGAAACCAAGTGACTTGCGTAGACATCAATCAAGAAAAAGTACAGCAAATGCAGGCTGGGAAAATTCCCATTTATGAGCCTGGATTAGATGATTTATTCCAAAGAAATACCCAAGAAGGACGCCTTCACTTCACTACTTCCTTGAAAGAGGGTATTGAAGGAGCCAAGGTCATTTTCCTTGCTTTACCCACCCCTCCAGGCGCAGATGGTTCAGCAGACTTAAAATACATTCTGCAGGTAGCCAATGACTTAGGCCCCATCTTATCTGATTATACCGTTATTATCGATAAGAGTACTGTTCCGGTAGGAACATCGGATAAAGTAAGGGCAGCTATTGCGAAAAATGCCACAGTCGAATTCGATGTAGTTTCCAATCCGGAATTCTTACGCGAGGGCGTGGCGGTAGAGGATTTCATGAAGCCTGATCGCGTCGTGATAGGCACTCAATCTGATCGCGCAAAAGACTTAATGTCGCGCTTGTATGCGCCCTTAGTTCGCCAAGGAAATCCGATCATCTTTATGGATGAACGTTCGGCAGAATTAACTAAATACGCCGCCAATGCCTTTTTAGCGACCAAAATCACCTTCATGAACGAGATCGCGAACTTATGCGAATTGGTAGGCGCGAATGTGGACGAGGTACGCAAAGGAATCGGAACCGATTCTCGCATCGGGAAACGCTTCTTATTTGCAGGTATCGGTTACGGCGGAAGTTGTTTTCCTAAGGATGTGCAAGCGCTGGCTAAAACTTCGGCAGAGAACGATTATGAGTTTAAGATTTTGGACTCGGTGATGAAAGTGAATGAAAACCAAAAAACTAAACTCATTCCACACCTGTCCAAACACTTCAAAGGTGATTTAGCTGGGAAGAAAATTGCCATGTGGGGTTTGGCATTCAAACCCTACACGGATGACATCCGGGAGGCACCTGCTCTATACAACATCGATGCCTTATTAGAATTAGGAGCGTCCGTAAGTGCCTATGACCCAGAGGCGATGGGCCACGTGAAGCAATTAATGGGCGATAAAATTACCTTTACCAAAAATCCATACGAAGCTTTAGAGGGCGCAGATGCTCTTTTAATCGTAACAGAATGGCCGCAATTCAGAACGCCAGACTTCGATCGAATGGATAGTTTATTGAAGAATAAAGTCATTTTTGACGGCAGAAATTTATACGAATTAAACCAAATGCAGGAACTGGGCTACACCTATTATTCCATTGGCCGTCAAACCATACACTAATATGAAACGAATTTTAATTACCGGCGGAGCTGGATTTCTAGGATCTCATTTATGTGATCGCTTTATTAAAGAGGGTTACCACGTAATCGCCATGGATAATTTGATCACGGGCGATCTAAAAAACATCGAACATTTGTTCAAATTAGAACACTTTGAGTTCTACCACCACGATGTTTCCAAGTTCATCCACGTTCCGGGAGAATTGGATTACATCCTGCATTTTGCCTCGCCAGCCTCTCCTATCGACTATTTAAAGATTCCGATCCAAACCTTGAAAGTAGGTTCACTGGGAATCCATAATTGCCTAGGTTTAGCCCGCGTGAAAAAAGCGCGTGTTTTGATCGCCTCTACTTCAGAAGTATACGGAGACCCGAACGTTCATCCGCAACCAGAGGAATATTGGGGTAATGTAAACCCGGTGGGACCGCGTGGCGTATATGATGAGGCCAAACGTTTCCAAGAAGCGATGACGATGGCATACCATACCTACCACGGCTTAGAAACTCGCATTATACGTATTTTTAATACCTATGGTCCACGCATGCGCCTAAATGATGGTCGTGTATTGCCTGCGTTTATAGGACAAGCGTTGCGTGGAGAGGATTTAACGATGTTTGGCGATGGTTCTCAGACACGTTCTTTCTGTTACGTAGATGATTTAGTCGAAGGTATTTATCGCCTCTTATTGAGCGATTATGCGCAGCCAGTGAACATCGGAAATCCGGATGAAATCACCATCAAAGAATTTGGCGAGGAAATCATCAAATTAACCGGAACGTCGCAAAAGCTGATTTCCCTTCCATTACCTACTGACGATCCCAAACAACGTAAACCAGACATCACAAAGGCCCGCAGCATTCTTGGCTGGGAACCCAAGGTGAGTCGTGCAGAGGGATTGAAGATTACTTACGATTATTTCAAGTCATTGAGTAAGGACGATTTGTTTAGAATGGCGCATCATAAAGAGTTTTAGTATTTGTCTCTTCTAAATTTGTGCTACGCAATAAATTTCAGAAGAGACAAATCTAAAACTTCTGGGTACTATACAAACAACACTATT
>JAURHT010000285.1 GCA_030833145.1 Aquirufa sp.
CGCAATTATTGCAGCCGGTGGCGAAGAGCTTGTTTTATGGAGAACCTTGCAGCACGGTTCCGCTTTATAAAAGAAAATCGTAATTTTGATTTATGTCCACCGAAACGCAAGCACAATACAAGTTTATTGATAAAATTATCCAGCATCACTTAGGAGAAAACACCGAAGTGCAAGACTTAGAATTCTTCTACGGGGGTAATTTCAATCTAGCGGTGCGCGTAAAATTGCAGTCTGGGGACGAGTATTTCATTAAATGGAACCAAGGTGATCACCAAGGTTTATTCGAAGCAGAGGCAAAAAATCTGGATTTGGTCGGAAGCACGTCTACCATCTCCGTGCCTAGCGTCATCGGCGTGGGTTCGATGGAGGAGAAGGAATACTTGATGATGGAATGTATTCCATCGGGAGAGAAAGCGGTGAATTACTGGGTGGATTTTGGGGAGAAACTGGCACGCTTACATAAAAATACAAGCCCAAAAGGACACGGGCTCGATTATACCAACTATTTAGGAGCAGCACCACAGTTGAACTCTTGGAATACGGATGGCGTGGCTTTCTTTACCGAGAACCGACTTCGTAAACAGGTTGCGCAAGCCGTATATGATCGTAAAATCGACTCGGAATTAGAGGAGAAATTGGAAACTTTATTTGAGAAACTACCTTCCCTGCTACCTAACGAAACCTCTGCCTTAATTCACGGGGATCTTTGGTCAGGCAATGCCATGACGAACCCGGACGGTTTGATTACCCTTGTAGATCCGGCTTGTTATTTTGGATTGAGAGAGGCAGAAATTGCTTTTACGACAATGTTTGGGGGATTTGAGGAAGCATTTTACGAAGCATACAATGCAAATTTCCCTATCCAAAAAGGATTCCACGAGCGAATTCCACTCTACAATCTGTACCCGCTATTAGTACATGTCAATCTATTCGGGGAAGGCTATCTGCCTGCTGTTAAGAAGATTGTAGAATCGTATTAACCACCTCGTCTACGTCTTTAGCCCCTGGGAAGAACGAAATTAATTTCCGTAGTATTTCTTCCATCACCGCATCGGGACAGGAAGCACCGCAGGTCAATAATACACGTGTTTTTTCTTTAGTAGGAATGTAGGAGGTTGCTATGCGCTCTTCTTTGGCCACATTATC
The DNA here is from genome assembly GCA_030833145.1 of Aquirufa sp. The sequence goes on from JAURHT010000285.1 coordinate 1,147, forward strand.
AAAATGCAATACCTCTTCCGCTGAAATCAATTTATCTGCATTCTTGATAAAATAGGTCGGTAATTTCGCCACACACAAGTCCACTAAGTGAGCCGTGTTCGATGAATTATAGCCACCAGCGACAATCGCAAAATCGGCCTCCTCGGCTAATAAACCGTAGGTTGCGCTTTGGTTATCATTCGTCGCATAGCAAAGGGTATCGCGCGTGTCTGCAAAATAATCCTTGATATTTTCTGGAGCCACTTGGTAGTGCAAGCGGATCACCTGACGTAAATAATCCACAATTTCTTGCGTATCCGTCGCGAGCATGGTCGTTTGATTTACGACACCAATTCGCTTCAAATCCTTCATTGGATCAAAACCCGCTGAATATTGTCCTTCAAATTCCGCAAAGAATTCTTCTGATGTTTTTTCCTGTTTGATATAGGCCGCTAAAGCAATGGCTTGATCGATATTTTTAAGAATCAGCGTAGGCGTAACCGCCTGTGAATGCGAAAACGTGGCCTTCGTCTCTTCGTGACTTGGTTTCCCGTGCACGATCACCGTGTAATCTTTTTTTCCGATCGCATCTGCTCTATTCCACACCTTTTCCACGAAAGGACAAGTGGTATCATAGGCATAAGGATCGATTCCACGCGATTGTAAAATTGCCTGGATTTCTAGGGTAGTCCCAAAAGCAGGCACAATCACAATGTCATTTGAACTCAATTCTTCCCAGGCCACTAACTGATTACCCGATGTGTCTTGAATAAATCGAACACCTCTATCTGATAAATCCGCATTCACTGCCGGATTGTGAATCATCTCAGACAATAAGAAAATACGGCGATCTGGGTTTTGATCAATGATATGGTAGGCCGTTTCTACCGCATTCTCCACTCCATAACAAAATCCAAAGTGCCTAGAGAGCAACACCTCTACCGGACCAAAATCCAAATGCGTAGGCGTAAAATCTTTTTTTAATTTATCTTGAACCCGACGAGATTCCTTGATTTGACCTATCACGTTACTCTTAAATAAAGAGGGAATGGAGAAGGATTTCATTTTTTTAAAG
>JAURHT010000268.1 GCA_030833145.1 Aquirufa sp.
AGTAAATCCATTAAAGACGAATTAAGAGATAACCTAATCGCCCACATGGAGGCGGGAACGACCGTTTTTGAAGGTGTTCACGGGTTTGAAAACTCCGTTATTCCTGAATTAGAGCGCGCGATTTTATCACGCCATAACATCAATTTATTAGGCTTAAGAGGTCAGGCAAAAACACGTTTAGCGCGTTTAATGGTCAACTTATTAGATGAATATATTCCGTATGTGGCTGGTTCAGAGATTAACGATGATCCTTTGGCTCCCATTTCTCGTTTTGCACAGGATTCAATCGCAGCTCAAGGGGATGCGACACCCATCGCTTGGTTACACCGTTCCGATCGCTTTGCGGAGAAATTAGCCACTCCAGATGTAACCGTGGCCGATTTAATCGGTGATGTAGATCCGATCAAAGCTGCGAATTTGAAATTATCCTATGCAGATGACCGGGTGATTCACTTTGGTATGATACCTCGAGCTAATCGCTGCATCTTTGTCATTAATGAAATTCCTGATTTACAGGCCCGTATTCAAGTAGCTCTATTCAACATTCTTCAAGAAGGTGATATCCAAATTCGTGGTTTCAAATTGCGTTTACCACTTGATCTGCAATTCATCTTTACGGCAAATCCAGAAGATTATACGAACAGAGGTAGTATCGTGACACCTTTGAAGGACCGGATTGGCTCTCAAATTTTGACCCATTACCCAGAAACCATTGCGATTGCGCGCAAAATTTCTGCTCAAGAGGCGCGCATTAATTCGGCACAATCTGATCGAGTTTATGTACCAAACTTAGCTTTTGATCTATTAGAACAGATCATTTTCGAAGCTAGAGAGAGTGAATATATTGATTCCAAAAGTGGTGTCAGCGCACGTATGAGCATCTCTATGCTAGAAAGTTTAGTGAGTACGGCAGAAAGACGTGCCCTATTAAATAAAGAGGCAAAAACGACAGTTCGTTTAGCGGATTTCATGGGAATCATCCCAGCCATCACAGGAAAAGTTGAATTAGTCTACGAGGGCGAACAAGAAGGTGCAGCATTCGTTGCCGAGCAATTGATTGGCTCTGCCATCAAATCATTCTTCCCAGGCCTTTTCCCTAAGATCGAAAAACTTTCGAAGAAAATCGAAGAGAGTCCATATGCTACTTTAATGGAAGCTGTTTATGCCGAGGGCGGGGTTGTTTTGTATGACGAATGCAATGCAGCAGATTACGCTTCGACTTTGAATGATATTAAGCCTTTAGAGGAATTGATCGTACGCTACCAACCAAATGTTGAGGCAGCTGACAAATTGTTCTTGAAGGAATTTGTGCTTTGGGCGCTGGCGGAGTATCAGAAGCTTGGCAAGGAAAGGTTAACCGACGGATTTAAGTTTAATGATTTGTTTTAAATAATTTGATTAAGACTCACCATTCTTAAAAATGGCCTACGTCATATTTTTGACGAATGGTAAGTCTTAATCTCTATATTAAAATCTCAACGCTTTAGTCTTTACTCTCTACTCTATTATTTCTACTCTGAACATTCGGACTCATTGACCAAGCCGAAGGCAACTGATTGCATCGCCGCAGGCGATACCAACTTTGTTCTTTGTTCTTTATTATTTGCCAATACAAAACTTCCCAAAAATATTCTTCAACAAATCGTCATTCGATATCTGACCCGTAATTTCACCTAGATGGTGAAGGGCATAACGAAGGTCTTGTGCGATGAGATCACCTGTAAGACCTGTCTTTAAGGCCGCAAGAACGCCTTCTAAGGTTTCTTGCGTTTGTAAAAGCTGCTGGTAGTGGCGTAGATTAGTGACTAAAGTGCCGCTGGTACTTACTTGATCTAAACCCACCACGTTTAATAAAGCGGTTTCAAGATCTTTGAGTCCGGTACGATTTTTGGCAGAAATAGCAATCAAATCCGGGATTGCGACTTGAAATGCAGACAAATCAGTCAGCTGATCCACCTTGTTCAACAACTTAATCACCGGAATATCAAGCTGGCCCAGTGCTTCCACCCCAGCCGCAAAACCTGCCGGCGATTCTGACGTGGCATCGGCCATGTAAATCACCACCTGCGCCTTCTTCACCCAAGCTTGTGTTCTTTCTACTCCTAGTGCCTCAATAACATCCGTTGTCTCGCGCAATCCAGCGGTATCGACTAAGCGAAATTTGATTCCTCCTAAAGTCCATTCGTCCTCTAAAGAATCGCGCGTCGTTCCAGCAATATCCGAAACAATGGCACGATCCTCGTTTAATAAGGCATTTAATAAGGTTGATTTGCCGGCATTGGGTTTACCTACAATAACCGTAGCCACCCCATTCTTAACCGCATTTCCTGTTCTGAAACTAGCCACCAAAGGGCTAATATTCGCTAATAATTGATTTACTAGGTCTTCTAAATCTTGGCGATCAGCAAA
>JAURHT010000094.1 GCA_030833145.1 Aquirufa sp.
GCTGCAGTCTACCAGGGAATTACTTAACCGTGAATCCTTCTACGATCATTTTTCCTTTGTAGAACAAGTTACCTTCATGTACGTGAGCACGGTGATAAAGGTGAGTTTCGCCTGTTTGTGGATCAACTCCTAAATGTCTTGGAGTTCCGAAATCATGCGCTCTTCTTGTATCACGACGAGTAGTAGAGATTTTTCTTTTAGGATGTGCCATGGTATTGTTATTTATTAATTATTGTCTGTTAATTTTTTTAATGCTGCCCATCTCGGATCCATCTCTGGCTCCTGATCGGCTTTATTTTCGTCTTCTGGGTCTGTTGTATAAATCAACTCGCCATCTACATGCTCTTCTAAAGGTTTCACAAACCTAGGGTGCAACTTCTTCATGGGCACCTGCAAGGCAATGAAATCAAATAAATCTTGCGATAAATCTAATTTAGGCGACTTTCTATCAAACAAGAATAAATTGTCACCCATATCTTCATTGTGATCCGAATATTTGTAAATAATCTTCTCGTCAATGTGGATGGGGAATTCAAACTCCTCATTTGATCGATCGCAAATTAATTTCAAATGGCCGTCTATGATTAGTCTTACCTGAATCATGGTAGCCGATTTATCTAACGTCGCTTTTGCGTTAAATTCGCCCTTCTGGACCCATTCCTGCTCGAAAGCAGCGAAAAATTCGTCGTTCCCGGTGAAGGAATACGGGTATACTTTATCTTCTAAAGAAAGTATCTGTATCTGGTATGCTTCTAGGACGCTCATTTTCACTCTTGGGTAAAAAAGAATGCGAAATTACGAAAATATTCGAAAACAGCAATAGTAGCGCTGAACAAATTCGTAATTTCGAGGCATGAAGCATTGGAGTCCGGCTGTAAAAGCATTTTTGGGGATCTTTATTTTTTACGAAGTAGTAGGCTGGATTTTTATCAGCGCCTACCAGCGTCTCGAACAGCTTCAGTTCATCAATGGGAATAACTCCCCACTAGCAGACCTGGCCTTTCAAGCGCTGACGGCCACAGCTGAAGTAGTTCTGCCTCTTTTACTCTTACTCTATCTAATCCGGTTTCAGAAAGCCTACGCCTTGCCTTATGTGTATTCGTATGCCTTGTCTACTGGTTTGATTCAGGGATTAAAGCATTTGGTGTTTACTGACTCTCTGCGACCATTAGCTTTTTTTGCCAGTTCCGGTGTAAAATGGCACATCATTCCAGGACTTTTAATTAGCGAATTTAATTCGATGCCATCAGGACATACCGGGGCGGCCTTTTTTATGTTCTTTTGGGTGGCGGTGCTGTTGCGTCGCTGGTTCTGGGGGCTTTTCGCCGGTTTGCTAGCCGTGGGTGTAGCCTATTCCAGAGTCTATTTATTTCAACATTTTCCGGTGGATACCCTCGTGGGGGCGGCTATCGGAGCAGGTTCTTCTGCCTTATTTTATTCGATCCACTATGCTAAAAGCAGTTCAAAGTAAACCTTACCTTTTCTGGGCGCTCGTAGGAGCGGCGGTCTATATTCCTTTTTTGGGGTCGACGCATTTATTCGATTGGGATGAGGTAAATTTTGCGGAATCGGCGAGGGAGATGATCGTGACAGGGGATTTTTTAAGTGTCCAAATCAACTTTCAACCCTTCTGGGAAAAGCCACCTTTGTTCCTTTGGTTGCAGGCGTTGAGTTTTATGGCATTTGATTCGTTCTCAGGTCAATCAGACATTTCGATGGAATTTGCCGCGCGTTTTCCCAATGCGATCATTGGGATTGCCACGCTTTGGTCGCTGTATGCGATAGGGAAGAAGACTTGGGGTGTGAATTTTGGGAACCTATGGGCCTTTTCTTATTTGGTCGCTATTACTCCACACGTGTATGCGAGTTCCGGGATTATCGATCCGCTTTTCAATTTATTGATATTTTTAGGTGTCTATTTCTTTTCGGAGTTCTTTCAGGATTCGACTCGTTTCAGAAATGTTGTTTTTGCTGGGATTTCGATTGGTTTAGCCTTGTTGACCAAAGGTCCCGCGGCTTTGCTTCTTTGGGCTTTAACCCTTTTGTTCGTGGGAATTTTATACCGTTCACGTGTGAACGGCCGTCTGTTTACTGGCGCCATGATAGCGGGTTTGATTTCCGTGTTTTTCTTTGTGGCTTGGTATGGTTTGATTGCCTATAAATTCGGTTGGCAGATCATTGAAGACTTTTTTGCCTATCAAGTACGTTTGATGACGACGGGGGATGCCGGACATGGACAACCCTTTTATTACCACTTTGTGGTCCTGTTGATCGGATGTTTTCCGGTGTCGATTTGGGCGGGAGCACGTTTGTTTCGCTGGAAGCGGGAGGAATTGGATTTTTCGAACTGGATGAAAGTTTTGTTTTGGGTGGTTTTGATTCTGTTCAGTATCGTGAAGACGAAAATTGTACATTATTCGTCCATGTGCTGGATACCGTTGACCTATTTCTCGGCGGTGGTTTTGCAAGAATGGCAGGCAGGAGGATTTCGCTTTAATTGGAAATACAACACGGCGATAGGCTTTGTGGGATTATTATTAGCGACGGTGTTATCGGCGGTTCCATTGATAGGCCAAAACGCGGGCCTCATCGCTCCCTACCTACAAGACGTATTCGTGCAAGGTAATTTGCAAGCGCCGGTATATTGGGCGGGTTGGGAGTTTTTGATTGGTGCAGCGTTTGCTGCTGTCGTGATTTATTACCTGTTTACAAAGAAGTTACATACCTTAATGGCAGCGTCATTGGTGACGATTATGGCCTACATGGCCGTTGTCGTGCCTAAAATTGAAGGATATACGCAGGCGACAGTGATTGATTTTTATATCGCCAAATTGGGACAAAAAGTCTATATCGAGCCCGTCGGATTCAAGTCTTACGCGCACCTTTTGTATTTTCAAAAGCCCGCAGGAAGTCCCGCGGGCGATGAATTATTGGCGGCGAAAAAGCTGGATAGACCGGCTTATTTCATCCTGAAAGCAGATGCAGAAGATAAGTTTAAATACCATCCGAACTTGATCTTCCTAAAAGAAGAGAATGGATTTCTCTTCTACAAGCATCGCTAATTAAACTCCTGGGAAGAAGAATGCGCCTTCGATGGCTGCATTCTCGTCAGAATCTGATCCGTGAATGGCGTTAGCCTCCAGAGATTTGGCAAATTGCTTACGAATAGTTCCTTCTGCAGCTTCAGCCGGATTCGTGGAACCGATGAAGGTACGAAAATCAGCTACTGCGTTTTCTTTCTCCAAAATCATCGGAATAATCTCGCTCTTCGACATATAGTCGCAAAGGCTTTGATAAAAAGGACGCTCGCTATGAACAGCATAAAATTGACCCGCTTGCTCTGGGCTCATTTTTAATTTCGTGATGGCTACAATTTTGTAACCAGCTTTTTCGATTTGTTGAATGATGGGACCTGTGTGACCGTCTGCGACCGCATCCGGCTTAATCATGGTAAAAGTTCTATTTGTTGACATTGGCATAATTTTGAACAAATTTATCTCTAACTTTGCGTTTGCCCAAATTTATTTCCGGCACACCCATTTTATGACCTCCATTTCTGAGTTAAAAGCCCAACTTATTCCAGGCACAAAAGCTGTGATCACCGCCCATTACAATCCGGATTCGGATGCGATTGGTTCGACGCTTGCTTTCCAGGGATATTTGGCAAAAAAAGGGATTCACGCAACGGTGGCGGTACCCTCTTCGGTATCAGCTAACTTGAAATGGATGCCCGGTGCTGCCGATATTTTAGCCTACGACGACTTACTCCACAAGGTGCAAATCGATGCGCTGGTGGAGGAAGCTGATTTTATTTTTTGCTTAGATTTTTCGGGTATTCAAAGGCTGCACAACATGGCGCCTTTAGTACGCAAGTCGCGGGCTAAGAAAGTGGTGATTGATCATCATTTGGATCCAGAAGACTTTGGTGATTATTATTACCACCGAACGATTGCGGCGTCTACCTGTGAATTAATCTATGATTTGATTCTGGAGTGGGGTGATGAAAATCTGCTAGATCCTGCGATTGGATCGTGCCTGTATTCGGGCATTATGACGGATACCGGCTCTTTTCGCCATCCGAACACCACAGCTCACGTGCACACTGTTGTCGCTGCTTTGATTGAATTAGGGGTGAATACGAATGAGGTACATCGCAAGGTATTCGACTCGTCTAGTATCGATCGTTTGAAGTTTATTGGTCATGTTTTAGGCCAAAGAATGGACTACCTACCGGAGTTTCACCTCGCATTCATGTGGATTACGGCGGAGGATTTAACAAAATTTAATTCTCAAGCAGGTGACACAGAGGGCATCGTAAATTATGGTTTGCAAATTACCGGTTGTGTGTGGTCTATCTTGATGATTGAGCGTCCAGACGGCGTAAAGCTCTCTTTTAGATCTATCGAACCTTTTGCGGTGAATGAATTTGCTTCGAAATACTTTGAAGGCGGCGGTCATAAAAATGCCTCCGGCGGACGTTTTTCAGGGGGAAGTTTAGAAGAGGCGAAGAAAAAACTAATGGAAGTGTTACCTTTGTATCTTTCTGAAATAAATCGAGTTAAAAATTTATAAAATCAAAATCATGCGTAAACAACTAGCAGTAATTTTAGTAGCGGCAATGGCACTAGCTTCGTGTAACAATGTCGAAGTAGTAGACGGAGTTAAAATCCAAAAGCACGAACATGATGATAGCGCCGCTAAATTAAAAGAGGGTGATATCATTACGTTTGATTTAGTGATCAAAAACGATGCCGATTCTACTATCAAAGATTCCCGTAAAGAAGGAAAGCCATTACAAGATTTAGTTCCTCCAGCTGCACCAGCAGGAGCATTCAAAGGTTCTTTTGAGAACGGTTTACGTTTATTATCCGTAGGAGATAGCGCAACCATCTTCGTACCTGTAGATAGCTTATTCAAAGATGCTAACCAGCCAGTTCCTCCATTCTTGAAGCGTGGTACAGATGTTCGTTTCATCGTTAAAATCAAGAAATCTCAATCTCGTGCAGAATTCGAAAAAGAGATGACGAAATTATCTGCTGAGCAAACAGGCAAAGACGCTAAATTAATTGAGGCGTATGTAGCTAACTCAGGCAAGCAATTCACTAAGACTTCAACAGGACTTTATGCCTCCATTACAAATCCAGGCGCGGGCGAAGGTCCTCAAATGGGTGAGTCATGGGTAGTTAACTACATCGGTACGTTCTTGGATGGAAAAGAATTTGACAAAGGTGCAGGTGTTGCGATGCCTCCAGTAGGTCAATTAGTTCCAGGCTTCAACGAAGCATTAATGTTATTGAAAAAAGGAGGTAAAGGTACTTTTGTGATCCCATCAGCGTTAGGCTATGGTGCGCAAGGTGCAGCTCCGCGTATCCCTGCAAATGCTATTTTAGTATTTGAATTAGAAGTATTGTCTAAGAAATAATTGAATGAAAGTTTTCGGATTCCTATTTATTGCCTTTTTTACGTTTTCATGTCTTTCTGATATTGCATTGGAAGATGATGTGAAGGCGAAAGAAAATAAAACACAAATTCTAGCCTATTTTGCTGGTCAAAATCAAAGTCCATCGGCATTACCTGATGGAGGCTACTATTTTGTGACTAAATCGAATCCATCAGGGGAATTAGCGTCTAAGGGCGATTCGCTGTATGTACATTATGAGTTCTCTAACCTGATGACAGGGAAGGTACTTGATAGTACTAATCGGGCGACTAATTCTCCTTATTTTTTAAAGTACGGTGGCGGAAATCCTGTATTTGTCAGTTTGTTTACGGCCTTGCGTGAAGGTGAGCAAGCGACTTTGGTCATCCCGGGTACAGCCCAGGCATTTCCAGATTTGCCAGCTTACACGCCCATGAAGGTGAAAATCAAGTCTTATGTGGTTCGTACACAAGATGATTTGATTCGAGAATTCATCACGCGTAATGGCTACACTATAACGGAAACGCAGACAGATGGACTTCGTTATATTCGTTTGAAAGCCGGAACGGGTGATATCCCTGCTCAAGGCAAGGTGGTTAAAATTAAATATACAGGACGCTTCTTAAGTTCTAAAGCCTTCGATGGCAATATGGCTCGTACGGATAGTTTGAGCGTAACCATCGGTGGAACGCAAACCGTTCCTGGTTTCCAAATGGGTATTGAGAAAATGCGTTTAGGAGAGAAAGCCGTTATTGTTTTCCCTTCAGCACTGGGTTATGGGGTAAATGGTAATAGTAGTATCCCAGGTTATACCCCATTAAGTTTCGAAATTTACGTTGCTAAAATTGAATAAGTATGTTTAAGTATGTTGTTTTATTTTTCGCTTTGGCGATCGGTATAACGAGTTGTTCTGTGGAGAATCCCGTAGAGCAAGAGGTTGCAAAGAATAATACAGATATTCAAAACTATTTAAAACAGCGTAACCTAACCTACCAAAGTACGTCAGATGGAATGTATTATTCCATCGTTTCTGCTGGTGCTACCGCAGTTCCAGCGCCGGCTGATTTAGTAACGCTTCACTACAAATTATCCCTATTAGATGGGACTTTTGTGGATTCTACGTCTAAAGTAGCGAACCAGTCTAAATCCATTATTTACGGTGTATCTCAAAGTTTATTTACACGACCTGTTTCCCTGATGAAAGTGGGAGATAAAGGTACTTTTTTACTACCTTCTTCTTTAGCTTTTGGCGCAAATACGTTTGGAAACGTTCCGGCTTATGCCGTGATCAAAGCAGAGGTAGAAGTGGTTTCCATTAAGAACCAAGCGGATCAAATTGCATCTATGCAAACCACTTATGGATTTACAACACCAGAGAAAACAACCTCAGGTTTAGTTTTTCAAAAAACGGCAGAAAATCCAACAGGTACAGCGGTTGTGTTAGGTCAAATAGTCAAGGTAAATTATGTGGGACGTTTAGGCTATGGGTATATCCAAACGGATGCCTCAAACAAAGTGATTTACGATTCTAAATTTGGTTCAGGAACGCTAACTTTTACCGCCGGGGCTGGCCAATTAATCGCAGGATTTGAGGAAACTGTTCTGAAAATGAAAGTGGGAGAAAAGGCGAAAGCCATTTTACCTTACGGCATTGCCTATGGTACTGCAGGGAATTCAACTATACCAGGTTATTCTCCTTTGTATTTTGAGATTGAAGTAGTTTCTGCTCAGTAATGCTCCCTATTCTTTATCTAGCGACCCAAAACAAGCACAAAGTAGAAGAACTCAGTGCCTTGTTGCAAGATCATTTTAACGTCCTTGATTTAAGCACTTTAGCTCTTACAGAAGAGATTCCTGAAACGGGATCTACCTTAACTGAGAACTCCTTACAAAAAGCCCGTTATATCGCAGAGAAATTCCATGTCTCTTGTTTAGCAGATGATTCAGGACTCGAAGTGGAAGTTCTAAATGGAGCTCCAGGTGTTTATTCTGCCCGTTATGCAGGAGAACCTAAAGATGACCAAGAGAATCTTCAATTGCTACTACGTAATTTAGCTGGGATTACAAATCGCCACGCGCGCTTTGTCACTGTTTTGACTTATTATTCAGATGGTTCTTACCATTCTTTCGAAGGGGAGATAAAAGGGACAATCGTGGAGGCGCCAAGGGGTACGCAAGGCTTTGGTTATGATCCTGTTTTTCAGCC
>JAURHT010000173.1 GCA_030833145.1 Aquirufa sp.
AACGTAAAAATTCGGGTGCTGGTGAGTCTTTCACAGTTCGTAAGATCTCTAACGGTATCGGTGTTGAGCGTATTTTCCCAATCTTGTCACCTAACATTGACAAAATTGAAGTATTACGTCGTGGTAAAGTACGTCGTGCACGTTTATACTACATGCGTGGTAAGCAAGGAAAAGCGGCTCGTGTTAAAGAAAAGAAAAAATAGGTTTGAGATTTTTTATATAAAAGATAGCTGCTCAGAAATGAGCAGCTTTTTTTATGGCCATATGTCAGTAATCTCAGCTAGAATTTTACTTTTGTAGGTAAATAAACCTATTGAAATGAAAACCAATGCTTCGAATCGCCGCGAATTCTTGCACAATGCAAGCATGCTAGGCGGTATTGCCTTTTTGCCTAGTACTTTAAAAGACGCCACCAAGACTTTTGCACCTGCAACACCGGAACGCATCATTGCGCCGCGTTTAAAATTTGGGGTGGTGGGAATCAATCATGGACATATCTATTCCATGGCGAACTCCATCATTCGGGGTGGCGGGGAGTTTGTCTCCTATTATGCGAAGGAACCGGATTTAATTAAAGATTTTGCCAAACGGTACCCCCAAGCCAAACTGGTGAAAAGCGAGGCCGAGGTCTTGGAAGATCCTTCGATCAAATTAGTGCTTAGCTCCATTACACCTAACGAACGTGCCCCATTAGGCATCCGTGTGATGCAACATGGGAAAGATTACATGGTAGATAAGCCAGGAATCATTAGTTTGGAACAATTAGCAGAGGTTCGTAAGGTTCAAAAAGAAACCAAGCGAATCTACTCGATTTCATTCAGTGAGCGTTTTGAAAATAAGGCAACTGAATTAGCGAGTCAATTAGTGGCCTCTGGAAAAATCGGAAAAGTGATGCAAACCTTAGGAACAGGACCTCATAGAATGAGTGTGAATTCTCGTCCTGATTGGTTTTTTGACACGAAATATTACGGAGGAATTATCACGGATATCGCTTCCCACCAAGTAGATCAATTCTTGCATTTCACAGGCTCGACACAAGGAGAAGTGGTTGCCTCTCAAATTGCGAACCACCACCATCCACAATACCCTAAATTCCAGGATTTTGGAGATTTAATGCTTCGAAGCAATAAAGGCTCTGGCTATATTCGGGTAGACTGGTTTACGCCTGACGGCTTAAATACCTGGGGCGATGGTAGACTGACTATCTTAGGAACGGATGGCTATATGGAAGTACGAAAAAATACGGATATCGCCTCTCCGCATGGAACAGGAAGCCATTTATATGTGGTGACGAATAAAGAAACGGTATATATCGATTGCAAGGATGTCAACCTGCCACACGGGGAATTACTTGTAAATGATATATTGAATAGGACGGAGACGGCAATGACTCAAGCACATTGTTTTCTGTCCACGGAATTAGCCTTAATTGCGCAGAAAAATGCAACTAACATATCTATCAAAGCATGAAACGGAGAAAATTTATCAATAACCTAGCACTAGGTGCTGTGGGTACATTCGGTTTCCCTACCATCGTTCCAGCAAACGTGTTAGGAGGAAAAGACGCCCCTAGTAATAAAATCAACATCGCCCAAATCGGCTGTGGACGCATCGCGCGTACCCACGATTTACCAGGCACTTGGAAGCACGATAAGGCGCGCATTATGGCAGTTTGCGATTTAGATCGCCACCGCACCGAAGAGACGAAGCAATTAGTCGAAGAATTCTACACGAAGAAAACGGGTCAATCGAATTACATCGATGTGAAGATGTACGATGATTACCGCGAGATGCTTTTGAACAAGGACATTGATGCGGTGATGATTAGTACGCCGGATTTTTGGCATGCGCAACCAGCGATGGAAGCTGCCCTAGCGGGGAAAGATATTTACTTGCAAAAACCAACCTCTCTTACAATCCACGAAGGTCGCCAGCTGGCTAATGTGATTAAGAAAACGGGTCGCATTCTGCAAGTAGGAACGCAACAACGTTCGTCGTCTCAGTTTAGAATTGCCGCTGAATTAGTGCGCAACGGACGTATCGGTAAATTGCATACTGTGAAAATCGGTTTGCCAGGGGATCCATCTGGACCTCCGGCGCCAGCCATGCCAGTACCCAAAGGCTTCAATTTTGATATGTGGTTAGGCTCTACACCAGAAATGGCATACACGGAGATCGCAGTACACCCTCAAAAGGGATACGATCGCCCGGGTTGGTTGCGTATGGAGCAATTTGGAGCGGGAATGATTACCGGTTGGGGTCAGCACCACTATGATTCCGCTGCCTGGGGAATGGATACCGAATTAACAGGTCCGATCTCAGTAGAAGCAGTGGCGGAGTTCCCGAAGTCAGGCCTTTGGAATGTACACGGAGACTTTATGTCGAAAGCGGAATATGCTAACGGAATCACAATGTATACTTCAGGAGGTTACCAAAACGGTATTCGCTACGAAGGGACGGAAGGTTGGATTTTTGTTTCTCGTGGCGATTATGCGGCAACCCCAAGCGATCCAACAGCGAAAGTGCGTTCTAAAGCCTTAGATGCGTCTAATCCGAAGATATTAGAGTCCGTCATTGGGCCAAATGAGATTCATCTCTACAATTCTGATGATCAACACGGGAACTGGTTAGATTGTATCGAGTCACGCAAGGAGCCGATTTCTCCGATAGAGATAGGGCACCGCGCTTGTACGGTTTGTTTGATCACGCACGTAGCGATGAAAATACCACGCAAATTGCAATGGGATCCTACGAAGGAACACTTTGTAAATGATGCGGAAGCGAATACGTGGTTACGTAGAGCACAGCGTGCTCCGTACGGAACGGATCGGATTAAGTTTTAGATTTTTTCTACTTTTCTAACGTTTTTGTTGATGGTGTCAGATTCTACGACTCCATCACGTAAGCGGATGATGCGGTGGGCATATTGGGCAATATCGTCTTCGTGGGTAACCATGACGATGGTATTGCCTTTTTTGTGCAATTGATCGAAGAGATCCATGATCTCATACGAGGTTTTAGTATCTAGGTTACCGGTAGGCTCATCGGCTAATAAGATCGATGGATCGTTGACTAAGGCGCGAGCCACAGCTACACGCTGTCTTTGACCCCCTGAAAGCTCGTTCGGCTTGTGTAAGGCGCGGTTGTCTAGACCTACCCCTTTTAACGTATTCATCGCAATCTCCGTGCGTTCTTTCTTCGTATAACCTGCATAAATTAATGGCAAGGCTACGTTTTCAAGTGCTGATTGGCGGGGAAGGAGGTTAAAGGTTTGGAAAACAAAACCAATTTCCTTGTTTCTAACGGCTGCTAATTCATTTTCAGACATCTCTGATACATCTTGTCCATTCAAGACATATTTGCCCGTAGAAGGCGTATCTAAGCAGCCTACGATGTTCATTAAAGTGGATTTGCCAGAACCAGAGGGACCCATAAAAGCGACATATTCTCCTTTGTTAACGGAGATGGTAACGTCTTTTAAGGCGTCGATTATTTCTTCGCCCATCACGTAACGTTTTGAAATAGATTGGGTCTCGATAATTTTAGTCATAGCAATCAAATTAATGAACTCAAAAATACATCCATTCTAGGAAACAATTCTCCTTTTTAGACAAAAGATAGCGGGGGAGGATGAATTGAGCGTGGGAAGGATGAGAGGTTTTGGCATAAAAAAAGCCCGAACTCACGCTCGGGCTTTTCTATTATCTGCAAAGAATATTATAATCCTTTCGCTTTCTTAACTACTTCGTCAGCGATGTTTTGCGGAACGAATTCGTAGTGAGAGAACGTTAATGAAGCAGTTGCAC
>JAURHT010000253.1 GCA_030833145.1 Aquirufa sp.
ATTTCCATTAATGACGGAGAAAAGGGCACCAAAAAATCCAGCTCCGATACCCATCACCAAACCAATCCATTGGCCTGGTTCGACGGAGAAAATAATCCCTAAGGCTATCACCACGAGAATCCCCAGAAAGACTTCGATCTTCGCGATGGGCTTTTTCTTAGCGATGGGTTCGAGAATGGAGGTCCAAAAAGTTTGGGTAGAAAGACCTGCGAGACACATGGCGACGGTGGAGACTTTCGCCGCCCCAAAAAACAGCAGCCAATGCAAGGCCACAAAGGCCCCATTTAACAACCAGATTTTAAGAACAGAGGCAGGCACCCGAAAGGATTTTTTCGCTAAGGCAAGCATCAACCCGAGGCCAGCCGCCGCAATGACGCAGCGAAAAAATACTATGGTTAGCGTATTCGCCTGGGTGGCGTTCCCTAAAATAGCAGTGAACGCGTATAAAACCACAATAAAGTGAATCTTGAAATAGTCAAGAAGCCGCGGAGCCTGTCTCATCTTTAGCGCGGAATGGTATAGTAAAGTCCCACTCCTACGGCGGAGAACACGATATTAGGCAGCCAAACCGCTAAAAGTGGTGGCATGCCACCGCCTTCCGCAATTCCCTTGCTCATCATGAAGAACAAGATATAAATAAAGGCCAAACTAAAGCCCAAGGCAATCTGGAATCCTACTCCACCACGGGCTTTTCTAGCGGAAACGAGGAAGCCGATGATGGTTAAAATCATCACGGAAAAAGGATTCGCGAAGCGGAGGTATTTCTCGATTTGGAAGACCTCGATTCCATCTGCACCACGAGACTCCACTAAAGCAATATGGCGATTCAGCTCTGGAAGGGTGAAAGTTTCGTGAAGTAAGTGCTTGTTCTCAAAGTCTTTGGGAAACAAATTCAGGGTCGTATCGATCTTCACTCCGAAATTAAGAGAAGTCGCGCCAGCCGTCCGAATGCGGTAATCGTGGATCGTCCACTTCTTCGATGTCGAGTCCCAGGTGATGCGATCCGACATCAATTTCTGTTGAATCTCCGTGCCTACAATGCGCTCTAAACTGAAACGATAGCCTGTATTCGTCGTATTATCGTAGGTTTCTAGGTAGGCATAGACATCTGGAGCAATCTTGATGTGCACGTCGCGCTTATCGAAATAGTAGGTATTATTGATGTATTTGTGTTCGAAGGGAACGCGAATTTTGTTGGCATTTGGCACGATCCAACCAATCATGATAAACGTACCAATGGCTAAGATTCCAGATCCGATTAGATAAGGACGCATTAAGCGTGTAAAACTCACTCCTGAGCTCAAAATAGCAATAATTTCCGTCTTTGCTGCGAGGTTTGCTGTGAAGAAAACGGTCGCAATAAAGACCATTAGCGGACTAATGTAGGATGCCCAATAAGGGATGAAATTTAGGTAATAGTCAAAAAGAATTTCATGAATAGGCGCCTGCTTGCGAATAAAGTCGTCAATTTTCTCCGTGTAGTCGATCACCATCACAATGAGCACGATGATGAAAACGGCGAAAACGTAGGTCTTCAGAAATTTCTTTAAAATGTAATAATCAAGAATTTTCATGCTTAGCTGCAGCGCTAGGGTCGTATTTTAAACCAGAAAACCAATGTATAAATAATACACGAGCCGTCCTAAAGTTAAACGGCACTAAGATAAGCGAAACCGTCGTAATAGGAACGACATAACCCATCGCAGGAGGGTCATTTAAGAAATTAAAAACCAAAATCCCGCCCACTAACATAATTCCTACCGTGAAAGCATAAGAAATGTACATTGCACCGTAGAAAAAACCAGGTTCCACCTCGTATCGAACGCCACAAGAAGGGCAATGCTCGTGCATTTGAGAGAAATTAAGCACATTCCACCACTTGAATTGAAACAAACGACCGTCGTGGCATTGCGGACAACGGGCATTCACCATGGCCGCTAACTTACTGGGATCTGACATAGAATCGGGTAAAATATGCCCAAAGGTAAAGAAAATTAGACGATTAAACGTAACAAAGGTCACGTTACGAAGGCTTTTTGTATCTTTGTAAAAAACAAACTCACTCTTATGTATTCAGCATTCGTTACCATTCACTCGATCTTGTTTCTAGTCGTGTTAGCACTGGGAATTTTATCCATTTTCAAAGGCTTAACAGGCAAGACTTTTTCAGAATCAGATCGCAAAGTAGGCTTGTTCTACATGATCTCTTTGCACACTCAATTATTAGTCGGTTTAGTACTTTACCTAGCGCTTAGCCCGGTTACGACAGCGGCTTTTGCTGATTTTGGTGCTGCAATGAAAGATTCAGCGACTCGTTTAATCTTAGTAGAACACGTTACTGTAAACATTATTGCGATCGTTTTAGCGACGGTGGTTAATGCCAAAAACAAGAAAGCCATCACCGATGCCGCGAAGTTTAAAAACATGTGGTTACTAAACGGTTTAGGCCTTGTATTGATTTTAAGCCGTATTCCTTGGAGCCGTTTAGCGGCCTTATTTGCCTAACTAGTATTGAATGAATAAGTG
>JAURHT010000058.1 GCA_030833145.1 Aquirufa sp.
CTTAAGAAGTCCACTAATTTGAAGTATTCGTGGAAGTTAGAGATTAATACCGTTTGGCCTAAGGAGCATAAGATATCCACGCGATCCAAGAAGTCTTTCTCATCGATTTTGTGAGTCTCATTCTCTAAGCTTTTCAGCGTCAATTCAGATAGTACGCAAATTTTATCATCATCCACATCGGGCTCTTGCTCGAACTGCGCGACGCCTTTCTTTAACATATCGGAGAAGATATTAGTCACAGGACGGAAACGTCCACGTACCGCTACGATGTGTTTTTTTGCCAAAGCATCATAGGGCTGCATTACCTTGCCATCCGGTCCAAAAACCGCCGCCTGAGTGTATCCGTGTTTCACTAAATACAAGGACATCAATCGATTGTCTACCTCTTTGAAATCTGGTCCCTCGAAGCGAATCATATCGATTTCAATCCGATCTTTGGACAAATCATCTAACAGAGATAACAGTAATTTCTCGGGATCTTCGTGGTAATGGTAGCACCCAAACAAGAGATTTACCCCGATTACACCTAGTGCCTGTTGTTGCAAGATATTGTCATTATCTAACATATTCACGTGGATAACGACATCGTTAAACCCACCGTTCGGTGTTAATTGAAAACGTAAACCGATCCAGCCGTGGGCATCATTTGTCTTTTGAAAATTCAAGGCTGAAACCGTGTCTGCAAAAGCAAAGAAGCGTTTCTCCGAAGCGGATTCAGTTAAACGCACATTCAATAATTTGAACTCGCGGTTTAACATTTTCATTAAACGCGGCTCACACACATATTTTCCAGAAGCTTCTTCGCCATAAATGGCATCCGAAAAAGCCATATCGTAAGCGGAGATTGTTTTAGCGATGGTGCCCGAAGCTCCGCCTGCTTTAAAGAAATTTGCGGCTACATCTTGACCTGCCCCGATTTCCGCGAAGGAACCGTAGATGCTGCGGTCTAAATTGATTTGAAGTGCTTTTTGTTTAGTCCCTATGGATTTAATGTGCGATGTCATAGGCAATGTGTTAGGTTTGTTGACTTAGGCGTTTTATACGTGTCGCAATTTACGAATTTATGGCCAAAATTCCCCCTTATGATACAAGCAAAGACCTGCCATCGGTCCCTCACTAATATGTCCGACAGGTAAACCATTTTTTTTCATCACTTGTTTTAAAATGTCTGAATAGTAAAACGCCACAGAACCGGTGAAATGAAAAACAGGTGCCTCCGAATAACGCTTCAAATACAGGGAAATAAAGGCATCAAAAGATTGTTCTATCAAACCATAACAATAGGCATCCCGTCGATGGTCAAATAGGAATTTCGAAAAGCTGGCAAACCAGCGATTAGGGAAGGCTTGTTTGTAAGCCTTGTCTAAAACGGTCAAGCGATCCATTATCCCAAAGCGTTTCTCAAAAACAGCCCGAATCTCATCAGGCATTTGGCCATGCAAATAACTCAAAAGCAATAATTTGCCTAAATGTCCACCACTGCCTTCGTCGCCTAACCAAAATCCCAACGGAGGAATTTGCGCTGAAATGCGTCCGCCATCCCAATAACCGGAATTCGATCCCGTTCCTAAAATACACGCAATTCCCGCCTCTTTCCCGCAAAGCGATCTCGCGGCCGCAATGAGGTCGTTCTGTATTTCAAGCGAACAAGTGCTAGGGAAAAAAGGTCGAAAGGCGGCAGCAATCACCTCGCATTGCGCTTCGCCCGTTACTCCGGTACCATAATAATAAATAGCTTGAATGGGGAGATCCTTAAATCCGGCTAATACTTCCTGCTGGGTAGCAATGATCTCATCAGTGGTTTGGTAGTATGGATTAATACCCGTACTAGTAAAACTTTCATAAGTCGATGCCGGATCCTTTATCAGTCTCCAGGCTGTTTTAGTCGAACCACTTTCAACGATTAATATCATACTACGCTAAGATTCCGATGGGGGTAAATTTTTCAAAGACTTTCTCGGAATGTGGCGCATCAGCCAGTTCAGGGGTTAAATCCTGCCCCGCCCAATGTTCATAATGTT
Source organism: Aquirufa sp. (assembly GCA_030833145.1). The sequence goes on from JAURHT010000058.1 coordinate 2,022, forward strand.
TGCCATTTTTCCACAATTTGGACTCCGTCATATCGTAAATGAGCCCCTGAAAGGCGACCCAAATCTCAGGCTTGTCTTGCCCATTTCGTAGGGCTAACTGTCCGCGTGTATAAGTCTTCATAATTTACACGAAGCTAAATAAAAAGGGTCAAACCCACCTTTTTTTCAGAAAGATTTTTAATTTTACATCGCATAACACCTGAATATGAAACAGTTCCTTTTAGTATTATTAGCTATATCTGTGCTAGCATGTGGCGGCGGGGGAGATCCAGCACCTACTCCTACACCTCCTACCCCTACGGTTAATGTAGCTACACTAGTTAAGAAAGTGTGGACGGTAAGTACAGCCCAATGGGATGGCGTAACGAAATACGATAAGACAAGCACATCGAATGTAGTTCAAGGATATTCTCAATACAAATTAGATTTATCTACCGCAGGAACGGTTAGCTTGACGGAATTTGACGGAAAGATATTTACAGGCACTTACACGGTTGCGACCGATGGATTGTCACTGACATTAAATGGTTTAACGAGTGCAGATGGTGCGCCTACTGGAACAGGTGGAACAATTACTTATTCTATCTTAGTGACTCCTACTGCGACATCTTTGAGCCTGCAACAAACAACAGCTTACGTAAAAGCGAGTAGCGCTATCGTTAAGTTAGCCTTAGTTAATCCTTAATAAGAAAAGATTTTACTGAAGCCGTCCTCGTGGCGGCTTTTTGTGTTATATGGAAAAGAGAACAGAAATAGGAGAAATTGGTGAGTTTGGTTTAATTAACCATATAGCCTCTCAGTTTACAGAAAAACAAGCCTGGACTGACTTGGGTATTGGAGATGATACCGCAGTGTTGGATCCTAAAGGTAATAAGGTAGTCACTACCACCGAATTATTCATAGAGGGTGTTCATTTTGACTTAGGTTATACTCCTTTGCAGCATTTAGGTTTCAAAGTCGTTTCTGTAGTTCTCTCTGACATCGCGGCGATGAACGCCATTCCAGCTCAAATCACGATTGGTTTAGGCTTGAGTAATCGCTTCTCGGTGGAATCGGTAGACGCGCTTTATGAAGGGATTCGATTAGCCTGTGAAGAATACAAAGTGGATTTAGTGGGAGGAGACACGACTTCTAGTCCCCAAGGTTTGATTATTTCAATGACTGCTACGGGAGTGGTGGAAGCGGATAAATTAGTACAACGTGGCACTTCGAAGCCTAATGATGTCCTGTGCGTTTCAGGTGATTTAGGTGCAGCATTGATGGGTTTACATTCGTTGGAAAGAGAAAAACAGGTCTTCTTATCTAATCCGGATATGAAGCCGGAATTGGAAGACAAGAGCTATGTCGTTTTGCGTCAGCTAAAGCCTATGGCTCGTTTCGATATTATACACGAGTTGAGAGATTTAGGCGTGGTTCCTACGTCGATGATTGATTGCTCGGATGGATTAGCCTCAGAAATTATTCATTTGTGCAATGCATCCGGTTTAGGTGCGCGCATTTTCGAAAAAAATATCCCGATTGACGATGAGACTTATCTTTCTGCCACGGAATTCAACGTTAGTCCTTTAACGGCAGCGTTGAACGGGGGTGAAGATTTCGAACTTTTATTTACGGTTTCTCAAGCCGATTTTCCCAAAGTAGAAAAGATCGCTGACGTGACCGCCATCGGTTATATGACTAACGTGAGTCATGAGCGTGTAATGGTGATGAAATCGGATGCAATCGTCGATTTAACGGCTCCGGGTTTCGGGAAGCAATAGTCCGTTCGTCTACATTTTCCGCCGTTTGATAAATTTTGGGCTATTAACGGGATTAAATTTGTAATTTTGAGTGTGGGTAATTGCCTGATTTTTTTGGCTATCATTCTAAGATTTACAAAATGACAAAGTCTTCCTTCATTCGGAAATACTCAAATCGCTTTCTATCCAGATGGCTGGTTTTAGTCTTTGACTCGTTAATCGTCATCTTCTCGTTTTCTATTGCTACCCTGTTAAGAATGAATTTCCAATTACCGGAAATTGATTTCTCGGTGTTCGCCTCTCAATTGATTTTTGTTCTAGGTCTACGTCTGTTAGCCTTTTTGTATTTTCAATCTTACGCAGGTATTATTCGCCATACGAGTATTGAAGATGCTATTTTGATCTTAAAAGCCGTATTTACGGGAACTTTCAGTGCGGTATTGATTTCTGGAGTGATTCGAAATACCTTAGGCTTCGAACACGTTTTTAATTTATCGGCATCGATCCTTATCATTGACTTTTTCATCTGTCTATTCTGGATGGTCATTCTTCGCTTCTTTGTGAAGAGTTTTTATGAATCCTTTATCAATCAGTTTAAGCCTACGATTGGCGTATTGATTTACGGTGCGGGTTATACGGGAATGTTGACAAAGAATGTGTTCCAAACAGACCGCAGTACTAACTATAAGATTCTTGGTTTTATTGATGACAATGAGTCCAAAATAGGGAAAACCATTGAAGGGATTAAAGTATATAGCTTACCAGAAGTATTGGATAAGTTTGTGGGGTCGAATGAGGGTTTAGAAGTGATTATGGCCATCAACAATATGTCGGCTAAATCGAAACGTAAGATTTCAGATATTTTCCTAGACCGCGGAGTAGTGGTAAAAGCCCTTCCTCCAGTGGATAAGTGGGTAGAGGGAGAATTTGCGATGAACCAAATTCACAATGTGAAGATCGAAGATCTCTTAGGTCGTGAGGTGATTCAAATGAATAACAAGCGCATAGGCGAGGAGATTTCGGGCAAGGTAATTCTAGTTACGGGCGCTGCGGGATCAATTGGTAGTGAAATTGTTCGTCAATTAATCGCTTATTTCCCAGCTAAACTAGTTTTAGTTGATCAGGCAGAATCGGCCTTGTATGATTTGGAATATGAGTTAGCAGGGAAGGTGCCCACGAATGTGCAATTGATCGTCAATGTAGCTGATGTGTCTGATACACGCCGCATAAGCAAGATATTCAAGAATCATCGACCAGATATCATTTTCCACGCGGCTGCTTATAAGCATGTTCCATTGATGGAAAACAATCCGTATGAGGCGATCAAAACCAATGTAATAGGCACGCGTATATTAGCGGAACTAGCAGCTGAAGTAGGGGTAGATAAATTTGTGATGGTTTCTACGGATAAGGCCGTGAATCCAACGAATGTAATGGGAGCGACGAAGCGTTTAGCTGAGATGTATACGCAGTCGATGAACCAATTGGAAGGAGTGAAGACTAAGTTTATTGCGACCCGTTTTGGAAACGTGTTAGGCTCTAATGGTTCCGTGATACCGTTGTTCAAAAAACAAATTGAGCGTGGAGGTCCAGTAACGGTGACTCACCCAGAAATTACTCGCTATTTCATGACGATTCCAGAAGCTTGCGAACTCGTGTTAGAAGCGGCAACGATGGGGCAAGGAGGAGAAGTTTTTGTCTTCGATATGGGTGAATCTGTGAAGATTATTGACCTTGCGAAGAAGATGATTACGTTGAGCGGTTTACGTGTCGATAAAGATATTGAGATTCGCTATACTGGTTTGCGTCCAGGCGAGAAGTTGTATGAGGAGTTGTTGAACAACGACGAGAATACGCTTCCTACGCACCACCCTAAGATCTTGATTGCAGAAGTAAATACGCCTTCCTATGCGTATATGGAAGTGGCTACGAATGATTTGAATCACTTATTATCGAGTGGTACGAACAATTCGATTGTAGCCAAAATCAAGGAAATTATTCCGGAGTACAAATCAAACAATTCGGTGTTTGAGACCTTAGACAAGAAATCGTCTAAATAATACCCACCTTCTTAACGATCCAGATGGCCGCCAGTGTAAACAGCGGGGCAGCCACTATATCCAAGCTATAGTGTACGTGTTGAAGCAGTAATAAGCTAGCTAGTACGAAGCTGAAAACAACGGCGATAAGTCTTTCCTTTGCCGTAGGCAAAAAGAAGCAAACAAAGACCATAGTCGCTGTGTGCCCGGAAAAGAACAGGTCCTTTGTGATGGCCATATTTTCACCGTAAATGAACATTTCCGCTAAGGGGTCGTGTAAATCGACTAATCCAGCCGGGGGATTTAAGGCCACTAGATAGATGGTTAAAAATCGAAATCCAGTCTCCAAATTGAACGCCCAGGCGAACCAAACGAATCTTTTAGGATCCTGCAATAGCCGATACAGCAAGTAGATAACAGATAAATAAATGATCCCAAAAATAGGGTAGGAAACATTTAGGGCAGGAATCGCGTTTAGTATAGGATCGTTCCATTGGATACCTTCGCGTAATTGAATCCATTGGAAATAATCATCCGCTTTAAAAGGGAAAATGAGGAACACAGCTAAAGCTCCTATGAACTGTAGGGCGAAGGTGCGGTCAGAGAAGGCGGCTTTCCAGGTTTGTTTCAAGTTTGAACGAAAATTAGGTAATTTGGGAAGCGAAATTAGTGCTAAAAAACAATAAGATGAAGAAGATCTCAAAAATTACGGTAATTGTATTTAGTATCATCACGAGTGCTTTTCATTTTTCATGCGGAAGTGCCGTTGAAAAAAAGGAAGCAGGGTTAAAAAATCAAATAAATAAGATGGATCAGAAATTAGAGAAAATAACGTTTGGAGCAGGATGCTTCTGGTGTGTGGAGGCGGTATTTCAGCGCGTGAAGGGAGTAAAAAAAGTAACTTCTGGTTATATGGGGGGCAAGTTGAAGAATCCAACTTATCGCGAGGTTTGTTCAGGACTTACGGGACATGCAGAAGTGTGTCAATTAGACTATGACCCTAAGGAAGTGGACGTGGCGACGTTGTTAGAGATTTTTTGGCAGACACATGATCCCACAACGTTGAATCGACAAGGAGCGGATACGGGCACCCAATACCGTAGCGCGGTGTTTTTCCATACACCTGAGCAGCAAAAAGAAGCGGAGGCTTGGAAGCAGAAGTTAAATGCGCAACACGTTTTCCCTAATCCGATTGTAACAGAAATTACACCGGCCTCAGCGTTTTATGTGGCGGAGGATTACCACCAAAACTATTTCAATGAAAATGGGACGGAGCCTTATTGCCAAATCGTCATCAAACCTAAGATGGATAAGTTTTTAAAGGCGTTCAAGTCTAAATTGAACTAGAATCCGCCTTTATCGTAGAAACTACGTCTGCGAGACAGTTTCAGGTCTTGTAAGAGCGTTGATTTTACGCGAAGGTCAAAGGAATAGTTACTCGCGCGTCCATAGAATGGGCTCGCGATAGGCGTCCAGTTAAAGTTCATTTCCCAGCAATGCAGATCGCGGTGCACGGACATGTTTGTGTAGGTCAAGCCTTTGTACTTAAAGTCAAAGCCAGACGTTACCGAGAACTTCCACTTTTCGGAAAGACTTAGATCCCCTTGGAAGCTTAGACCGCTGATGTTTTGAGGCGAGGCTAGACCCGTCTTGTTCATGCTGTATTGGTAGGAGAACGAGAAATTCCAAGGCACATTCCAGTCGACATAGTCGTCCAGGTTTCGGTTGATTTGATTCATTTGAGCCTCACTAGCATTCTTGTTCTCTTTTGGCTTCGGTTTTCCAGCGGAGAAACGACGACCAATTGAGAAATTAAAGCCTTGTAAGCGCGCTAAACCCGCCCCTTGGCTAAACATATAGTCTGGCGTTCTGCGTCCGATGTCAAAGAATAGCGGATCGGCCACATACAAATAGGGGTCAAAGCTACCACCCATATTGATATCAAAATCTTTCACACGTGACGCCAGGCTGAATCCGATATTCGACAAGGCATATTCCTTGGCCAGTAAATTATAACTTCCATTTAGGCCAAAGTTATCCAGGATGCGGACCTTCTCCGTGAGCACGCTGGCGGTATCTGATTTCGTCTTCAACTTGGCTTCGAGGGTATTTTGGAAGCCAAAAGAAATCGCCCCAGAGGCTCCCCCATAACTCATGGTGCGAGGATCGAAGGTGCTGATGCGGCGAATATCACCGATTTGTTCTTTCCCCTCCGCATTGATGAATTTCCGGTTGTTGATTCTGACATCTTGGTAATACCCAAAACTTGGATCAGAATAGTCGGGTGTATAACTCAAGCTAACTGAAGGCACTAAGGTATGGCGAATGGCCTCTAATCGCCCTTTTTTGAAACGCAAGGTCCCAAATAAACGCGTATTCATACTGGCTGAAAAAGCGATCTGAGAATTGAATTTAGGCAAGCCGCCCACTGTATCGATGCGCACCGTTGAATCCGCCGCCACGTAGGTGTACTTGTAGGAACGGGTGTACATATTACCAGACCAGGAAACACCAGGGGTTAGGTTAATGTGCTTCGTAAGTTTCAAATTAGGCAAAGCTAACGGAATGCTGTAATTGAATTTCGTCTGTGCCTTTTCCCATAAAATAGGCAACGTGCTGGCATCCACCGGTATAACTCCGGCAGGTACATCATTTGCTCCTGTTGGAATAAAAGGCTTCTGAATCGTTCCACGTAAGGAATTAGAGGATCGAGGATAGACATCGAACTCATAACGCGTATACGGGTCACCCACTTGGTTAGTCATCGAAATACCTCCGGAGAAGTCCAAGCCGATTCGGAACTGATCGATGAAGCGATCGCCCAGCGAGTTTTTCTTTTTGAAAGGTTGTATTTGGTTTAGGCCAAAGTTAAAGTCTGTTCCCGCATCAAACACGCGTGTACTCGTGTTTTGGTTGATCCGTAAGTTGATACTGGTGCGGACTGTTTGGCCAAAATTGCGGGAATACTGCACGGACGATCCAATCGTATTAGACAGGTATTGCTGCGTATTGAAAGAGTTGTATTGGTTATACGAATTCGATGCGATATTAACTGAAGCAGAGAAACTGGAGTTTCCCACACTGCGGGGAGAATGCGACCATTGCAAGGCGAAATCGGTTCTTTTCGTGGGATCAAATTCATCGCCATTGCTGTTGCGATTAAAGGCTAAATTAAAGCTACCCGTGTAGCGATAGCGTTTGTTATATTGCGAATTTGCGCCTAGACCCCAGCCACCTTTAGAGTAGATTTGGCCGGTAAAACGAATCCCGATGTTTTCACTCGCCGCCCAATAGTAACCGCCTTCGCGTAAATAAAAACCGCGTCCATTCGGCTCCTCACCATAAGTGGGCATAATGATTCCGGATTTTCCGGCCTCTTTCGGCTGGGAATAAGGAAAGAACCCAAAAGGCAAGCCAATGGGCAAGGGAATGTCATTTAACTCAAAGTGAAAAGGCCCCGAGATGATCTCTTTTTTACCCACGACCTTGATTTTGCTGGCCTTGATGTGAAAGTGGGGATGCGTTAAATTGCAGGTAGTGTAGATGGCATTTCGGATGTAGAGGTTCTCCTCTTCGTCTTTTTTGACATTTTTACCCTGTACAAAGCCTTCGCCTTGTTGTGTTACAATGCCTTTAATGACGGCTCGTTTAGTCTTAAAATTATAACGTATTTCGTCTGAATCGTATTTATCGCTTCCCTGCAGAAAAACGGGCAGTCCGATCATTTTTTGAGTGAGTGTATCCTTCGTGCCTATAGCGTAAACCTCATTTTTTGCCCAATCCAGGCGGATGTAGTTCGCTTCTAGGGAGATTTCGCCGTACTTGACTTTGGCACCCCCATACAAATTCACGACTTGCTTGTCTGCATCTAAAATCGTAGAGTCTACGGCAGAATAGAAAACGGTGGTCTGTAAATCAGCAGCCGTGTCTTTAGGAATGGATTTTTGTAAAGTATCCGTCGAGATTACTCGCTGCGCTTTTGCCTCAATGAGAGAAGCAAAAAGGACAAGCAGGGTAATAAAAAGGTAATATGTGGATTTCTTTACCAAATGGAATTTAAAAATTATATTTGTACTTATTACATACAAGCCTACAAAATTACATCTTTGCTTGTTATCAACGTGTAACAATTAGAAAATAATGTTTAATCAGATAAAATCTATCGGTTTATTTTTTTCGCTGGGTTTATTGCTGACAGCTTGGACGCCTAGCGGCTTTCAAAAGGGAGACATTAAGAATCGAATAAAAGTCGTTTGCCTAGATGCCGGCCACGGTGGAAAAGACCCAGGCTGTTCAGGCCCTAAGGGTTCTCACGAGGGAATCGTGACCTTAAAAATCATCTTAGAAGTGGGTAAAAAGTTGAAAGCGGCGCATCCAGACTTGAAGATTATTTATACCCGCGATACGGACACGTTCATCGAATTAAATGAGCGGGCTAATATCGCAAATCGTAACAAAGCGGATTTATTTATCTCCGTGCATTGCAATGCGGCGGTCAATAAGAATGCCTACGGTACAGAAACCTACACGATGGGTTTGCATAAAACGGACGGCAATTTGAACGTAGCGAAGCGAGAAAACTCCGTTATCTTGCAAGAGAAGGATTACCAAAAAACCTATGATGGTTTCGATCCTAATTCTCCACTAGCGCACATTATGATGGCGAATTACCAAAGTGCCTTCATGGCGAGCTCGGTAAAATTTGCATCGAAGGTAGAGGAGCAATTTTCGAAAACGTATCAAAGAAAGAGTTTTGGGGTGAAGCAAGCGGGATTCCTAGTGATCTGGCGCACGGCGATGCCCAGTGTTTTAGTAGAGACGGGATTTTTAACAAACCCGGAGGAAGAGAATTATTTAGCTTCCGAAAAAGGACAGAACGAGGTAGCCACAGCGATTGCTACGGCGTTTAAAGCGTACAAAGAAGAAATCGAAAAATAGATACGATGTTCAAAAGCAATGAATTAAAAGTAGGGTTTTTGGCATTGTTAGCCTTCTTAATCCTCTATTTCGGGTTTAATTTTCTAAAGGGAAATGACGTATTCTCTACGGCTCGAATCTACTACGTAGAATACGAAAATGTGGATGGATTGATGGTTTCTAACCAGGTAATGGTCAATGGAATTGAAGTAGGAAAGGTAAAGAAAGTGGAGATTCAGCCATCTAAAGGCAACAAAATTCTAGTGACCCTGCGATTTAGCCAGGACATTGTCATCCCTGATAAAACGGTGGCCGTACTTTCTGATGGCGCTTTATTAGGAGGTAAAATTATTCGATTGCGATTAGAAGGAAAGGGTAACTTGCCTGAGGATTCGTTCTTGAAAGGCGAAACAGAGGTAGGGGTAACGGCCTTGTTAAAAGAGCGTGCTATTCCGGTTATCGCCAATGCGGATTCGCTGCTTGTTTCCTTCCGTCAGATCTCCAATAAATTCGATAATACAGGAACGTATTTAAACACGTTATTGAAAACGTCGAATGAGACGGTTTCTAATATTAACGGTTCCGTGAATGGTATTGTGACCGATAACCGGGCGAACATAGCGCAGATTTCTGCGAATATGAAAACCTTGTCTTCGGACTTAATGGAAACAGAAAAGCAATTGCGCCCTTTGTTAACGAAGTTTAATACGGTAGCTGATTCCTTGAACGCCTTGAAGATAGGCAAGACCTTGAAAGAAGTGGATGCAACTGTGATTTCACTAAGAAAGATTGTGCAAGGTTTAGAACGCGGGGAAGGTACCGCGGGTAAATTAATTAAGAACGATAGCCTATACTTAGGCTTAAATAAAACGCTCGTGGATCTAGACAAGCTGTTGCTTGACTTTAGATTACAGCCTAAGCGTTACATCGGCATTTCCGTTTTCGGAAAGAAAAATACTCCTCCATCTAATTAAGTTATGTCTACTATTCAAGTGAAAATTACAGCCAGTCCTGAGCTGTCTGATATTTTAGTCGCTGAGCTAGGCGAAATTCAATTCGATATTTTTGAGGATTCGGAAACGGGTGTGATCGCGTATTGCCCTGAGGTGGATTTCACTGAGGAGGCTTTGACGGAAATCATGTCGCGTTATGGCTTAAGCACTTACGAGACGAACCGCATTGAGAAGCAAAATTGGAATGAGGTATGGGAAAGTAATTATGATCCCATTCGCATTGAGGATTTGGTGTTGATTCGGGCGAGTTTTCATCCCTCAGAGCCTGGATTTCAGATGGAAGTGGTGATTAATCCCAAAATGTCATTTGGAACAGGCCACCACGAAACGACTTCGTTGATGACGAAGGCTTTGTTCGATGTGGATTTGACAGGTAAAAGTGTGCTAGATGCGGGAACAGGCACAGGCTTGTTAGCTTTTGTGGCTAAGAAGCGAGGAGCTGATTTTGTCCGCGGATTCGATATCGACGAATGGTCGGTGGAGAATTCAATCGAAAATGCTGGTCTAAATGATTGTGCCGAAATTCCTTTTGGATTAGGCACGATCGCTGATGAAGACGACACGCAATATGATGTACTTTTAGCGAATATCAATCGCAATATTCTGTTAGCAGAAATGGCCGAATACGCCGTGCGCATCAAGCCCGGAGGATTACTTTTTTTAAGCGGTTTCTACACCGAAGACGTTCCTCTTTTATTGGAATCCGCTGAAAAGCAGCAACTTAATTTTATCGCGCAAGCATCAAAAAACAACTGGGCTTGCTTGCAATTGAGAAAAAAACCTTAATTTTAAAGGTTTGACTCTTGTAATCCGAGAAATCGGGTGTTTTTAAAATGAAAATCTCCCCTAACA
>JAURHT010000238.1 GCA_030833145.1 Aquirufa sp.
CTTTTATGCTTTCCAAAAAAAGCAATAATCTGATGTCCATTCACAAAACCCTGCTCGTAATTCAATATTAAAAAATCTAAGAATAAACGCTCATTTGCCCCAAGCATAAACCGTATTGACTTTTTAAGCTTATTGCGTTTAAAGCGTCTGTAGATTTCAGAAATTAAAACTAAGGTTATCAGCGCAAGGATTACTGCTCCTACAACGGCAAACCGCTCATACCATGACGCTTCATCCAAGGTACCTATGTACTCGGCCTCACTAATGAGGTCTGATACGGAAGCTACCGTAAAACCAGGTTCCTGGACAGAAGCTTTGACTAAATTATTAGACCAAACCAGTGAATCTCCACTCACATGCATATAAGCCTCTGGATTGTCACCTCTTTGTGCGTTCAAATAGATTCGGTGCGGATTTTTCCACTGGTATACCTTAAAATCATCTTCCACATCAATAAAGAACATTGTATCATAGGCAAAATCCTTATTGGGTTTATCTGAAATAATAAAATAGCGACCATTAAATACAAAGGGTTTTGTCTCTTTTGAATCTAAGAAGTTAATAACAGTCGGCAATTTAATTTCACCTAAACGGGTGAATTTCTGATTAAAAAAATCATATTCGTAGATACCATAATCCCGATTAAAGGCCGTTTTCTTCTCCGTATCATTCATCTCTACGGTACTCAATAAATAGAAGCGATCTTTTTTAGGTGAATATCCCGACATCCCGTCGAAGATAGAAGTAGGAACATCTCCTTCGGCAGCGATGCTCATCCACTCTTTGGCAATAAAATCATATTTCGTTAGAATATTATTTGACCTCCAAAAACCATATCCCCCAAAGGAATAGATGTCGTCCCCCCGCATAAAAATACTACTCTTGCAATTCGCTCCCCGAAAAAAGGTCTGATCTAAGCGCTTCAAAGTCCAGTTAGACTTATCCAACTCATACATCTGTCCTGTGCAATGAATGGTTAGGTAATATTTAGACGATTTTCCGATTTGAAATTCATAAATCCCCTCCGAAGTGGGTAAAATTTCGTCGTAATTAACATTGACCGACGTTACCGTATCTAAAGGAATCCATCCCGTTTGGGGTCTATATCGCGCTATTTCATGACTAACAATGTTCAATCGCAAAAAACTAGTGGACTTTTCTTCTTGCCATTTAATATACTGTCCCAGGCCATTGAAGGCTATTTGGGCAAACAAGAAGAGGAACAGAATCGCTTTTTTTAGCATTTAGATGTGGTTGCGTCCTCAAAAATAACTAATTTTGTAAATTAACAAGGTTATTTAGCATTCAACGCATGACATTACATAGAGAAGGACGGACCCTATTATTGACTTCATTACTAATCGTATTAGGTATTAATGGCCTGGTTGCGTACTTCTTCCCTGAAAATGTCTATTTAAGAGAGACCATTGTGGTCATCACCTCCCTGTTCTATTTAATTATCCTACAATTTTTTCGTGTTCCAAAGCGTGTGACGGAAATTAACCCGAAACACATTATTGCACCAGCAGACGGAAAAGTAGTGGTGATCGAAGAAACCGTAGAAACAGAGTATTTCAACGGACCACGTCGCCAGGTATCGATCTTCATGTCACCGATTAACGTGCACATCAACTTCAATCCAATCTCAGGAATCGTTTCTTATTTCAAATACCACCCAGGCAAATTCCTAGTGGCTTGGCATCCTAAATCAAGCACAGAGAACGAGCGCACGACTTATGTTGTGAAGCACGAGAATGGCACGGAGGTATTATTCCGCCAGATTGCAGGTGCTTTAGCGAAACGAATTTGCTGGTACGCGAAGGAAGGGGATGCTGTCGTTCAAGGAACGGAATTCGGCTTCATTAAATTCGGTAGCCGTATCGATATCTACTTGCCATTAGACGCAGAAATCTGCGTTAATATCGATGACAAGCCGGTAGGAGGAGAAACGGTGATCGCTAAATTAGCCTAAGACCACAAAGTCCAAGACTCCTCAATCAACTTGATGATTTTCTCGAGGCCTTCCTGATCCACTTCAGAGAAATCAGCTAATCGATCTGAATCCAGATCAAAAACAAGCACAACCTCCCCATTCACGATGGCAGGCAAGACAATCTCCGATTTAGAGGCCGACGCACAGGCAATATGTCCCGGAAATGCTTCCACATCCGGCACTAAAACCGTTTCGCGCGTCGTATAGGCATGACCGCAAACACCTTTGTGAAAGGGGATCCGGGTACAAGCCACCGGCCCTTGGAATGGCCCTAAGACTAATTGATCTTCTTTCGTCAGATAAAATCCCACCCAGAAAAAACCCAATACTTCATGCACCGCTGCAGCGATATTCGCTAGGTTAGCGTATTTATCTGTCTCTCCTGCTAATAGAGATTGAATTTGGGGATAAAGTGAAGCGTATTTTTCTTTACGAGTTCCTTCAATTTTAATTAAATCCTCTGCCATCTTATGCGAAATATCGTTTTAACCACGTCGTATCTGCTCTTTGTAACCAGCCTGAGCGGTAGGCCCCCAATGATTCGGTTAATAATGGAATTACGTTTTTAGAAGGGGTCAGTGTAGGGTTATTTTTTAAAGCACTTAATGGGATCAAGGTCACCTCGTCGCCTTCCACGACTGCTGTGCTTCTATCAAAGAAATCGATGCCTAAACTGGCGCCCATCTCTTTAAACCAGCGCGTCGAAGCATC
>JAURHT010000129.1 GCA_030833145.1 Aquirufa sp.
GTTTTCTTTTTAATCGACGTCAGCGCCTCTGGAACGGTTGGAAGACGTGGAAATAGTAAAATCAAGACCTTGAAAGAAGTGGCTGGTGTGTTAGCCTTTGCCGCTATCCAAGAGGCGAGTCACCTCGGCTTTGTTTGCTTTAGCGATAAAAACGAGAAATACATGCCACCTGCCATGGGCAAAAAGCACGGATATAAAGTAATTTCAGAACTTTTCAGAGTCGAGCCAGAGAATACGGCCACCGACCTAAAGGCGGGATTAACCTTTGCTTTGCAAACCTTAAAACGCAAAAGTCTTTTGTTCGTTTTATCCGATTTTATCGACGAAGGTTACGAAGATTTATTGCGCGCTGCAGCCTTGAACCACGATTTGGTAGTGCTGCATACACTCGATCAACAAGAAATTCAATTGCCCTCGATGGGCATCATTCCCATTTACGATCCGGAAAGAAAGCGGACGACTTGGGTCAATACTTCCACACGCGGATTCAAGCAATTGCTTCAGCAGCAGGTGAAAAACCGCGGCGGAGAATTGAAGGAAATGTGCAAGAAATGGCACGCGGATTACGTGGAGTTGCGTTCGGGCGAGGATTTCGTGCCGGCATTAGTCAAACTTTTTAATGCCAGACGCTAATGCAAGAGACGCCATTCATCATTAAAGGGAAGTTTCAGGAGGATTCGGTGGTCATCGGACAGCCCATCCACTATTCCTTGTATGTACGTCATCCGAAGGACCAGGAGGTATTTTTTCCGAATGCGAACCAGAATTTTGGGGCCTTTGAGACCGTGAAACGCGAGTTTTTTGCGACGAAGACGACAGCTTCTGGGTCCCTGGATTCGGCTGTTTACACCTTGCGATTATTTAATTTAGCACCGGTTCAAAAGCTCCAAATACCCATCTACCTGCTACAAGAGCCCGATTGCACAATCATTTATCCCGTGGTGGATAGCGTGCATTTGAAGCGCTTGTTGCCGCATCCAGAGCAAATTGATTTGGATTCTTTGTACCAAAGCATCCCCATCCAGCCTCTCAGCCCTAAAACGGATTTAAAAAACGTGTTTGCGGCGGGAATTAGCTTGTTAATTTTAGCGGGGTTGATCTACTGGCTTTTTGGAAAAGCCATCACTAAACTATTCAAACGCTACTTGTTGTGGCGACGTCACCGCGAATTTAGGCGGACTTTCCAGCGTTATGCACGGCAGGTGGCAGGAACTCCGGTGGGCTTATTGAATCTGGAGCGGGCCTTCTCCGGCTGGAAGAAATACGTAGAGGAATTAACCCAATTGCCATTTACGACGTTTACTTCGAAGGAGATGCTCGATAATTTAGCGGATGAGGCGATGGAGAAGGTTTTAAATGAGATGGATTCGGCTATTTATGGCGGAAACTTCTCGCAAAATACGACGGAATCCGTGCAGTATTTAGAGGCTTTGGCGACGAATTTATACGAAATAGAACAGGAAAAAATCCAGAACAATGAAGTTTAATCCGCTGTATTCTTGGCACCAAATCCAGGCTTTCTTCACCTTCGAGTGGGAAAATAGCTTGTTTTTGTATGGCTTGATTTGGCCCTTCATCGTGTATTTTATCAAGTATTTACGCCAACGCGGCAACCAGCCACGCCTGGAATTATCGCTTTCGGTGCCCTTGCAGCAAAACCGAATTTCGCTTTTGTTGAGTTATGTCCCTATGGTCATTCAGATCTTGTGCATCTCCTCTGTCATCATCGTGGCGGCAGGTCCTTATCGCGTGATCAAGCACCAGAAAAAGCAGGTGGAAGGAATTGACATCGCACTGGCTTTGGACATCTCCTCCTCTATGCAGACGCGGGATATTAGTCCCAGTCGCTTAGAAACGGCGAAAACAATGGGCAAGGAATTCATCCGCCAACGGAGTCATGATCCCATTTCGCTCATCGCCTTCGCAGGCGCACCCTATTTAGCGAGCCCCATCACCACGGACACCGCTTTTTTATTGCATCAATTGAAGCAATTCCAAACGAATCAAATCGTGGAAGAGGGAACGGCACTGGGCGACGCTTTGGGGATGTGTATCAACCAAATCCGTGACTCCGAAAACCCCAAGAAAATCAGTATCCTGATTTCCGACGGTAACAATACCGCGGGGAATCTAGACCCGGTTACCTCCGCAGAACTAGCGAAGAATTTCAACATCAAAGTCTATACCATAGCCGTAGGAAGCCTTCAACCGAGCGTGGACCCCGTGGATGAAACGACGCTACGCGAGATCGCAACCATCACCAAAGGGAAATTCTTCCGAGCGACGAATGGTCAGGCTTTGCAACAAATTTTCCGGGAAATTGATAAAATGGAGGCCTCGGTGGTCAAAACGGTTACCTGGGAAGAACACATTTCCCTTTCTTACCTATTTGCCGAAATTGCGCTCATCCTTTTCTTCATCGGATTATGGGTTCGTTTCAGCTGGATAGGCAACTCTTTAGAAGATTAATATGGTTTTATTTCCGCACGCGAAGATTAATATAGGCTTGTACATCACGAAGAAGCGCAAGGATGGGTTCCACGATTTGGAGACCTGTTTCTTTCCGGTACCTTGGACGGATGTGCTGGAGATTACGCCTTCAGAAGGGGAATTCACGTTCAGCTCCTCTGGCCTAGAAATCGCTGGCGCTATCGAAGATAATCTGTGCTACAAGGCTTATGAGCTATTGCGCAAAGACCATCCAATGCCCCCAGTACACATCCATTTGCACAAAATCATCCCGATGGGTGCGGGTTTAGGTGGAGGTTCCTCTGACGCGGCCTTTACCTTGATGGGTTTGAGAGATTTGTTTAAGCTCCCTTTAACGAACGAAGACTTGCAATCCTATGCGGCTAAATTAGGCAGCGACTGTGCGTTTTTCCTGTCGAATCAGGCGGCTTTTGGCAAAGGAAAAGGAGATCAACTGAGCCCTATCGAAGCGAGCCTGAAAGGGAAGTTTCTTATTTTATTATACCCAGCAGTGGGAATTTCTACCGCTCAAGCCTATGCGGGGGTGACGCCAGCCAAAGCTCCGGTAGATCTACGCAAGGCCATTTTGAAGGCTGATTGGAAAGAGACTATTTCGAATGATTTCGAGAAGAGCATTTTCCCGCATTATCCATTATTAGCCTCCTTGAAAGAGGAGATGTATAACTTAGGTGCGAGTTATGCAGCGATGAGCGGATCGGGGTCGACTATTTTCGGGATTTTTGACAAAAAAATCGACCCACCTGAAGGATGGGCCGATTATACGGTTTGGTCTGGCTGGGTAGATTAATCTTTTGCGAAAATGGCCTCTAAAGCAGACGCACCTTTCGTTACCACCTTACCCGCCGGTAATTCTTTCAATAACTTGATACCCGCGTAGTCTGGTGTGGAGCTCAAAATCTCCACAGGCACTTGTGCCATCGCGCCAGACGTCATTTCAACATAGATGAATCCGCCTTTCCCCACGCGTGCAAGACCGGCTTGCGGAATGCTAGGGATTTTTTGGGTACCTACTTCGATGCGCGCGCTCACGAATTGGCCTACCGTGAAATTCTTTTCGTCTGCTTTTTTCTCGAAATGCCCGTGAACAGACGTCGTGCGATTTGTTAAATCGACTTGTGGAGCGATAAGGAAGATTTTGGCGGCGGCTTTTTGGCCTTCTGATTCGAATTCGATGGTTTGACCGATATTTAATTTCGCCAAATCCTTTTCAAACACCTTCAATTCCACATGCTTATCTGCCATTCCCACGACCTTAATCAAGACGTCAGACGGCGTTACGTATTTTCCAATCGCTAAGAACTGATCTTGGATATAACCGTCGATGGGCGAACGCAAGGTCAAAACAGAAGTAAGATTTCCTTTCGCCAGCGATTTCAAGTCACAACCCAGCACCTCTAATTTCAGCCCCAAAGCCTTCACTTGCGCATTCACATTTCCTAAATCTGCCTCCGATTGCTGCAATTTCTTCTTCGATCCTACTTCCTCGTTCGTCAACACTTGCTGACGCGATTTCTCGGAACTCATAAAAGTCTGAGATGACAATGCCTGTAAATACTCTTGCTGCATTTGGATGAAATCTAACGATGTCAAGGTCGCTAAGGCCTGACCCTTCGACACCTTTTTGCCCGGAAGCAACTCGTAGGTCGTTTTCACGTAACCCGCGATAGGGATCGAGATAGATGCCAAAGACACCGGAGGCACATCGACCACTCCCGTACATTTAATTTCAGTCGACATTTCGCGCTCTTCTAATGCACCAAATTCAATGCCGGCGTTTGTCTTCTGTTCCGCGCTTAATTTAATTTCAGTCACCGGCGCTTCCGTGGTGGCCTCTTCTTTTTTCGAGCAAGCCGCTAAGCTGAATACAAGGCATAGCGCTGCAAATTTGAATATCTTATTCATTTCCAATGAGTGTTTGACGTGTGATAATCGCCTGGTTATAGGCGTTGACTTCTTGAATATAACTTTCGCGAATCTGCCAAGCCTGCTGCGTATTTTGCAACATTTCGACGTATTCGATTTCCCCCTGCTGGTAGGATTTCAGTGCGGTCTTCTCTAATAATGCCGCTTGAGGCAAGGCCGTGTTAGTATAATAGGCCAAACTCGCCCGGTATTTCGCCACCGCTGCCTCCGCATTCTTGTAATCGGTTTGCAAGGCGGATTCGGCTTGGATTTTTTGGCTGACAAAAGCTTCCTCTTGCAATTTCGCTGAGGCAATTTTTGCTTTTTGACCTTTGCCAAAAATCGGTATGGCCAGGCCAGCCTGCACGAAATTTTGCCCACCTACATTTTCAATACTCTGCGTCGTCACCCCGATTCTCAGATCCGGTTTCAAGCGTTCTCTTTCGACCGCCGTCAGTAGTTTTCCGTGTTCTACCTGCTCAGACAAGAGTTCAATTGTCGGGTTTTTCGAGAGATCCATTCCAGCAGCACCGGATTCCATTGTTAGCGGTTCCTTTCCTTCAATCTTGAATTCGCCTGGTTCATTGATCCAATAAGCGAGGTTTTGGTAAGCCGTCTTTTGATCCGCTTCAAGGGCAATTCGCTTCTGCTGAAACTCCCGCAAGCGCGTTTCAGCCGCCATTAATTCCAAGCGATTCGTCTCGCCTTGCTGGAATTTAATGGTTGCCGCGCGTTTCATTAGGGTATATAAACTGTCTTGCGAGGCTAAAAACGCTAGATTTTTCTGCTGTGCCAAAATCTGGTAATAATAGAATTTCACGCTCGAAGCCACTAAATTCTGCGTGATCTTCAAGCGCTTTTCGCTCATCACTTTCGCCGAAGTCAAGGACTTCACCTGCACCTTCAACAACGTAGGCCACGGGATACTTTGGGAAGCCATCACCGTATAATCCTGACTGTAATA
>JAURHT010000145.1 GCA_030833145.1 Aquirufa sp.
CAGGAGAGAATGTTCTAAAAGAATAGAGCATAAAGCACAAAGAATAAAGATGGAATCAAAAAGGAAGCAAAAGCTCCTTTTTGATGATTAATGTAAATATTAGGTTGTACTACTGCAGTATTGACTTTATTCTTTGTGCTTTATGCTTTATGCTTTAATAAGATTTTGTAAATTGCATTATAATAGACTACCCCCTCTATGGCAATCATTTCAAC
Source organism: Aquirufa sp. (assembly GCA_030833145.1). The sequence goes on from JAURHT010000145.1 coordinate 216, forward strand.
TAAATCAAAAAAGGACTTCTACCTGCACGTCGCGATCTTAGTGACGTTATTCTTAGTGTTGTTTTTTGGTTTCTTTTTTGTGTATTTACCCTGGAGCACGCATCATGGGGAGACCATTAAAGTTCCTAATTTAAAAGGAATGTCGATGGATAAGATGGAGGAATCGGTCGATGCGAATAGCCTAGAATACGAAATTTCGGACTGTACATTTGTGGCAGATAAGCCACCATTAACGATCTTGTCGCAATATCCTTTGCCAAATGCCTTAGTTAAATCAGGTCGTAAAATCTACATTACGATCAATTCAGAAACGCCTCCTACGATTCGAATGCCTAATTTAATTGGCTTGTCGGTACGAAGTGCGGAGCAACAATTGATTATTGCTGGATTGAAAAAAGGGATTGTACACCAGGTGAATGATCCACGTTTGAAAGAAGTAATTGACATGCAAGCTTTGGGACGTAAAATAACGGCTGGAAGCAGTATTCCGAAGGGTACAGAGGTGGATTTGTATATCGGAAATGGAACGGCGGATGCGGAGATTGAATTGCCGGATTTGATAGGAAAGCCTTTAGATGAGGTATCCATTATTTTGGCAGGAATGAATTTAAAATTAGGCCATGTGACCTATGAGGCGAATAGTGATTTAACAGCAGGAACCGTATTCAAACAAACCTGTGCGACTTGTGATGGGACGAGTATTCATCCGGGAGACACGATTGATGTTTGGGTAGTAGGTGACGGAAATAACGAATAAGATGGATATTACAATAGAAGAATTAAAAGAGCGCTTAGATAAAGGCGAGAAATTGAACTTGTTTGACGTGCGCGAGGAATATGAATTCGATGAATTTAATATTGGGGCAACGTTAATTCCTTTGGGTGAATTGCCGGATCGTTTAGACGAAATCGCTCATCTGAAAAATGAAGAAATTTTAATCCATTGCCGTTCTGGAGCTCGCTCAGGCCGTGCAAAGGACTATTTAACAGCAGAAGGATACACCAATGTACGCAATGTATTAGGCGGAATGTTGGCGTGGCAAGCGGCTGGTTATTGAGATGACCGCTCCCGATTTCAAAGCTAAATTAAACGATTTAAACCTCCTAGATATACGAACTCCCAGAGAATGGGATGACTTCAATCTAGGAGGTTTTCACGTTCCATTGGATACGCTTTTAGGGCGCATTGAAGAAATTTCTAAAGAGAAAAACTGGGTGATTATCTGCTATAATGGGACGCAGAGCTTGATTGCCTTGCGTTTATTGAAGGTCAAAGGCTTCACAAACATCGATCACCTCGAAGGCGGACTCGAAGCCTATTTAAGCCTCTAATTGTTTCAAAATTTCTACGAAAGCATTCGAAGGATGCAAATAGACAAACTCGTCCTGATTTCTAAACCAGGTCATTTGCTTCTTCGCATAATGACGGTTATTGCGCTTTAACAAGCGAACCATCTCCTCCTCATCGTATTCACCCCGCAAGAACGCATAGACTTCTTTGTAGCCCAAGGTCTTAAGTGCATATAAATGCTGCTTATCTTCAAAGGCCTGTGCCTCGGCTACTAAACCAGCCGTGAGCATTTGATCCATCCGTTGGTCTATTCGCGTATACAATTCCTCCCTAGGACGTTCTAAACAGATTTTGATGACTTGGAAAGGTCGAGCCGGTTTTTGAGCTAACCGAAATTCAGAATAGGGCTTTCCCGTAGATAGACACACTTCGAGGGCACGAACGACGCGTTGCGGGTTTTTGGCATCTACCTGAGCAGCATAAACCGGATCTAATTGCTTCAATTCCGTAAACAAGGCCCAAAGACCTTCTTTTTCCAAACGGCCATTCAGCGTTTCGCGCAAGGCTAAATCCGCTTCCGGCATCACATCCAAACCCTCCATCAAAGCTTTCAAGTATAATCCGGAGCCACCAGTAGCGACTACGACATCGTGCTTTTTGAAGAGTTTCGTCAATAACTTCATCGATTCTCGCTCAAAATCACCCGGAGAGAAATAGTCCTCCACCGAATGAGAATCCACAAAATGGTGGGTTACCCCACCCTGCTCTTCAGCCGATGGCTTTGCCGTTCCAATAGAAAGTTCACGGTAAAATTGACGGGAATCCGCCGAAATAATGTCCGTCTGTAGGTGCTTCGCTAAATCCACACAAAGTGCAGTCTTACCCACTGCCGTGGGACCTACGATGACGAGCAATATTTTAGTCGATTTTTTCAATTATCAATAGGTATTTTTCTTTCCGTACCATTTACGGCCAGAACTTGCCTTATCGAAAGAACGAGCTGGCTTGGCATCTTTAGCTGCAGCTGCTGGAGCACCCGGACGTGATCCACCACCACCGCCATTACGCGATTGGCCTTGTGGTTTTTTGGCCGCTTTCTCCACGTGCAAGACTTTCATCGGGTATTTGTGCGCTTCCACTACTGGAATCTTCTTCCCGATTAACTTCTCGATGTCTTTCAAATACGCTTTCTCCTCGATATCACAGAACGAAATCGCAGCACCTTTTGCTCCAGCACGACCGGTACGACCGATACGGTGAACATAAGTTTCAGCGATGTTCGATAATTCGAAGTTGACAACGTATTCTAATTCGTCGATATCAATACCACGAGCGGCGATGTCGGTAGCGACAAGCACACGAGTAGTTTGGGCTTTGAAGTTTTTAAGCGCCGTTTGGCGAGCGTTTTGGGACTTATTCCCGTGAATCGCTTCTGCCTTAATACTCGCTTTCAAAAGCATTTTCACCACTTTGTCTGCGCCGTGTTTAGTACGGGTAAAGACCAATGCCGTTTTGATCGAGGTATCTTGTAAGATGTCAAGCAATAAATCGTTTTTATTGCCTTTGTCTACGAAATAAACGGATTGATTGATGATTTCTACAGTAGAAGAAACCGGTGTTACGGAAACGGAAGCCGGGTTTTTCAAAATACTTCCCGCTAGTTTCACGATTTCTGGTGGCATCGTAGCCGAGAAGAAGAGCGACTGGCGTTTGTGTGGCAAGGCCGCTAATAATTTCTTCACATCGTGAATGAAACCCATATCCAGCATACGATCTGCCTCGTCTAAAACGAAGTATTCTACGTCTGCGATGGATAAAAGGCGTTGGTTCATTAAGTCTAACAGACGTCCAGGCGTCGCAATCACCACATCAGCACCGCTGCGGATGGCTGAGACTTGGGGACTTTGGCCCACTCCTCCAAAAATAACCGCATATTTCAAGTCCGTATGACGCGCATACGCTCTGAAACTTTCACCAATCTGAATCGCTAACTCCCGCGTAGGCGTCACGATCAAGGCGCGAATTTTCTTATTTTTTGAGAACGATTTGTTCTCTTCTAAAAGTTGAATGATGGGCAACGTAAACGCTGCTGTTTTACCCGTACCCGTTTGGGCGCAACCTAATAAATCCGTGCCACGAAGGACAATAGGGATAGATTGGGCTTGAATAGGTGTGGGATTTGTATAACCCTCTTCTTTGAGCGCCTGTAAAATAGGCTCAATGAGGTGCAATGATTCAAATGACATATAACTGTATAAAGATGTGTTATGAGCAATGAAATACTAACAAACATCCTCATAATGTGGCGCAAAGGTACGCCTTTTATTTCACAGATTCGTTTAAATGACCTAATGCCGCTAAAACCTGCTTGATCTCCTCCCCTTTTTGGGAACCAATTAAGATCGGATCCCCCTCTTTAAAATAGAGCTGTAAACCCACGTTTCCCGCCGTATTATAGACTAAACCATTTCCCTTAAAGCTGTATTTGATTCCCCAGCCACCATATTCCATCAAAGGACTGTAAGTGCGAACATAGGACGAGGTGATCGATTCCCAAGCGAAGAATTTCTCTTTCAAATGGAATGGAAAAAAGCGCACGTAGATGCCATCAGCAGTAATGCGAGTCGTTAATTTCATTTGCCAAAACAGCAAAGGCAACAAAATTCCGATTCCAAATGAAACAAAAACGGCTGCGTCTGTTTGTGGTGGTGCCGTAATAATGGAATAGACCATCGAAGACCATACTCCTATCAGAATAAGCCATAACCACCATTGGGTGAAACGTTGTGTTTCGGTATACATAAGCAAGAATTTTGGCTCAAATTTAGCAGAATTAGGCAGAAAATTTTAGATTTGTTAAAACCTATTTAAAATAATGTCAACCAAAAAACAAAGCCTCGCCTACATTATTAGTGCGTCGTCAGTGGGTACCTTAATCGAGTGGTATGATTTTTACATTTTTGGAAGTTTAGCCACGGTATTATCGACCAAATTCTTCCCCACAGATAATCCTACCGCCGCCTTTCTAAACACCTTAGCCACTTTTGCAGCTGGATTTGTAGTGCGCCCATTTGGTGCATTAGTTTTTGGTCGTCTCGGCGATTTAATCGGAAGAAAATATACCTTTATGGTCACCCTCATGTTAATGGGAGGTGCGACATTTGCGATTGGTTTAATTCCCTCTTATGCCACTATTGGAGCCTGGGCACCC
>JAURHT010000230.1 GCA_030833145.1 Aquirufa sp.
ATTGTCAAATGAGAAAATTAGGGGACGTTTACTCGTTGAATTGTCAGAATCGACATGCAATACTACAAAATACTCCTGAATTGGCAAGGGTTTCAGGTTGAAATTATGTCAAAATTATCAATTAAGCGATAAAACAATCGTCCAACTTGATTATTTCGTATTTTTGCAGCAGAGAAATCTATGAAAAATAGTCAGCAACAGCTTATTGACCTATTGGAAACCCGCCGTAAAGAGGGTCTGCTCAGGCAATTACAGGTGCTGGACCATACGATTGATTTCTGCTCAAATGACTACTTGGGTTTAGCATCAGATCAGACCTTAGCAGCTAACATCGCTCGGGATTTCGAGGCATTGCCCTTAGCCTCGCGAAAAAACGGTTCGACCGGATCCAGACTTATTTCTGGACAAAGCAAATTAATCGAACATTTCGAAAATGAATGCGCTTCCTTTCACGGTGCAAAGGCTGCCTTACTTTTCAGTTCCGGGTATGACGCGAATGTGGGCTTGATATCCTCTCTCCCACAAGAAGGAGACGTGATTTTTTGCGATAAACTATTGCATGCAAGTCTGATTGATGGTTTACGTCTTTCCAAAGCCGAGAGACGCATCTTCAAGCACAATAACCTGGACGACCTGGTTCATTTACTGGATCAATACCCGGCTGAAACACGCAAGTGGATCGTAGTAGAATCCGTTTATTCGATGGATGGAGATATCGCCCCGCTAACAGCATTAGTCGATATAAAAAATAAATACGGTGCCGAACTCATCGTGGATGAAGCCCATTCAGGAGGAATTTACGGCCCAGCAGGACAAGGATTGGTCTTCGAATTAGGACTGAATGAGGAGATTTTTGCACGCGTCATCACCTTCGGAAAAGCCTGGGGAAATGCGGGAGCGGTGGTTCTTGGGTCTTTGGCCCTCAAAGAATACCTCGTCAACTTCGCTAGACCCTTCATCTACTCCACAGCACCTACTCCGGCACATGTGTCAGCTCTATTAAGCACTTTGCGCTATTTGCCATCCCAAAATGAAGCCCGAAAAAAGCTTCATGAGAACATCGCCTTCTTCCGAGAAAACGTGAAATCCGATGCCTGGGGAGATAGCAAAACAGCCATACAAACCTTTTTCGTCACAGGGAACGAGGCAGTTCGAGCGAAGGCGGCAAAAGCCAACGACTTCGCGATCAAACCCATCGTCTCACCCACAGTACCCAAAGGAAAAGAACGCATACGCATCACATTGAGCGCGATGCACACTCAAGAACAAATACAATCACTAATAAAAACACTTGAATGAAACAGTTTATTATCGCTGGCATAGGCACAGAAATTGGAAAAACCGTCACATCTGCCATTTTAACGGCAGGTCTTAAAGCGGACTATTGGAAACCGGTGCAATCAGGAGATATCGCTACTGGAGATGCATATTGGATCCGAAAATGGGTTCCATCTGCGACCGTTCATCCATCGACCTATGCTTTAACCCAGCCCTTGTCTCCTCATTCAGCGGCTGAAATTGATGGAGTGAGAATCGAGCTGGAGGCGTTTAAGAAACCCACAGAAAACACCTTAATTATCGAATTAGCGGGCGGAATCATGGTTCCACTGAATGATCGAGACACGAATTTAGACCTGATCAAACAACTAGGCTTGCCGGTCATTTTAGTGAGCAAGAACTATTTAGGAAGTATTAATCACACGATATTGAGCTATGAGATGCTAAAACAACAAGGGGTTCAGATGGCTGGAATCGTGTTCAATGGACCCGAAAATCCATCCGGTGAGAAATTTATTTTAAACCATACGGGCTTGCCTTTGGTTTTACGAGTAAATACAGAAAATGAACTAAATGAAGCGGTCATCGCTTCGTATGCAGATAAAATCCATGTCTAATCAGAATTTAGCTTCTCGGGATGCGGCGGTGATTTGGCACCCTTTCACGCAACATCAAATCGAACCTATTTCGATTCCGATTGCGAGCGGAAAAGGAGCGCATTTATTTGATACAGACGGAAAGAAATACATCGATGCGATTTCCTCCTGGTGGGTAAATACGCATGGGCATGGGCATCCGTATTTGGCCCAAAAAGTATACGAACAGGCCCTCCAGCTCGAACAAGTCATCTTTGCTGGCTTTACCCATGAACCGGCGGTACAATTATCGGAACGATTATTAGCGCATTTACCCCCTAATTTCGAACGCGTATTTTTCTCCGATAATGGCTCCACAGCCGTAGAAGTGGCCATCAAAATGGCGTTGCAATTTTACCATAACCAGGGAAATACGAAACGCAGAAAAATACTCGCTTTTCAAGATGCCTACCATGGGGATACCTTTGGGGCGATGAGTTTAGGGGCTCCTAGTTCCTTCAATGCACCTTTCCAAGATATGCTTTTCGAAGTGGAATTCTTGCCAAGTCCACAGGACGCGGAAGCCTGCATCGCCGCGATGTCAGCGGCTGACGAAAGTTACGCTGCCTTCATCTTCGAACCCTTAATCCAAGGAGCCGGTGGTATGAAGATGTACGAGGCATCGACTTTAGATACCTTGATTCAGATAGCGCGCGAAAAGGGCATTCTATGTATTGCAGATGAGATTATGACGGGTTTTGGGCGGACAGGTAAGTGGTTCGCGATGGATTATTTAACGCATAAACCAGACATCGTTTGTTTCTCCAAAGGCCTAACCGGCGGCATGATGGCCATGGGATTAACGCTTTGCAGCGAACAACTTTTCCAATCCTTCCTTTCGGATGACCGTCGTAAAATGATGTTCCATTCTCACTCGTTTACAGCAAATCCACTGGCC
>JAURHT010000032.1 GCA_030833145.1 Aquirufa sp.
CCTCACCCCCACCCCATTCCTTCTCATAAAATCGTGCCAAAAATGCTGAATAGCCGATAAATGGTCATTCGGGGATTTCACTTCGACGAAGGCAAATTCATCCCCTTTTTGGATAAATAAATCAGGAAAACCCTTGACGTGTGTGCCTAGATGCTCCCATAAATATTGACAAATTGCCGCCAAACCAGCAGGCGGCATCACGAGCAAAAACCGCTCCATCAGCTCAAAATCGAGGGAATACCAATCGACTAAGGGATTCATCGCACCCTGATTTTCGATAGCACGGGAGCGTAAAAGAGCTAATAAACCGACTCGATCTTGCAACAAATGCAAAGGCAATTCCCCCGCAAAACTTTCCTTTCCGTAATGGCTGGGTGCCCATTGAAAAGGGTGATGGAAGCCCTCTTTTCGGTCGGCAAAAATTAAATCCCAGGCGAAAAGACCGAGGAAATTACGCCAAATCTGGTTTTCGGTAAAAGCTGCATAATAGCCCTCCGCTTGAAAATGGGCCACTACTCCTGCTTCTACTTGACCGATATATTCCGGTGATATTTCAATTAATTCAGCCTGCTTAAGCGAAGCAGTCACTTGCTTGATGGATTTTTTGGAGGCTTGTTTGGCCAAAAAGTCTTCGAAAAAATGAATCTCCGTAGGCGAGACACACACTTCTAATCCTACACGGGCCCAAGCAATGGCTTCGTCTAACTCTCCCATTTTCTGTAAAACGCGTACTCGACGCTCTAGAGAGGCACCCGTTAAAGAAACCTCATACACTTCCAAAGCCTCTAAATAGGCCTTTTCTCGCTCTAACAAACGACCTAAAGCATAACAGCTTTTTTCAAATGCCCTAATCGATGGCTCTAACAAAGAAGAAGCCAATGGCAACATATGCACACGCCAAGAAGCCAGCAACTCATCCGCACTTACGGCTGTCGTATAAAACCATTCCCTCCACATCGAAATGGCCCACTTTTGTTCCGCCTCTTCCCGTGTTTGAAAATAGGGCTTTAAATCCTCCTCTTGCACTTCCACAAAGGCACGGTGCCCTAAATCACGCACCACGAAGTCCGTTAGATCACGAGATCGAGTCCCAAAAAACAAGAACTGAATGAAAGCAAATACCTCCACTCTCGCGGGAGCAACCACGCCAGAAGAAAAGGCAGCAATTAAATCAGCCGAAGAAACGAACGCTGCAGCTTCTTCTTTTGAAGCTAAACTAGGGATTTTGACACCTTGTTTTTTGGCCAAAGAAACACATTCCTGCTTCGTAAATATCGATTCTACTCCATCTGAAACATCTGAAAGAAAACCAGACGTTCGCAAAACTAGAAGCGGAGTTGCTAAATCCCCTATTTCCGGATAGTTCAACTTCTCGATCCGAAAACAAGCCGAACGACGCGACGCTAACCGCAAATACAGGCATTGCGCGGCGAAAGTCAGTTCAGAAAAATCTTTTAAAAATGCTATTTCTTTTTCTTGTAAAAGTGGCAGATAATGGCGGTCGATATAGCGCAGAATATAGCTAAAATGATCCCAATAATAGGTTGCAGACAATTCTACCTCAATTTTTCGATCATTCGCCATTATTGTTTATCTTTGTCTACCTTTTAAGGGGAATATCCTTTTATTCATAAATCAAAACAAAAATATGCAAACTGTTGCTAATTTCAATTTTGCTGGTAAAAAAGCGCTAGTACGTGTTGATTTCAACGTTCCATTGAATGAGCGTTTCGAAATTACAGATGATACCCGAATCAAGGCGACGATTCCTACGATTCAAAAGATTTTGAAAGACGGTGGATCGGTTGTATTAATGTCTCACCTAGGACGTCCGAAGGATGGTCCTACCGAAAAATATTCGTTAAAACACTTAGTAACGCCTTTGTCATTGGTTTTTGGCGTGAAAGTAAAATTTGCCACTGATTGCATTTCAGATGAAGCGGTTGAATTAGCGAACAGTTTACAAGCAGGTGAAATCTTGCTACTAGAAAACCTTCGTTTCTACAAAGAAGAGGAAAAAGGAGATGTTGATTTTGCTAAAAAACTAGCTCGTTTAGGTAATGTTTGGGTTAATGACGCATTTGGAACGGCTCACCGTGCACACGCTTCTACCGCTGTAATCGGACAATTCTTCACAGATAAAGTGAGTGGATACGTCATGCAGGCGGAATTAGATAACGCACAAAAGATTCTAGAATACTCGGAACGTCCGTTTACGGCGATCATGGGTGGATCGAAAATCTCTGATAAAATCTTGATTATCGAACGTCTGTTGGACAAAGTAGATAACTTGATTATCGGTGGTGGTATGACTTACACTTTCTCTTTAGCAGAAGGCGGAAAGATTGGTAAATCAATCTGTGAGCCAGATAAAGTAGAATTAGCGAAACAATTAATCGAAAAAGCGAAGGCCAAAGGTGTGAACTTAATTATGCCTTTAGACAACGTTTGTGCAGATGATTTCAATAACAACGCAAACCGTCAAACGGTAGAACGCGGTGAGATTCCTGATGGTTGGGAAGGTTTAGACATCGGCCCTAAGTCGATCGCTTTATTCCAGGAAACGATCGCAAAATCAAAAACAATCCTTTGGAACGGCCCAATGGGCGTATTTGAATTCTCAAACTTCGCAATCGGAACTAACGCCATTGCGGATGCTGTCGTGAAAGCAACAGAAGAAAACGGAGCGTTCTCACTTATTGGAGGTGGCGATTCCGCTTCTGCGGTTAATAACGCAGGTTATGGAGATCGCGTGAGCTACGTTTCTACTGGCGGTGGCGCATTACTCGAATATATGGAAGGTAAAACATTGCCAGGTGTAGCTGCATTAGAAGCTTAAACCGAATGAGTATATAATTTTCACGAAGGCGAGGAATGTTTCCTCGCCTTTTTGTATTTTAGATGTATGATTCAGCATAAAAACCCTGCCCATCTTCGTGCCAGCTTCTTAAGTTTAGATAGTCGCCAAATTTATGAGCCTACTAAAACCGCTTTCTTTGCGGTAAACGGGCTACACCACGATGGGCATCAATATGTGGAATCATTATATAACAAAGGCGTACGCGAATTTATTGTCGAAGAATCAGCTTGGCATGGCCCCATCGCTGAAAAGGCTTCCAAATGGGAGCAAACCAACATTTACGTCGTTGAAAACAGCATTGCCACCTTGCAAGCAATCGCGCAACAACACCGGGAACAATTTCAATACCCTGTTATCGGAATTACTGGCTCGAATGGTAAAACCATCTGTAAAGAATGGCTTGCCACACTTTGCAATAATGCGTTTACTGTAGTTAAAAGTCCTAAGAGTTTTAATTCCCAAATTGGTGTTCCACTCTCCCTCTGGGCGATGCAAGAAAAACACAATTTAGGCATTTTCGAGGCTGGTATTTCCCAAAAAAGGGAAATGGATAAAATCGAAGCCATGCTGAAACCAGACTATGGCATTTTCACGCATTTTGGCGAGGCACACGGCTCTAATTTCAGCTCTGATGAAGAGAAGCTTAGAGAAAAACTACAACTCTTTAAAAGAGCGAAAAAACTCGTCTATCGCGTCACTAATCTGCAAGATGATCCCATCAAGCAAATAATGCAGGAAATTAATCCTTCTTGTGAATTAATTGGATGGAATACGATTAGCCCAGATAAAGGCTTGTTCACTTTTTGGCAAACAAAAGGTAAAACTGCGCAAATCAAAGTTATCAAAGCAGCGCAAAGCGAAACCTTCATCGATAGCTCCATCGAATTTAACGATGAAGCATCGCTCGAGAACAGCACCCATTGCCTTATAATGGCCTCCATTTTAGGCATTAATCGGGAAATATTAAGTCTAAAAGCTCGGGCATTAAAACCCGTATCAATGCGCTTAGAAATGAAAGAAGGCTTGCGCGGGAATACCTTAATCGATGATTCCTATAACAATGACCTAGATGGGCTTCGCCTCGCATTACCTCTTTTAAAGAAAAACAAACACAAAAAAAGTGTCTTAATCCTCAGTGATTTCCTCGAAACAGGCATCCCAGAGAAAGAATTATACACCACCATTGCGGCCCTAGTTCGTCACCAAAAAATTGATCGAATGATCGGCATAGGTGATCAAATCATCCGAAATAAAGCTATTTTCGACCAAATAGATGTCTTTCAAAGCACAGAAGACCTCATTTCTTCAGGACTCCTTAATACCATCAATTCTAGCCAAATTTTATTAAAAGGGGCCCGAAAGTATAACTTTGAAAAACTCGTTCACAACTTAGAAAATAAGACCCACAGAACGCAATTAGAGGTGAACCTGGATGCTTTACAACATAATCTAGCCTACTTTAAAAAGGAAATAGGACCGGAAACTAAATTAATGGTTATGGTCAAAGCCTTTGCCTATGGCACTGGCGCAATTGAAATCGCTACCTTACTTCAAAACAGCGGAGTTGATTATTTAACTGTAGCCTATACTGACGAAGGCGTTTACTTGCGTAAACACGGAATTTATGTGCCCATCATGGTCATGAATCCCCAAATTGAAGAATTTGATAAGCTTACAGAAAATGGATTAGAACCAGAAATCTATAGCTACGAATTACTCAAAGCCATCGACGAATATGGAACACAACAAGGTAAAAACATCAAAATCCATATCAAGTTAGATACGGGTATGAAACGCCTTGGTTTTGAAGCATCAGAAATCGCTGATTTAGGAGAAAATTTAGCTCAAATGCCCCATTTATGGGTAGCCAGCATTTTAAGCCATTTAGCAGCAGCAGATAGCCCACAACACGCTGATTTCACAGAGCAACAGATAAAATCTTTTAATGCATCTGCAGCTGAAATCGAAACAAGTATCGGATATCAAACCATCAAACACATCGCAAACTCTGCAGCTATCCAAAGTTACCCTTCAGCACGCCTAGATATGGTCCGTTTGGGCATCAGTATGTATGGAATTACCGGTAATCCGAACGTAAAAAACAAGATCGAAAACGTTTTAACCCTAAAAACGTCTATATCACAGATCAAAAACATCGCTCCAGATGAGACAATTGGCTACGGAAGACGTGGTAAATTAGCTGGTTCTGGTCGCATTGCTACCCTTGCTATCGGCTATGCAGATGGTTATTCTAGAGCTCTCGGAATGGGCAAGGGAAGCTTCGAAATAAAGGGTCATCTTTGCCCAACCGTAGGTTCTATTTGCATGGATATGTGCATGGTAGATATCAGTCAATTTCCCGACATTTCTGTCGAAGATACCGCCATAGCCTTTGGCGGAAAAATACAATTATATGAATTAGCCAAACAAGCAGAAACCATCCCTTACGAACTGATGACAAATATCAGTGAACGAGTTAAGAGGGTGTATGTGACAGGCTAGTCGACTGCGTCTTAGTCATCGCTACGCGATCTAGTCACTGCTTTGCAGTTTAGTTGTCACTTCGTGACTTAGTAGACTACGTCTTAGTCGCTAGTCAGAAATGGTGTGACCAGTTACCATCCACCATTTACAATTAACCATCTCTACTCTATACTCTCCTCTCTCTAATCTCAACGCTTAGCCATTTTGCTATATAATGATTTAATACTTTACTATATTGCTAAATATTAATTGTTTGATTCGCTAATTAATTAGTGTGAGCGCTAAATAGGCTATCAATAAACTGATTTGGAGATTTAAAATCAATATATTAACTTAGCTAAATATCAAATAATAGCATGGCTGTAGAGAACATAGCAAAGGCTTTAGGGGATGAGTCCAGAAGGAAAATCATCGAACTATTAAAGGAAGGAGAACTTCCTGCTACGGCTATATTTGATCAATTTGAGTACGCCGCCCCTACTATCTCCAGGCATTTATCGGTATTAAAAGATGCGGGGTTAGTCAGCACCCGTAGAAATGGGGTATTCATTTACTACCAATTAGAGAAAGATGCACTACGTCAATTAGACGAATGGCTCTCCCCTTTCCTACCTAAAGTGAAGGCTGCACCAAAAGAAAAATCGAATCCAGCACCCAAAATACCGAAAGAAAATCCTTTCGATAAATTTCAGTCTGAATTCTAAAATATAAAAATAATACAATTTATAATGAAGCGATTTGTGTTCATCATTCGAGGTCCAGTAGCCGGAATATCTAGTGAATCTAGCTTAGCATCGGAGGCAGAATTAGACCAAATTCGTACTTGGTTAAAGGGCTTAAAATCGACTTATTCGGACATGCTTTTTCAGAAATTTTCAGGTGAATTACAGGCGTTAAATCAGAGCGGAAAATTAGACAGTCGACTGATCCAACAAATTGATGGAGGAGAAATTTCCCAGATTGTCACACTGATTTTACCTGGCTTAGAAGTGGCCGAAGAAATCGCTGCGAGTTTCCCCTTCCCTAACGAGTTTTATAGTCTCGAATTAAGAGAAATGGCTTAAAGACCTAGTAATTCAATAAAAAAAAGGCCCATACGTAATGTATGGGCTTTTTTTGTGCATTCTCGACGAGAATCGCGTATTTTTTCTCTACTTATAGATTGATCTCGCCTACCATATTCTCAGGCTTTACCCACGCATCGAACTCTTCGGCAGTTAAATAACCTAATGAAATCGCTGTTTCCTTAAGTGTAGAGCCATTTTTATGGGCAGTCTGTGCAATCTCCGCTGCTTTGTAGTATCCGATCTTTGTATTTAAGGCCGTTACTAACATTAGGGAGTTATTCACGTGCTTCTTAATGTTATCGTGAAGTGGTTCAATACCTACCGCACATTTATCATTAAATGCTACGCACACATCTCCAATTAAACGAGCTGAATGTAAGAAGTTGTAGATCATCACTGGCTTGAATACGTTTAGCTCAAAATGGCCATTTGAGCCACCAATTCCGATCGCTACGTCATTACCCATCACCTGCGCTGCTACCATTGTCATAGCTTCACATTGCGTTGGATTTACTTTGCCAGGCATAATAGAAGAACCTGGCTCATTATCGGGAATATAAATCTCACCAATACCCGAACGAGGTCCAGAAGAAAGCATACGAACGTCGTTACCGATCTTCATTAAACTCACTGCAACCGTTTTTAAAGCTCCGTGAGCCTCTACAATCGCATCGTGTGCTGCTAATGCTTCAAACTTGTTCTCAGCTGTAATAAATGGTAATCCTGTCAAATTAGCGATATGCTTCGCAACATTCTCTGAATAGCCTTTTGGCGTATTAATACCAGTTCCTACCGCAGTACCTCCTAAAGCAAGTTCAGAAAGGTGCGCAAGACTATTATTAATGGCACGTAAACCGTGATCTAATTGTGAAACGTAACCTGAAAATTCTTGGCCTAAAGTCAAAGGAGTCGCATCCATAAAGTGCGTACGACCAATTTTGACCACGTTTTTGAAGGCTTTAGCTTTGGCAGCTAAAGTATCACGCAATTTCGTAATACCTGGAATTGTTACTTCCACAAGCGATTGATATGCAGCGATGTGCATCGCCGTAGGGAACGTATCGTTCGAAGATTGCGACTTATTTACATCGTCATTAGGGTGTACAAATTTCTGCTCATCAAGTAAGTTTCCACCTTGTAAGACGTGTGCGCGGTAAGCAATCACCTCATTACAATTCATATTAGATTGAGTACCAGAACCTGTTTGCCAGACCACTAATGGGAATTGATCTGCCCATTGACCTTCTAAGATTTCATCACACACTTGACCAATTAGGTTCTTTTTCGCCTCATCTAAGACGCCTGCCTCAAAGTTCGTGATCGCCGCTGCTTTCTTTAGGTAAGCAAAGGCTCTAATGATCTCTTTAGGCATTTTATTAATATCCTGAGCAATTGGGAAATTCTCAATCGAACGTTGCGTTTGAGCACCCCAATAAACGTGAGCAGGCACTTGCACCTTACCCATAGTATCTTTTTCAATTCTATACTCCATACGATGTTTTGTATTAAATTTGTCTTAGTCCACAAAAATACCACCAAAATCAATAAGATGCTTACTATTTACGGAATTCCTGCTTGCAATACGATGAAAAAAGCGTTTG
Source organism: Aquirufa sp. (assembly GCA_030833145.1). Next base: position 8,013 of record JAURHT010000032.1, read on the forward strand.
ATTATTTAAACGAAAAAGGGATTCCCTTTACCTTCCATAATTATAAGAAAAGTGGTATCGAAGCAGCTCAATTACGCTATTTCATCGAGCAATTAGGCGAAGAAACGGTATTAAATAAGCAAGGAAGCACCTACCGACAATTAAGCGACCAAGAGAAGGCTAATTTGGATGTATTTACCTTTCTACAAGAAAAAACATCTGCCATCAAGCGACCGATTTTCGTCTTAAATAACAGATGTTTTGCTGGGTTAAAACCAGAAGAATTAGATATTTGGCTAACTGCTTAATTAACCTTTATAAAAGAGCCATTTCGCCATCTCTTTGACAGTGATCTTCTTTCCGTACATCAAGATTCCTACGCGGTAGATACGCGCCGAAACCCAACTACATCCTAAGAAACCCACTACTAATAAAGTCATAGAAGTGGCTAATTCCCACATCGGAACACCATAAGGCAAGCGCACCATCATATTAATAGGTGATGTAAAAGGGATCATAGAAGCCCAAAAAGCCATCGTACTATCCGGATCCTGCATTGTAAATTGTGCCATAATGAAGGCTAAAATAATCGGCAGCATCACAATAAAAGTGAATTGCTGGGCTTCAGCCGTACTTTCAACCGCACTCCCAATCGCCGCAAACAGGGAGCTATATAGCAAGTAACCGAACAAGAAATAGAATAAAAATCCACCTACGACTAGTGGAATATTCGTGCTTTCAATCACTTTCGTTACCTCTGCCATAGGGGAAGCATCATCCATTTTCTTCGCCACTTCAGGGTCCACTTTCTTAATTTGCTCCACCTTCTGTTTCACAGGACTCGCAGCATAAAAAGTAGAAGCCACTTGAGACAGGCCAATTGTCAACACAATCCATAATAAAAACTGTGTCAAACCCACCATTCCTACACCTAAAATCTTACCCAACATCAACTGATAAGGCTTAATGGAGGAAATAATCACTTCGATAATACGGCTACTCTTCTCTTCAATAACTCCATTCATCACTTGTGAACCATACAATAATAAGGTGATGTAAAGCAACATGCCCATCACACCTGCAAGGATCATCGCCCCACCCGACGAAGAACTTGTCTCATCTCCCTTCTCTGAAACGGTGATAGTCTCACTGCTTACTTCGATTTGGGTCTTTTCATACACCTCTGAGGCTATACCAGCGTCCTTCATTAAAATAGCGCGTACTTTCTTCTCGATAACCCGCTCGATCGAAGATTTCAACGGAAGACTTAAATTCTTCTCTGAATAGATTTTGATGTCTTCAGAATGGGTCAACAAATCCTTAGGTAAGTGAACAAATGCGGTGTAACCTTCTTTGGAAAAAGAACCTTTCAAGTCAGAAACGGGTTTGTTTACGAGCTTAAATTCCACTTCTTTATCCACTAAGTCCGTTGTTTGAAACAAACCACTCTCGTCCAAAATTTCAATTCGCTTTACCTCTTTGTCCTGCGTGGCTAACCATATAGGTACCGCATAAATCACTGTAATTAGGATAGGGCCTAGCAAAGAGGCAATCCAGAAGGATTTCTTTTGAATGCGGGTCAAATATTCCCGCTGAATCACTAATAATATCTTGTTCATCGCTTATTTCGTTTCGCCTACTACTTGAATAAATATGTCATTAAACGAGGGAATTACCTCCTTGAATTCGAATAAATCAACCTGCTTGATCAAGGCTGCAATCGCTGAATTCGTTTGATCTGGCTGCGCTAATTTGATGATTGCCTTGTTCTTTTCTGGAGTCATTGAAATGATTTCAAAAGCCTTAGAATCCCCTAATTCACCGGAATAAGTAACTTCATAGGCATGTTTCTTAAATCGATTTCTCACCTCATCTTTCTCTCCGGTTAATACGACTTGGGAATGATTAATCAAGGCGATGCTATCGCATAATTCCTCGACAGATTCCATTCGGTGTGTAGAGAATAAAATGGTTGTTCCGCGTTCTTTTAAGGCCAAAATCTCGTCCTTCAGCATATTCGCATTGATCGGATCAAAACCAGAGAACGGCTCATCTAAAATCAACAATTTAGGCTCGTGAACAACGGTGGCAATGAACTGGGTCTTTTGCTGCATTCCTTTGGACAAATCATCCACAGGCTTGTTCCACCAATCCTTTATTTCCAGTCGAATAAACCAATCCTTTAATCTACTTAGTGCCTCAGCCTTAGAAAGGCCCTTTAATTGCGCTAAATACATGAGTTGGTCACCTACCTTCATTTTCTTGTACAATCCGCGCTCTTCCGGCAAATAACCGATTTGTTCTACGTGTTTAGGCTGCAAAAGCTCTCCATCAAACAACACTTGCCCCTCATCCGGTGCAGTGATTTGATTAATAATTCGAATAAGGGAGGTTTTACCGGCGCCATTAGGACCTAAAAGTCCAAAGATTTGGCCCTTTGGAATCTCCAAACTCACTCCGGCTAAGGCTGTGTGATCAGCGTAACGCTTCACCACATTCTGAATTGATAATATCATAGCGTAAAATTAACTAGACGAATTTAAACAAAAAATGCGTTCAAAGCCTGGCAAAAGGATGAACGCAAAATAAAAAGGATGAATGAAATTAGGCGATGATTTTGGACACAAAATCCCAAATAACGACTCCCATACTCACCGACACATTCAACGAATGTTTCGTACCAAACTGAGGTATTTCTAAACTAAAATCGGCTTCTTGAATCCATTCATCATTTACCCCAAAAACCTCATTACCGAATACAAATGCATACTTAGCCCCCTTAACCGGCTCGAATTTTTCTAATGAAACGGAACCTTGCACCTGTTCTACGCAAACGATTTGGTACCCTTCTTTACGCAATACCTCGCGACTTGATGCACCATCCTCAAAATAGACCCAGTCCACTGATTCATCTGCCCCTAAGGCCGTTTTAGAAATCTCCCGATGCGGTGGTTGTGCGGTGATACCGCACAAATGAATGGCAGCACATTTAAAGGCATCTCCCGTCCGAAAGGCAGAACCAATGTTATTCATACTCCTAATGTCATCTAATACGATCACATAAGGAAACTTTTCCGTACTTTTATAAGTGGATACATCGAGCCTATTCAGCTCATCCATCGATAATTTCTTAGACATAATTGATTAGGCAATCCAGGAGAAAGGATACGCTAATTCTGGCACCTTAACTCGATCTGCTAATTTTTCTAAACGGGCTGGCAAATTAGCCACATAATCACGTGCTTTCTCTGCTGATTCATTCAAACCTGTCATATTTTCAATATTCCAGTCACTGATTAAACCTTTCATAATGGTCACATAATCATTCGTCGTATAAACACCTAAACGTTGTGCCGCATCAGAGAAATGCTCAAACAACGAGCTTTTCGCACCATTAATCTCCCGCAAGAAATGAGCTGGCATCACAATCTTCTTTTTCATCATATCCGCAAAAGCTAGCATCATCTCGTTCGGATCTAATGTAAAGATCTCTGAAACGAAAGAGCGATAGGCTTTGTGGTGACGCAACTCATCTGCGGCAATTTGCGCACACATACGAGATAAAAGAGAGTTTCCGTGTTGCTTGGCTAAAGAGGCCGTGCGACGGTGAGAAATATTAGTTGCTAATTCTTGAAACGAAGTATAAACGAAATTGCGATACGGGTCAGCCGATGTTCCGATGTCAAACCCATCGGCAATTAAGTATTGCGTGGAAACGGCCACCGCTTTCATATCTACCTTTCCAGATAAATACAAATAGGTACCCAGAAGGTTCCCATGGCGATTTTCTTCTGCGGTCCAAGTGCGAATCCAACGAGCCCAGCCATCATTTTGATCTACCTGATTAACGGTATCCATCGCTAATAACCAGGATTCATAGGTAGGCAATGCTTCCTCTGTAATCGTATCTCCCACTAGAACGGCCCAGTAATCGTAAGGCAATTCATTCGCTGCCTCTTGCAAGGCTTTCACATCCGAAAAGAACGAATCCTTTGTGGAATCCGGTAGCATATCAGCTGGCTGCCAATTGGTCTCGATCGGGATTAAGTAATCCTTCACATAAGAGTCCATGTTTTTGGCCAATTCTGACATGACCTCTAAGCGTGTGTGAAATTGCGACATTCGTTTCTTGGTTAATTTAAAAGCAATCGAAGATAGTAAAAAATCCCTATTTAACCTCCCAAATGCGCAATTCCTTTATCCTGAGCTCTCCCCCTAAGGAGACTAAACGAACCGTTTCTTTTTTCTTTGGGAAACGTAAAGAGCTGATGGCCACTACGCCATCCTGAGCTAACAATTCTAAGGTCGAGCGATCCACCACTAATTGCATCACTTTGTCCTCACCTGGGATAAAAGGGGCAGACTGAATCATATCAAAGCCAGGGGCTGGCACTACACCACTCAATCGGCGATCAATAAACCAATCTTGGCTTTTCTCATCGAAACCAATGCGTGTTAATTCTGGATTCTCCTTTGCCTCATCACCTAGTTCAACACCCCATTGTTTTGCATTCGTGGCATCTACTTTCAGCTCAATGACATAGGTTTTGCTCTGAAGAAACTTCATTCCCGATAAGGTTTTGCTGCCTTTGAGAACCAAATTTTTCGCTTCATAGCTCGGTTTTTGTTTCGTCAAATCGGGCTTCAACACTTGTCTTAATTTTAAACCTTGAGAAGTATGTTCTAATGAAAGTGCTCTAGCTAGGGACATTTGACCTTTCCAAGGAAAAGTAGGCTGTTCCTTACCATAAGACCAACTCAACATCCAACCTAACCAAAACGTTTCTTTATTAACCGTGTTATAAAAGGGAATCGCCGCATAAAAATCACGTCCATAATCGACATAATTTACCTGCTCTTTCGGGGCATCATTCGTAAAGGTCTTACCATCAAAATTTCCCACAAAATACTGCATTCCCACTGTCTTCTTGTAAGGTCCTTGGCTTGATAAAGCTAAGACCCAATTCGTTTCTTTTGAATTTTCTACCGGCAATTCTAACAAGGAAGGACATTCCCAAATCATATCCACATCACCTTGAGGCCCAAATTCACTTAACAGTTTCCAATGAATCAAATCCGTAGAACCATAAAACTGGGCTGTATATTCCCAAGGCTTTACTACCGTCATCACAAATTGCTTCGATGGTTCGTGGTAAATAATATTCGGATCTCTAAAGTCTTTAAGATTAATGCTTAAAACCGGATTTTGGGCATATTTAGTCCAAGTCAAACCTTCGTCATTCGAAAAGGCCAAATGCTGTTCTTGTAACGTATTAGGGTAATCAGCCGTATAAATGGCAATCAATAATGGCTTTTTAGGGTCCCCTAATCCTGAAACGTGATCCTTATCATACACCACACATCCAGAGAAAATATATTCTTTACCATGGGGTATTGCTACCGGCAATTCCTCCCAATGCAATAAGTCTTTGCTTTTCGCATGTCCCCAACTCATGTTTCCCCATTCGTTTCCTTTAGGATTATGCTGATAAAAGAGGTGGTAATTCCCGTTAATGTAAATCAAACCATTCGGGTCATTGGTCCAGTTTTTCTTTGGACTAAAATGAATGGCAGGTCGCCATTGTTCAGTCGATTGTTGTGCTAACGTATTAAACGCTAGAAGCGTTAAAATGAATAAAGTTGATTTTATTTTCATCAATTTGGAGATAATAAGCATTCTTGAAATGAGGATTAAACCAATCCCCTAGATTGTAATAAGTCGCCCCAGAAGGTAGCAGATAAGCAATAGGATGGTGTCGATGACCAAAAACAAAAGCCTCAACCGTTGGCTTCAATAAAGCCGTTTCACGCACATAAGATACAATGTAATCCGTATCTGGATCAAAGGCTTGCTCCCCTTTCGTCATCGTGCTTTCCTTACGAGTAGATGACCAAAAATTAGCCAAACTAATCCCCACATTCGGATGCAAGAAACCAAAAAGCCATTGCGCTAATCGATTCGTGAATACTTTCTTCAAAATCTTGTATCCAGTATCTCCAGGTCCCAATCCATCCCCGTGACCAACATGTAATTGAAATGATTTGTTAGCCGTTGTAATTTTTAAGTCATGAGGCTCTCTGTAAATCTTGGCGCCTAGTTCCCTTTCTAAATAATCCCACATCCACAAATCATGATTTCCCACAAAAATATGAATGTTAATTCCTTGATCAGCTAATGTAGATAATTTGCCTAAAAAGCGAACAAAACCGCGTGGAACTGCCGTTTTGTATTCGAACCAAAAATCAAATAAATCACCCAACAGAAATAAATCTTGGGCATCTGACTGAACCTGATCTAACCAGGAGACCAAGGCTTTCTCTCGCTCTCTGGATGTCTTTTCATAGGGAAAACCTAAATGAAAATCAGAGGCGAAATACACTTTTTTCCCGGATGTCAGATTTATGTGAATCATATCAAAAAAATGGGGCGATTGTAAGGCGCCCCAATTAATTAACTATCAGTACCTGTTGATTTAGGCTTTCTTGCTCTAGGCTTAGCCGCCACGTCTTTAGCAGCTGGCGCCTTTTTAGCGGCAGGCTTTTTAGCTGGCGCTTTCGCTACCACCTCCGCCTTTTTAGCCACAGGGGCTTTCTTAGGCGCATTCTTTTTCTCCTCTGCTAAATCTCGCTCATCTTTAGCCACCTTCCGTTTTTTCTCGGTCTCACCCTTGATAAACTCTTGGTAAGAGGTTAATTGCTCAAAAGGACGAGGACCTACTAGCGCCTCTAAATCACTTTGGAACAACACCTCTTTTTGCAATAATTGCTCGGCTAAAATCGTCAATTTATCTTGCTTCGATTTCAACAATTTCTTTGTGCGATCATACGCCTCCTTGATGATTTTACGAACCTCCTCATCAATTTCACGCGCAGTAGTTTCAGAATAGGGCTTATTGAATTGGTATTCTGAACCTTTGGAATCGTAATAAGAAATATTACCTAATTTCTCATTCATGCCATAAATGGTCACCATCGAGTAGGCTAATTTCGTAATTCGCTCTAAGTCATTTTGTGCACCTGTTGAAATCTTTCCAAAGACAATTTCCTCCGCCGCACGACCACCTAAAGTCACACACATCTCATCCATCAATTGCTCCGTACGGTACAAGAATTGCTCTTTAGGCAAATATTGTGCGTAACCTAATGCGGCCACCCCACGAGGGACAATCGACACTTTTACCAATGGGTTTGCATGCTCTAAGAACCATCCTGCAATCGCATGTCCTGCTTCGTGGAACGCTACAATTTTCTTCTCTTCTGGAGAAATCAACTTGTTTTTCTTCTCTAAACCACCAATCACACGATCCATCGCTTCTTGGAAGTCATTCATATCTACCGCTGTCTTGGAACGACGAGCCGCGATCAAGGCTGCTTCATTACATACATTAGCAATCTCAGCACCTGCAAAACCTGGAGTTTGAGCCGCTAATTCTTTAGGGTCTGTATCAGCCGCTAATTTCAATGGCTTTAAGTGCACCTTGAAAATAGCTTCACGACCGATGATATCGGGTTTATCAATCGAGATTTGACGATCAAAACGACCTGGACGTAACAAAGCTGGATCCAATACATCTGGACGGTTAGTCGCTGCCATAATGATAATACCAGAGTCCGTTGCGAAACCATCCATCTCCACTAAAAGAGAGTTCAAGGTATTTTCACGCTCATCGTTTCCACCTGGCATCGAGCCACGTCCACGTGAACGACCTACTGCATCAATCTCATCAATAAAGATAATACAAGGGGCTTTTTCCTTAGCTTGCTTGAACAAATCACGTACACGCGCTGCACCTACACCCACAAACATTTCTACAAAATCAGAACCTGATAAAGAGAAAAACGGAACGCCAGCTTCTCCTGCTACCGCTTTCGCTAGCAAGGTTTTACCTGTACCTGGAGGGCCTACCAATAAGGCACCCTTCGGTATTTTACCCCCTAAGTCAGTGAACTTTTTAGGGAATTTTAAGAACTCAACAATCTCTTGAATTTCTTCTTTCGCTTCATCTAAACCTGCTACATCATTGAACGTAATCTTTACTTTAGACTCGCCTTCGATCAATGTAGCGCGAGAACGACCAATATTGAAAATTTGGCCACCACCGCCAGCTCCTCCACCCATTCTAAAGAATAAGAAATAGAAACTTAGGCCCATCAAAATAAAGAATCCCCAAGTACCTAACCAATCCAAAGGACCCGTTCTCGTCTCAGGAGAAGCCATTATTTGTTCGTTTCGTGGGAAAGCTTTTTGGCGATCTTCCAGGAAACGCTCGAAACTTTCTTTCGAATTAATTTCAAATTCAAAGTGTGGAACTTGAGCCGCAGGAACTAATTTCTGCGTCGTGCTTTTCTTGAAATACTTTGGAATAAAAGTAGGCTTCAGGCTTACCTCTACTATTTTATCATTAACAATAACGACCTTCTCCACCTCTTTTTGAATCAACATAGACTCAAACTGCTTGATGGTTATCGGCTGTAAAGTCGTTTCCTTCGAAAAGAAAAACATACTAA
>JAURHT010000234.1 GCA_030833145.1 Aquirufa sp.
GTGACTTTCTCGGTACTTTTCTTCTGTACTTTCGGGTTGATTTTGTTTCCGCTGATTGCTTTGTTGATTAAGTTGACGTCCAAAGGGCCCGTCATCTTCAAACAAGAGCGCTGGGGCTTAAATAACGAGACTTTGATTTGCTATAAATTCCGGACGATGGTGCAGGAAAGTGAGGATTTGGATGAAGATGGGAATTACCAGCAAGCGCACAAAGATGACCCACGTATCACGCGTATTGGGGCTTTTTTACGGAAGACGAACTTAGATGAGATTCCGCAGTTTTGGAATGTGTTGATGGGCGATATGTCCGTCGTGGGACCTCGTCCGCACCCGACTCCGCTGAACATCGAATCGATGAATACGGTGGATAATTATATGTTACGCCACATCGTTTTGCCAGGAATTAGTGGCTGGGCGCAGGTAAATGGCTGCCGCGGGGAAACGCGCACGACGGAGGATATGCAAGAACGTGTGGACTTTGATTTGAGTTATATTCACCGCTGGTCGTTTTGGTTAGATTGCCAAATCATCCTCCAGACGGTCATTAACTTCTTTAGAGGCGACCAGAACGCGTATTAGATCGTTGTTTTATTATCAGCGGAATGAACACCGGCGCCTCCACGAAATAGCGTTTGAACATCCGTTTAGGCTCCTGCAAGAAACGATAAAACCATTCCAAACCAGCCTTCTGCATCCAACCTGGCGCTCTTTTGATCATTCCCGCAGCCACTTCGAAGGCTCCGCCTATTCCGATTGCCAAATGCGTGTCTAAGCCGTCTAGATTTTCCGCAATCCAAATATCTTGTTTCGGGGCCGTCAGACTCACCAATAAAATATCCGGCTTCACTACATTGATCGCCTGAATCATCTGCTCATTTTCATCCTCTGAAAAGACCGCTCTGAACGGCGGCACGAAGGTTCCCACGATTCGCACACCTGGGTGCTTTGCCTCCATCACCAGCTTTAGCGTTTCCGCGACTCCCGGCGAAGCGCCAAGCAAAAAGATCGAGAAATCGTTCTTTAAGGCAAACGGAAATATCCTAGGCAATACATCTAAACCTGTAATCCTTTGCTTGATGGGCGTTCCCAGAAACTCGGAGGCCCATTTCACCGGGACTCCATCGCAAAGAACATAATCTGCGTTCTTATAGATGGTTTGAACGCGCGCTGTCGCGCGCGCCGCCAAAATCGAATTCACGGGAGTAATACAAACCTGGGCTTTTTGGCACTGCTGAATCACAGCCTCCCAATCGCTGAACAATTCGTCCATCGACAGTGAGGAAACGGGGGTCCCCAGAATATTGACCCTATTATGCTTCATTCGGTGCGGCATCTGGTTCCGGAAAGAAATCTCCTAAAAAATACAAGCCCACCCAGGTCCAAAACGGAAAAGCGCCCATGGGTCCCTCTAAGAACACATCGAAACTTCCATTCAGCCAAAAAGTGAACAGCACGCAGGAAATCATCAACTGCTGGTCGTTCAACTGCCGTTTAAACATGGGCTTAAAAAGACACACTAGCCAATAGGCCCATAACAAGAACAGCGGCCAACCGAAACGCGCTAAAATCGTCAAATTAAAATTATGCGGCGACCGCAAATCCTCCACATCCGTATTAATATCATCACTTTCCGCCAGACTCATCCCCAAACCCTTGCCCTGCACCGCATATTCCGGCGTGATACTATAATCAATGATATTCGCCCACCAGATCAAGCGCCAAACCTTGTTCTTGTCCAGCGTCGCATCCTTACTCACCCCAAACATCGAGCCCACATTCTCCACTAATTGCTCCATCCCCACCTTGCGGCCCTGGAAGTTTTCCTTCACCTTGATAGACGCATACAATGGCAATACAATCAGCAAGATGATAGGCAAATAACGTGCATATTGTTTGAGCAAAACCCGCATCTCTTCGCGCTTCGTATAGAACACAAAAAGGCCTAAACTAATCAAATAAGCGAGCATTCCCGAGCGAGAATAGGCCGTGATAATCAATAAATTCAACAGAATAGCGACCGCAATAGTCACCTGAAAACGGATCGATCGATGGTTTAAATACAGCATCAAGACTAACGAGGAAATCAATAAATGCACCCCCATATCGCCGTACTTATAAAGGGCGAAGGGCACGGATCCGAAGAGGATGAAATTCTCGAAGAATTCGGAGAAGTTTTGGAGGTAAAAATTCAACAAGGCAAAAAACGGAAACCAAGCGTAGATCTTGATGATATACTCCCACATTTGCGCCCGCAGATCCTTGAATAAAAACACGAAAAAAGCGAACCACGCATATTGGATCACAAAAGAGTCGCGGATTACATCAAACAGGGCATAAGAGCGCAATCCCCAACCGATATAGCCTAAAGTCACCAACAGAAAAAAGGCCAAAATCTTCGTCCGCTTATCCCACCCAAAAGCATACGATTTACGCGTTAAAAACAAGACGATGAATCCGCCAGCCCATAAAGCCTCTGCCAAAAAACTGTAAGCAATCCCCTTGTTGAAAAACACATACAGTGCCATCACGAAGAAATACGCCTGCAAATACAGTTTTTTAACGGCGTCCATTGATTTGGTATTTTAAGGAAACCTGCCACTGCTGGTTCATGTAATCCGACTTCGTGGACGAATCAGACCAATCGGCGATACCATCCTCGATGCGCACCCACATGTAATTGTTCACGGAGGTATACAGATAAGAGCCCCCTAAAAGCAGGTTCTTCGTGATGCCGATTTGAGCTTCAACGCCGGCCATCAAGTTCACCCAATAGCGGTTCTCGTA
>JAURHT010000208.1 GCA_030833145.1 Aquirufa sp.
AAATCAAAGAAATCACTCCGGGCCATGCCCTGATTATCGATATCCAAGGGGAAGTGAAAGAAGTACCTTTCATCGATCGCTTAGAGCAGAAATCGTGCTCTTTCGAACGCATCTACTTCTCTCGTGGATCCGATCCAGATATCTACCACGAACGCAAAAAATTAGGTCAATTATTGATCCCTCAAATTTTAGAGGAGGTACATCACGACTTAAAAAATACCGTATTCTCCTATATTCCTAACACGGCCGAAACGGCTTTCCTTGGGATGATCGACGGTTTAGAAGATCATTTAGCGAAGGAACGCAAGAAAGCCATCATGGAAGGCATTCTTTTCGAAGAAGAATTAGAAGAATTATTAACCTTCCGTCCACGCGTCGAGAAACTGATCTCGAAAGACGTCAAAGTGCGTACGTTCATCACCTCGGATGATCAGCGTGATGATATGGTCGCTCACGTGTATGATACCACCTACGAAGTAATTAATAAGGAAGTGGATTCAGTCGTGATTATCGATGACTCGATCGTTCGCGGCACGACCTTAGAGAAAAGTATCTTGAAGTTATTGGATAAATTATCTCCAAAGAAAATCGTCATCGTTTCCTCCGCTCCACAGATTCGCTACCCAGATTGCTATGGTATCGATATGTCCAAAATGAAGGAATTCGTCGCTTTCCGCGCGGCTTTAGCCCTTTTAAAAGAGCGTGGATTAGAAAATATCCTAGATGAAGTCAACTTACGTTGCTTAAACGCGCTGGAAAATGGAACTGCCACAGAGGAAAACTTTGTAAAAGCTATTTACGCGCCGTTTACAGACGAAGAAATCTCAGATAAAATCGCAGAAATTGTACGTCCTAAAGGCCTAAAAGCAGAACTTTCGATTGTCTACCAAACCGTAGCTAACTTGAATGTAGCCTGCCCAGATCACTTGGGAGATTGGTATTTCACTGGTAATTTCCCTACTCCGGGAGGTAATCAAGTGGTGAATAAATCATTCGTGAACTTCATGAAAGGCATCGAAGTAAGAGCCTACTAGTAGACTACGACGACCGCACCGCGTTTTTCTTGAATCCCTTTCTCTGGATAATCAATTGCTTGGTAGCGAATGATGAAAGCGTAGGTTTCTTGCGGGACTTTGGCCCCATTATAGGTACCATCCCAAGCAAAAACAGGGCCTTTCGTACTATAAATCTGTTCTCCCCAGCGATTATATATCTCTAAAGAAATCACTTGCGTTCTCGATTTCGGATAGGTAGCATTCGTCTCGTTCCAATTATAAGAGGGCTCAAAAACATCATTCAAACCATCCCCATTAGGCGTAAACACCGTAGGCGCAATCAGAATGGCATCACATTTATCTTCAATTTTAACACTATCCTTTAGCTCACACCCATCACTATCCCGCAAGGTAAACTGATAAAGTCCACTTCGATTAATCTGTAAATCTTTTGAATTCCAACCCGAAACGATTCCTGGATTTGCCTGCCAGCTAATTTGAAGATCAGCTGGAGACGGTTTAATTTGAACTAAATACGGCTGTATCGGCTTATCATTGCAGATAATCCCATCCTGTTTTTGCACCGCGAGTGGATTCGTTGTAAAATTCACTTGCGTCTCCTTTTTTATCGAACAACCAGTAGCATCCTCCTTAATCTCCAACGAATATTTCCCAGAAGGCTTTGGCACCTGAATAAATCGAGTGGATTCACCCGTGCTCCAGGTATAGGTAAAGGCGGCTACAGAAGGCACTGCACTAGGTCCGATTCGGCCATCTTCTTTACAGATGAAGGTATAAGAAGCAGGTAAAACGAAGGGATCTAGCAACTCTACATGATAAGCTGACGCATCGAGCAGATAATTCGTCAACCAAGCATTAGAGATAGCTACAGTCACCACATAGTCACCCGCTTGCTTGAAATCATAAGTCATTTCGGTGCCCGTATACGAATAGAGCAAGGTTCCCGCTGGATTCAAGGGTACTAGCACGCCATCCGCATTACGGTTAGGATCCAAGGTACTCCGGTAAATTTTCCAGTCTAGCCGGTCATTTTTGATGGGGTCACACAAATCCTGACTTACTTTAAAATGGTAGGTCGTTCCATCGCAACTTTGCTGAATACTAGGCGTGGAGGAAGGTTTAGGAGTTAACACAATCGATAATGGCAGGCCTAATCCACTCGTCGTTCCCGCCGCTAAATTCAATCCATTTCGTACGAAAGAAGCTCGAACTGACCGTGTGGAATCCTTCAAAGAAATATCTGGATTAACAATTTTCCCTAAACTACTACTTCCATCGAAGGCGACATAAATGATAGCCCCACTCGATGGATCGCCCTGTAGCGCCCCTATTTTGCCTACCCCAGACCACAAAAGACTTTTGGATTTTTGCATCAGTGTGGAATCTTTCGAAGCGACGGAATATTGCCAAATTTGTGAATTCGGACTTCCTTGCATCGACACATAGATCATTTTCCCATCTGCTGAGAACTCCACTCCATAGGGACTATTCGCTAAAGGAATTCGGTACCGATAGGTCGATTTACCGGATGCCACATCAAAATCATAGATATCCACCTGATTAGATGGAGGTGCGGAATAGGCAATGGCTAACACTTTCCCATCTCGAGAGAAATGGGTGGACGCCGTATTGCCAGACGCTGGACTCTGGGCATTCGCCTCTATGGGTGCCGAAATACCCGCTTTCGATACTTTGAAAGTGCGTAATATGGTGGAATTAACATCCTGAGTTTGCAACCAATAATAATCGCCTCCACCGACTGCAACGCCAAAACGTTCCGCAGATGGAGCTGGACTCAAGAATTGGTTTTTGATTGTAACTCCCCCCTTTCCTCCATTTAATTTTCGGTCGTAAATACTGTAGTAAATTTGATTTTCACCCGCAGCATTGCGTTGAAAAGTGAAGATATAATACTCTGCTTGGCAGCCTTTGCAAGTAGTTTTCGGGAGTATCGCGACTCCTTGGATATTTGTGGAATCTCCATTTAATCCCGTCGCAACGAGTGAATTATCCTTTGCGAAAACTCGGGAACCATTCGTATAGAAAATTAAATCGTTATTCTCATCGGTCATTTTAGCGACACCTGCTGGCGTTCGCATAGGCCCTCTTCCCACGCTAGGAGTGGAAGATCCACCGGTAAATCGCAAAGAGACATTTTGGCCAAAATCCCATCCAT
>JAURHT010000065.1 GCA_030833145.1 Aquirufa sp.
AAAGAGGCGATCTTCTTACGCCACGATCAAATGGTTCCTGTATTCAGTAGCCGCGATGAGGTGATTTACGGGAAAGATAAATTAGTTGAAAAAATGGACCAACGCTATTTGCGTGAGGGCTGGAAATAAATTCTTATGGAGATTTCTAATATTTGGTATTTTCTTTCAGGTTTAACTTTACTAAGCGCCCTAATGGTCGTTTTAGCGAAGAACCCGATTCACTCAGTTTTATACTTAGTGTTCACTTTTTTCTGCATTTCAGGTCATTACGTCCTGTTAAATGCACAGTTCTTGATGGCGGTAAATATCATCGTTTACGCGGGAGCGATCATGGTATTATTCCTTTTCGTAATCATGATGTTTGATTTGCGCAAGAACCAACCCGAATCAAAATCGAATTTAACGAAGCTCGCTGGCTCAGTAGTCGCAGGTTCTTTATTAGTGGTTTTAATAGCTTTAGTTCGTCAAAATAACTTCCAAACTCCTCAGGAGCAAGGTTTTGTTTCCCAAACGGGTATGGTCGAAAACCTAGGTAAAGTCTTGTATTCAGAGTACTTATTGCCTTTTGAGCTAGTATCTATCTTGTTCTTTGTGGCGATGGTGGGTGCGGTGTTGTTAGGAAAGCGCGAGGCTGGGGAAAGGAATTTTTAATTTTGTCATTCCAAAATGCGCTGCGCGATATTTTCTGAATGACAAAATCAAAAATTCTCTACCTAAAAAGAGAATAAAAAAGGGGATCAATCTGATCCCCTTTTTTAATGATTTCGTGAAACACATTTCACATACGTATCCGCGGAGCGGATTCCAACTCTATGCTTTATTCTTTGTGCTTTATGTCTATACTCTCTACTCTATTATCTATAATCTATTTTCCGCGAACGCGGCGATAATCAAAAACCCCCACTTTCACCCCAATCGTTCCCGTCGCTCTCGACATATCACGTGTTTTTTCTTCCCCAAATGCGAAGCGGTAATTTGCGCCACCAAATACTTTTATATATTTGAATAGATTCACTTCAAGGTTAATGCCTGGTTGTACACCTAAAGCACGCGGGCCATTTCTGAATGGATCATTTCTGCCCCAGTTACCTCCATATCCAGGTCCAGGTTGTGGCATCATACTACTTGTATAGTTATAGATCATCGGATTTTCCTGCTGTATTCTACCTATCGCTAATGGGAAACTTAAATGAAATAACTTATTTGCCATAGGAGTGACTTCTATGGTCAAAGCATTAAATCGTTGGCGTGGTTCTGGAGCCATTCCATTGCGATCATCTCTTCTATCCATTGAATTAAAAGAAGCAATACCTAAGGACAATTTATTATTCAAATGCATTTGAAGACCCATTCCGTGCTCTGGACCTCCTTTGCCAAATAGCACTTGAGATTGTAATGATAAACCAAAGGACTTTAGTTTATGTGGTTTGAATAAGGTCTTCATTGAAGACGTGGTATCCTTTTTAATTTTGAATACTGTTTCTTGGCCAAATGCATCGTCAATGGATTGGAAGCCAAACAACAACAAGAATAATAGGCGAATCGAATTTTTCATGTCTTTTATTTTTTTACGAATGTACAAATTATAACGTTTCAATAAATCCAATTAGATACATAGGCTTAATAAGCAGATTAAAGGACTTATTCTATCGATGAAGGTAGGAGGAGGATTCCGCTTATTTGGCTAGATTTGTAAAAATCATTTGTGCTATGTGGCAGGTTATTAATTCTAGGAAAACGAAGCGCACCTTTCAGGTGTTGTTTAACCTGATTCTTTGGGGAATGTGGGTAGGTTTACCTCTATTAAGTCCAGTGCATCAAACCCATGAAGTGGCTCATCCGCACCCGCATGATAACCCAGAATTCTCAGAACATATTTGGGTAGAGTTGATCACGGTGATGCCCTTATTCTATGTGATCACGTTGTTATTGATTCCCTATGTATTTAAGAAGAAAGGGATTTGGGTATTTTTCGCTGTTTTGATTGTGACGAATGTGGCATTCTTTCTATTGCAAACTTTATTTCATCATACTTTTTTAGAATTTGAACATGAGCACGGCACAGCTCCCGAGATTTTAGGGGTGTTTCCGCTGATCATGGTGTCCGCTATAGCCTCTGCTTATGGCTTATTGTTAGAGTTTTTAGAGCAAGATGCGAATAAGGAGGAACAGAAAAATGAGCAACTGAAATCAGAGTTAGCCTTTTTGCGATCTCAGATTAGTCCGCATTTTATCTTTAATATTCTGAACAGTATTGTGTATTTGATCAGGACCAAAGCCTCAGAAAAAGCAGAAGATGTAACGATGCGTTTGTCTTCTCTGATGCGCTATATGTTGTATGATTCAGATCAAACGATGGTTCCCTTAACAAATGAATTAGCCTACGTGGAGAATTACATTGATCTCCAAAAAATGCGCTTTGACGGTAATGTTGATTTTATTTTCCAAGTGAAAGGGAATGGCGCGGGTCATATGATTGAACCCATGTTATTGATTCCCTTTGTAGAAAATGCGGTAAAACATGGGGTGGGTTTAGTAGATAAGCCATTTATCTATGTGACCTTAGAGACCACAGAACATGGATTGCATTTTGTGGTAAAGAACAAAAAGGGCAAAGAGGAACAAGTATTTAAAGATCCAAGTTCTGGTATCGGTTTGAAGAATGTGAAGCGTCGTTTGGAATTATTATACCCTAACAAACATACCTTAACGATTGAGGAGGATGACCTAAATTTCTCCGTAGAACTAAACCTAACTTTGAAATAAGATGGTAAAAATGAACTGCATTGTCGTGGACGACGAAGTGATGGGCCGTAAATTACTGGAGGAAAATGTGAAGCAAATTCCATTTTTGAATTTAGTAGGTTCTTGTTCGAATGCATTCGAGGCCATGGAATTACTCCAAAAAGAGCAAGTCGATTTACTTTTCTTAGATATTCAAATGCCTGGTTTATTAGGGACTTCGTTCTTGTCTTCTTTGGCAGTGAAACCCCTAGTTATTTTTGTGACGGCTTATGCAAATTATGCGGTAGAAAGTTATAATCTCGATGCGGTGGATTATTTAATGAAGCCGGTTAGTTTAGATCGTTTTGCATTGAGTGCCAATAAGGCGTACCATATTTTTGTGGGTAAAAATGTGGTAGAAAAAGAGCCTTTAGCCGATTTCTTCTTTGTCAATGTGGAATATTCGCTCGTTCGAATTTCAGTACCTACCGTCACTCATATAGAAGGATTGAAAGATTATGTGAAGATCTATGTGGAGGGAGAGAAATATCCCATTTTGACTAAGCAGACGATGAAAAGTGTCGAGGCCAAAGTCATGCCGCACGGTTTTATGCGTGTACATAAATCGTTCATCGTGAATTTACAGAAGATTGAATCTATTAAGCAGCAGCGCATTAAAATAGGGAACTACGAAATAGCCGTGAGCGATTCGCATTTGGGAGAATTAATGGAGCGACTTAACGCAAGTAGGCTAAGTTAAGCTGTAACCCGATGTGAAAATTTCGTCCGGGTGAAGGATTGTAAAAGCGAGCTCCGGTAGCATTTAGATCTGGACCTGAGGAATACTGCTCATCACCCAGATTATCTACGGCTGCCCAGAGTGTCCAGCGTTTTTTAGCATAACTTATTTTTGTATTCCAAAGGTGGTAGGAGCCCATTTGCTCCGTATTAGCATCATTTAAGAATTGGTAATCCACGAATTGGAAGTTTTGAATGATACTCAATCCGGAAGGATGTTTCCAAAGAAGCGTACTAGCTTGCTGATAGGGTGTTGTTCCAGTCAAGAAATTTCCATTGGCAAATCGGAAGTTTTGCCAGGTATGTGATTGTTCAAGAGTTAGCCTAGGAGTAATTAGCCAGGAGGCACTCAATTCCAAACCTTGCTGAGTTGTTGATCCCGCATTCGTGAAATAGTCTGATCCATCAGCGGCTCTACGAACAACAATGGTTTCGTTTAAGTTGAATTGATAAATGCTCAGATCCCAGTTGAATTTCGCGTACTTTCCGCGGTAGGTAAGTTCGTGGTTCCAGCCATTTTCAGCTTTCAAAGCCCGATTAATTTCTCCTGATGAGGGCCTCAATTCACTAATGCTGGGAGGAGAATAGCCGTGAGCGACTTTGGCAACTACACTTTGATTCGGTCCTAATTTTCGTAAAATGGCCAGTCTCGGAGAGAAAATCGCCTCGTTTCCGATGTATTCCGTCCAGTAACTGCTCAAGCTTCCAGAGAAGGTAAAGATCCAATTCGCTAAGCCGGCATATTCATTCTGTAAGAAAAGACTTCCTTGCTGGACATGGGTGTTTTGGGTGAGCGTCAAGTTTCCTTTAATTCCACTGTTATTTCCGTAAGTGGAGCTATTCATCTGTCCATTTTGGTATTCAAATCCCAGATCGCTATTGATTACTCCCTTTCTATGCAGTATACCCCGTGTGGAATAATTAGGTTCATGTCGAATTTCATAGTTTCTGATAGTCGGATTTTCGACATCATTCATTTGTACAGCCTGGCTTAAATCCCAAGCCCAAACGTTATTCAGCACCTGTGAAGCCCGCGCACTTAAACCAAAACTTTTAATTTTAAACGTCGCCTCTTGTTGTTGCGCGCTTTTGAATAGGCCTGCTGCAGGTCTTGCCTGCTTTGGATCAGCCAGGAATTGAGCCTTGGTCAAGCCTCCTGGGGTTTGGTAAGCTAAATCTACGTAATAGGTACTTAAATCTAAGTTGAGATTTTTCGCGAAGCTATGGTGGAATTCATACGAAATCCATTGCTTCTTCATGGCGGACTGTGCTCGGTACCCCTCTTGTTGATTAAAGGACGCAAATAATCGGTGATTTTCAGCAGATAAATCGATGGACGTTTTCAATCCGCCTAAGGAATGGTAAACAGTCTCTACATTCACTGAATGACCTCGTGACCCACTTTCAAATAATAAAGCTCCCCCGGTTCCTGCCCCATAAATTCCTGCAGCTGGTCCCTTAGTGATTGTTAAGGACGAAAACAACGCGGGTTCCAATAAGGAGATGTAGGTATTGTTACCTGCATCCGTAAACGGAATCTGATTCCAGTAGACTTTGGTATTTCGAACGCCAAAAGGTGCCCTAAGTGAGCTACCCCTTATCGCAATTCGGTAACTACCCGGAGATCTTTCTTCCATCCGTATACCTGCCATTGAATTAAGCGTAGATACAAACTGGGTTGAGCTATACCGCTGAAGATCTGCACTTCGAACAAAGGCATCCGGGGTAGTAAGTGCACTGCGTTTTTGTTCAAAAACATAGACCTTTACTTCCTCTAATACTTTAGTGGAATCAGTTTGTGCAACCGCTGAATAGTAAAAAAGCAGGAGAAACAATTTCTTCATCTTAGAAGAAAAAAGTGAGTAAAGTAGAAGGAATTATGGCTTGAGAGGCCTTAATTGACTTTGATTTGGGATTTTCTGCCCCACCTAAATTGAGTGTTTCTAGGTTCAATGTCCAACCGAATTTACCTTTAACCACTTGGATTTTAGCCTTGAAATTCAAGTGCTTATCAGAGACTAAGGATTGGTAAGGTACTCCCACATAGCGACCGTAAAGAGTAACTTCCTCATACAAAGGCTCGAAAACTTGGGCTTGAATATGAACGGTCGTTTTTCCTGGGATAACTAGCCCCAATCCTCCGCTTATTCCGTGTAAGGAATATTTTTCTTCCTCAATATATTCAGATCGCATGGAGCTAATTTTTCTAGCTAAGGATCTACTGTAAAGGCTAAGCACCGGTGCTAGATGCACCTTTTTGTTATTTTTGATTGTATTCCAAACTAATCCAGCTTCTGCTTCACCCCCTCTATAACTTGCCTGTAGTACATCAGTGGGCTGAATGGGCTGGTTATAATTGTTCATTGGTGGTTCAATGAATGTATAGGAGTTTCTATCGATTGCCTTTCCGGTGAGATTGCCCATCGTTTTTAATGCGATGAATGTCTTGTGATTTTTTTCTGGGTTTTGAAAGGAAATTTCAGCTGCGAAATCTAAGGTCATTTGTTGTTCGTGCCATGAAATGAGGGAAGTTCCTACACCCGAATTGAATCGGAATTTTTGGCCAAAACTGACAAAGGTAATTGCGAGAAAAAGGAGGATTATGCGAAATCTCATAGAGACAAATATAGCTGATTTACCAATACTTACCCTGTTTTTTTAGGGCAAAAATCAATCCTCTGGTAATGATTACCAAGTGGTTGATTAAATTGGGTAAAAATCCGAAATGCGATTTTAATACCTGGTATCTTTCCTCCCAGGATCTCTTGAGGTTTTGCACAGAAGCGCCACCCATTAAGTAGTTGCAAATGGGGGCTTCAGATTTCAGGATAAATTGACTATTCTTTAAAACTTGAATCTCCCAATCGATATCGGAACTTAAGCGATATTCCAGATTAAATAAGGGAGCGATGCTGCGTTTTGCAATAAATGCCTGATGGCAAACTAGCATGCCATTCTTGAAATCTCTCCAGCTTAATTGTAAAGGCAATCGGTGCGGCGTTACCTCACTGCGAAGACCCAAAGACTGTCCCTCATTATTCACGAAAACTGCTTCTCCATACAGCACATCGGGATTCCTGGCTAGTTCAAGCAGGATGTTACGCAAGGTAGTTGAAGACGCAAAAGTGTCCCCCGCATTCAAAAATAGGATATATTCCCCTTTGGCGAGTTGCATTCCCTTGTTCATCGCATCGTAAATCCCCTTGTCTTTCTCTGAAATGAGTTGATTAATTTGTGCTTTATTTGCCTCAATGATGGACAACGTTTTATCTTTCGACGCCCCATCCACCACGATATACTCGATTTCCTCCGCACAGCCTTGTTCGAATACACTTTTAAATGTGCGTTCGATGTAGGCCTCAGCCTGGTAGGTGATGGTGATGATACTAAGCTTGGGCATAATAGGCGAGGTGTTGCTCGGCAACGATGGTTTGGTCGTATAATTGTAGCGCGCGCTCTCTGGATTTTAGTCCAGAGGTTGTAGACTCAAGGCACCAGTTTATTCCTTTTGCCAAATCTGCCGGGTCGAATGCCTGAGCCACATACCCCGTCACTTCATGTTCAATCATTTCTGGAATTCCCCCTACTTCGAATCCGACGCAGGCCGTGCCGCTGGCCATCGCTTCCATAATGGTATTAGGTAGATTTTCTTCCAAAGAGGGAGTGACAAATACATCTGCCGCCGCATAGATGTCGCGCATTTTCGCTGGGTCTGAAACCTGCCCGAAATTATGCGCTTTCAAAGGTAATTCTTCCGCCATCTCTCCACCCACAATCAGAAGTTCAGTCGTAGAAGCGTCCAAATACTGTAAAGCCTCTTTCAAAAGATGAAACCCTTTAGTCGGTGCATTCACGCGCATCGCAACGAAAAGGACATATTTCTTGTTCGGATCTAATCCTAAGCCAGTAGCGTTTGGCGAAAAGAATGTCGTATCAATCGCGTTCGGGATGGTTTTGATATCATGCCCCCCCAAAATGCTACTCTGTTTCGCTCTTTTTCCCAGCCAATCGCTGCAGGTTATAATGTGCAGGTTTTTCGAAGCGAATCCAGTTTTCTTCGCCTCCCACATTTTATGTGAAAGATCATTCGGATTCGGATTTTTTAAGAATTTGCAATCCCCACAGCTCTGCTGAAAATTTTCGCATGCGCCGCTGTGATGACAACCACCTGTAAAGGCCCACATATCGTGCAAAGTCCAGAAAACAGGTTTGTTCAATCGAGTCAACGACGCGATATCGCTCACAGATAAAAAGCCAAAATTCACCCAATGTAAATGCACGATATCAGCCTGTTGAATTAGCGGATGTTTTGAAATATCACTCCCAAAAACTCCCGGATTGAATAGGAATCGAATCGATTTGTCTTTCTCGAAACGCAGAAAAAACAAGCGTTCAGCGATGAATTTCAACCAAGAAATGAGTCCATTCCCCAATTTTACGGAGTCGGAAGTACTCGCCTTTTCTCTGACCAAGTAGTCCACTCGATGTCCTACTTTTTCCAAAGCTACTTTTAATCTGCCCGCTGCAATCCCAGCCCCGCCATTGCTGTCGTGGTAGGAGAGAAGGACGATATGTAGCTTCTTAGCACTCATTAAGCGAAGATTTCAACTAGTTGTGCCGCGATTCTTTCGGCTGCTTTTCCATCCCAAAGCGGTGGAATACTCCCTTTCTTCACCTTGCCCGCTATAATCTCTTGCAAGGCTGCATAAGTTTTCTTCGGATCTAAATCGGATAATAATTGATTCGTTCCCAGAGTCACCGTGATGGGACGTTCCGTCGAATCACGGAAGGTTAAACAAGGGACTCCTAAATAGGTCGTTTCCTCTTGAATTCCACCTGAATCGGTTAAAATTGCGGTCGCATTGGACATCAATTGGATAAATTCTAAATAGCCCAAAGGCTCGGTCATAATCAAGTTTTGTGCCTGATCTAATCGCTCCGCCAAGCCAAATTTCTCCATATGCGCCCGCGTTCTTGGGTGAATAGGGAAGATGATTTTCGTATCCTTACTGCTTAATTCAATTAATTCCAGAATGGATTCAAGCCCCTCTTTCGTATCCACGTTCGCCGGACGGTGCATGGTCATGACGATATAGTCGCCTTTAGTGACTCCTAAGTCTTCTAGAATCGTAGTAGTTTTTGCTTTTTCTTGGTAACGAACCAGTGAATCAATCATCACATTGCCAGAGAAAAATACACGCTCATCTGCCACACCTTCATTTTTCAAGTGTTGCAATCCGCTTTTTTCTGTCACAAATAAATAATCCGCTACACTATCGGTCAAGATACGATTTAATTCCTCTGGCATAGTTCGGTCAAAGCTGCGTAACCCTGCCTCTACGTGAGCGACTTTGATCCCCATTTTGATGGCAACTAGGGTACAGGCCAAAGTCGATGTAACATCCCCCACCACAATAATCAAGTCTGGTTGTTCAGCTTCTACGATTTTCTCGAAGGCTACCATAATCTTCGCCGTCACTTCCGTGTGGCTTCCACCACCAATTCCGAGGAAGAAATCAGGTGTAGGTAATTCCAGTTGCGTAAAAAACACATCACTCATCTTTGCGTCAAAATGCTGACCCGTATGAACAATCTTCGACGTCCAGCCGGCTAATTTTTGGATCGCGCGATGTAGCGGTGCCACTTTCATGAAATTAGGACGAGCGCCTACGACTTGAATTACTTTCATTTGATTTTATCTGAACTTTAAATATAACAAGAATCTTTTTAAAGAAAAGAGCACAAAGCATAAAGCACAGAGTAGGTATCCCCTGCGGGGATGAACTCATGAAATGCTAAAATTCTTTACACTTTATTCTTTATTCTTTATGCTTTGGAGTCCGAAGGACTCCCCATCGCGCCCTTAAACGCCTCCATATAATTCCCCAGCACTGAATGTATATTAATCTCTTTTTCAATTATCTCTCTAGACCTTTGGCCCATCTTCGTAATCATCTCAGGATTTGAAAATAGCTTTTCAATTACTTCTTGCATACTTTCTAAAGAGCCCGATTCAAAGTAATGTCCGTTATATCCTTCCCGCACTAAGCGTTTTTCGGTGCCATCTGCCACGGAACAAACCACCGGTTTTGAGAAACACATCGCCTCGTTAATGGACAAGCCACCCATGCCGGCTAAGACATAGATGCCCGATTCGCAGGTGATTTTGCCTAGTTCTTTGGGATCATAAATACCCCCATGAAACTGGATGAAATCGTGTCCAGCGGCTTGTTCTTCTAAGGCCGCTAATTCTGGACCATCCCCCACGATGCTGAGTTCTGTTTGTGGGAATTTCGCGCGTAAAGCGATGGCCGCTTCAATCAATAAATCGACCTGTTTCCATTTGACCAGACGTCCGATATGCAAGAGTCGGAATGGATGAGCGGCAAGGTCTTTTAGTTCGTTTGCCGTAGCTAAAAGGGCATCCGTATCCGGAGAATTTGCGGTAATGAATACTTTCTCTGCCGGAACGCCATAACTGGCATGCAAGGCCACTGCTTCATCTAAATAATTGATGTGGGCGTCTACCAGATTCGAAAAACGCTTTCTCGTTTCGCGCACGATGGAGAATTTTAATCGGGCCAAAAGCGAGGGATTCGACTGGTGCGCTTGGTTGTTTTCGGTTACCCCGCCGCCTTGTAAATAATAGGAGATGGCGTTGTTATAATGGGGGACTTGAAATGGAATCTCTTTGGAAATAAGCGCCACTTTGTGCTTGCGCAGGAATCGGTACCAGCCCGGATAAAAGACGAAAGAGGCCTGGTAGGGCCAGTTGACCATTAAGATGTCTGGTTTTTCGGCCAAAATCAACTCTTTCAACCCGCGGAAAAACTTCTTTCCATAATAGGTGGTGTATTCCTCGCGGCGGAAGACCTTGAATTCGATGCCTTTGTCCGAGGTATAGACCCCAGCGCCCAGCGTAGCCCCTTTTTCTGTGGGTACCACCACGCAAACCTCCACCCCATAATCGCGTTGCAATTTGTTCAGGACAAGGTTATAATAGTGAGGTAGGCCACCGGCCAGGGACATTATTTTCATTTCTTAAACCAATTAGTAACTAGCTCGCTGATGTCAGGAGAGAGCTTAAATTTCGTGACGGCTAGGATAAATAATCCACCTATCGCGGCACTTCGAATTCCCACATTTAGTAGCCAAGCCATCACAGGGCTGCCTTCGATGACCGGGATTTGGGAAACAACGAAGTAAATTATTGCACTTACGATTAGAATACCAAGTGATCTAACATCAAAGGGTTGCAGGTCTAATTTCCACCAGATAAATCCAAACTTTAACAAATTATAGCCAGCCAAAGCTAATAGGGAGGCCAAAGCAGCTCCGTTATAGGAGTAAATAGGAATCAGAATTAGATTGCCTACCACTAAACCCACCGCGAGAATGATGTAGAAAATGAGGTCGTAGCGGTAGTATTTGGAGTTAATCAAAACCTCCGAATTCAAGCCCGTTCCCATGTCGATGATTTTACTTAAACCCACCATTAGCACGACCCAGCGTCCTGCCTCATAGATTTCGTGGCGAGGGATGATGGTGTAGATGAAGTCCAAATTACACCAGATTAACAGGAATAAAACGCAGCCAATGAGGAGGAGATTCAAGGACGATTTTTGGTAAATATCCTGAATATTTTCGCGATCATTTCGGTTCCAAGCCTGCGCTA
>JAURHT010000140.1 GCA_030833145.1 Aquirufa sp.
AAAAAGCCTGCAAGCTAAAAAGAATTGAAAATAGGCTGTAAAAAAGAAAAGCTGGCAAGGAAATCCTTGCCAGCTTTTTAAAAAATTTAACCTTGAATTAATACCCAGGATTTTGCTTTAAATATCCAGGTAAATTGGATGCTCCGTCAATCGCCGTTTGTGGGATTGGGAAGATTCGCTTGTTTTTGTCTTTGCTAGACATTTCAGTCCAACCACTTTCATATTTGTTGAAACGAATTAAATCCGTCCTGCGGTGCATTTCCCAATACAACTCAAAACCACGCTCACGTAACAATAAGTCTAAATTGATCGTTGATAATGCTGAACCAGCAGGCTTGTTAGCCGTTCTTGAAGTTCTCACTTTGTTTACATCCGCTAAAGCACCAGCTACATCATTTGACTTACGTAACTTGGCTACAGCACGCATTAAGTAAATATCGGCTAAACGAACAATAGAAATATCGGCTTCCCCATAGTTACGACCTGATTGAGATTTTTTACTGAACTCATATTTCTCCACGCGAAACCCAGTGCTGTAATCGCTACCTGTAGGAGTAAAGTCAATTTTCTCCGTATGAATCACCGCTGGATAAGGGGCAGCTTTTCTCGTATTGTAAATCTTACCTACCTTATACTTTCCATCTGGACATTTTATAAATGCCCCTCCTGAATATTGCAATCCATATTGCTGGCCTCTCAAAATCCCGCGATCTATATTGTAATCTGCCTCTGCAATGCACTCATCAGTAGGTTTGATGTTCTGCTTATAGAAACGAGGGTCGCCATCCGCAGGGTCCACAGAACCGTACAATGATACCCAAGATTGATAAAAATCAGATGTTATAGCAGGTCCATCAGTTCCATTAGCTCCTGGATAAGCAGGTAAAGGACGCTGATCATTCGCTAAAGAGAAATAAGACATACGGTTGTGTCCGTTCAATTCAGCTCTTTGATCGATCGCAAAAATCAACTCCTTGTTATCATGGTTTGCGTTACCAAAAATAGCCCAATAATCCGGTGATAAACTGTATTGTCCCGAGTTAATAATCTTATCTGAATACTCGATCACCTTGTCCATATCTTCTGGCTTAAAGGTATATTGAGCCCCATAAATATCTCGGTATGCTGCTGCATTAAGATATAAACGAGCCAAAATTCCCCATGCGCCTGCCTTGGTTAAACGACCTGGGCCCACTCCAGTTTCTAAAACTGGTTCTACGGCTAATAATTCAGATTTGATATATTCAACTGCTTTATCCCCACGTAAAATGGACGACACATCTCCCAAATCTTCTTTAGAAAATGCGATACCAAATGAATCCAACATCAACATGTTATAAAATGCGCGCATACCTCTCGCCTCTGCTAAATATAATTTAGCCGATGGATCTTTTGAAATTTGCAAGGCATTAATAGCCGTAACCGCACGTGAAATTCCTGTTAAAATATGAACCCACTCATCACGAACGTTCGGGTCAGTACTCATCGTTTCATGTTTGTGTAAGGACAAGTAAATTCCATTATCACCCCAATCCGTACCTCCACGATAAGGTAAGATTGCCTCATCCGTAGAGATTTCGTTCAATGCAAAATGTATCGTATGGCGATACAAATTGGGTAAAAATGCATATACAGGAACTATAGCCCCCTCAGCAGCTTGCTTATCTGTCAAGCCTGCAGCGTTATATTCATCTAAAACAATCTCGTTCAAATTGGTACAGCTATAAAGCGCCAACATTCCAAAAACGAGTAGAGAAACTTTTTTTATCTTTTTCATTATTTTTCTATCTATTAATTAAAATGTAAGATTTAAACCAAAAATAATTGATTTGGCTTTTGGATAACTTAAATAATCGATACCATAAGAAGAAATTCCTCCTATTTGGCTATCCTTATTTACCTCAGGATCATATCCATCATAGGCTGTTTGTATCCACAGATTTTGTCCAGTTACAGATAAACGAGCGGTAGAAATCCATTTTTTGATGCCCATTTTTTGAGTGTCAAAACTATAACCCAAGGTGGCATTATTCAAACGAATAAAAGCTCCATCTTTCAAATAACGCGTAGATACGGGTGCAGCATTGCTCGTCGACTCATTCGCCAAAGCATATGCAGCTGGTATTACGTTATTGTTTTTCGAGATTTTCAACTTGTAAAAAGCGTTATTGGCCGTATTGTCATAAATCTTATTTCCAGATACACCATTAAACTGCAATGCTAAATCAAAACCTTTATAAGCTACATTTCCAAAGAAGTTATATTGTGTGCTTGGCAATGCAGTTCCTGCTGAAATACGGTCTTTGTCAGATACAATTCCGTCGCCATCTGTATCGCGATAGGTACTAACTCCTTTTGCATCTATTCCAGTAAAATCTTTCAAGAAAAAAGTTCCAATGGGTTGGCCATTGACATACCCGTTGATCGTAGCAGATGTCAAACCTGAACCCGAAGCACCTCCGGATTGAATCACGGTATAGGGAGAGTTAACCACTTCATTCTTAATTAAAGTTAAGTTTCCGCCCACATTGTATTTCCAACCTCCGGCAGTGGTCAACTTATAATCTAAGTCTAATTCTACCCCACTGTTATTGATTTCCATGTTGGCCACATTCGCCCAAACTGAACTCGCTGGTTGAACGGGATCTGATGGAATAATTTCCAATAAGATATTTCCAGATACTTTATTGAAGACGTCAACTGACCCCGACAATGCTCCATTTAAGAACGCAAAATCTAACCCTACGTTGGCCTGAGTCGAAACCTCCCACTGAATATCGGGATTAGCTAAACGAGAATACGTAATACCTGGAGCATAGTTTGAGCCATTATCCAAAGGATATGAAGTGGTTCCAGATACAGAAGCCGTAAACAATGGCTGTGTAATCTTAGGTGGAATTTCTTGGTTTCCCGTTTGTCCCCAACCTCCTCTTAACTTCAAATTACTGATCGAAGAGTTCTTTAAGAATGGCTCTTCAGATAATCTCCAACCTAATGAGAAAGAAGGGAAAATACCATACTTGTTATTTGAACCAAATTTAGATGACCCGTCGGCACGAACCGTCGCAGTAACTAAATATTTGTCTTGATACTGATAATTCAAACGAGAGAAGAACGATTGCAATTCATTTATAAATGCAGCACCTCCTGGCTTATTAGTTGCCAATGTTAACTCTTGGCCAATCCCTGGATTGTAAATAGGCTCCGTCGGAACGATTGGGAACTTATTAATACTCCATGTCCGCCATAAGTATTGAATTTTTTGATATGAATGTCCTAGCAAAGCAGAAAATACATGATCCCCTTCTTCTAAATTAAAGGTTAAGTAATTCTCAACAAGACTATTTTGATTGCTTGTGTTGTAGGTATCTAAACGGCCATTTTGCTGTGGAACTAAATTAGCCAATGACTGAACATCACGAACGGATGTAGAATTATCATAGCCATAATTCAATTTATACACTAAGCCTTTCGCTAATTTCACCGATGGCGAAATGTTGGCAATAAAACGATTGGTTGTGTTTATATCCTTGTTCAATTGTAAAATCAATAAAGGATTCGTCGCATTTAAAAACTTAGCAGCTGTTTTTCCATCCGCTTCGTAGACTGGTAAAGTTGGGTTATTTGAAATCGCTGTACCCAACAAGCCTTCAATTTGTGGACGCTCATTCACCACATTTGAGAAACTGATGTTGGCATCCACAATTAAACGATCCTCCCAGAATTTTTGAGTTACGTTCATGCGACCTGAAAGACGGTCTAATTGATTATTCTTAAGAATACCTTGCTGCATTTGTGCTCCAAATGAACCAAAATAAGTTAAGTTTTTAGCACCACCCCCTAAACTTAGGTTATGATTTTGCGTGATTGCTGAGCGAGTAATTTGGCTTTGCCAATCTGTATTGGAACCAAAATCTTCAAGTATACCTCCATTTTTCCCTACTTGCGTACGAAAATCAGCGGCAGATAATACTGGCAATGGACGTGCAATGGTTGATACGCCATAACTCGTTGAGAAATTCATCGTTGAAAATCCTGCTTTCCCTTTTTTAGTCGTAATTAAAACAACTCCATTCGCTCCTCTTGCACCATAAATGGCTGTAGCAGAAGCATCTTTCAAGACATCGATTTTCTCAATATCCTGAGGATTCATAAAGTTTAAAGGATTTCCTCCACCCGTAGAGGAATTGTCTAAAGCTAATCCATCAATAACAAATAATGGGGTACTTCCGGTACGTAAACCACCAGGTCCACGAATGGTAATTCCTTGTGTTCCACCTGGCTCACCCGTGGCTGAAGTAACATTGACACCGGCTACTTTACCTTGAAGTAATTGCTCAGGTGAATTGATAATACCTTTATTAAAGGCTTCACTTGATACCGATTTTACAGAACCCGTAACGTCTGTTTTCTTTTGAGTTCCGTAACCCACAACGACCACCTGCTCCAAACTGGAAGCATTGCCTTGCAAGGAAACGTCTATGGTAGATCGGCTGCCAACGGCTATTTCTTGAGAATCATATCCCAAAAAACGAAACACTAAAACGACCTTGTCATCCGATACATTAATCGAATATTGACCATTGGCATCTGCTGAGGCACCTTTGGTTGTTCCTTTAATTAAAACATTACCGCCAACTAAGGGCTCCTTAGTGGTAGCGTCTAATAATGTTCCTTTTACAGTTTTGCCTGAACCTTGACCCCAAGACATAGAAGGGGATAAACCCAGCAGGATGATCATCAAAAAACTGATGAGTTTCAAACCTGTAGATTTCATCAAAAATAACTCTTGATGATACGGTAAGATTTTTTTCATAGAGATGAAATTAAAATTTTAGAAGATTAGAATGATGGAAATTTAATTCTTATTTAGTTAAATACCTTCAGAAAAATTACGCAAACGTTTGCAATTGAA
>JAURHT010000236.1 GCA_030833145.1 Aquirufa sp.
GTGGATGCGATCGATCAATTCCAAGTATTAATTGCTCCTTATGACGTTCGTCAAGGTATGGCAACGGGTGCTAACATCAACGTTGTAACTAAGTCAGGTACAAACGATTGGTCAGGTTCTGCGTACTATTTTGGCACAGACAAAGATCAAGTAGGTAACAAGATCGGTGATGTTGTTAACCAATATGGTAACTTCCAGAGAGGACAATTCGGTGGTCGTATCGGTGGTGCAATCATTAAGAACAAATTATTTGTTTTTGGTTCATTTGAGCAAGAATTACAAACTCAGCCAGGTTCTAACTTCGTAGCAACACGTCCGGGTTCTACTGCAGCAAACCAATCGATTGCTACCGCTGCTCAATTAGATCAAATCAAGGATTTATTAAAATCTAAGTTCAATTATGATCCGGGTGCTTATGAAAATTGGGAAAGAGAAAATTATTCTCAAAAAGCGAACATTCGTTTAGACTGGAATATTTCAGACAAGCATAAGTTTAACTTAAAATATAATTATTTACGTTCTTATGCGGATGTTAGCCCGTCATCATCAGGTTCATTATCTGGTGGTCGTAACCCGTCAGCTACGGTTTTACCTTTCCAAGGTTCTTTATACCGTATCAATAACAACTTAGATTCGTACATTGCTGAATTGAACTCTACGTTCTCTTCTACAGTTGCGAATAACTTGACTATTGGTTACACACAGATGCGTGACTTCCGTGAATCTCCAGTAAACAACACTCCTTTTCCTACAGTTGATATCGGGAATAACAATAATAACTCGTTAACAGCCTTTGGTTTCGAACCATTCTCAGCGAATAACATATTAGACTCTGATATCTTCCAGTTGTCAGACAACCTAACTATTTACGCTGGAAAGCATGTGTTTACATTAGGAGGTGCCTTCGAGACAAATTCATATAGAAATGGTTTTGCACCTAACTTCTACGGAGGATACCAATTCAAGTCAGTTGATGATTTCATTGCTTCAGTAAATACAGGTGTATCCAATGCTTTACGTTATACTCAACAATGGTCAAACTATGCAGAATTCCCTTTTGCTGAAATGAAAGGTTATACTGCTTCGTTGTACGCACAAGATGAATTTACTGCTGCAAAAGGCTTGAAATTAACATTTGGTTTGCGTGCTGATGGTACAGGATTCCCAGTGGAAGACGCTCCAAAATATAATAACGCGTACGTTCCTAGTTTAACTTTCCGTAACAACACGGTACTAAGAACAAACCAATTACCTGATTTCACTACTTTATGGTCTCCTCGTTTCGGATTTAACTGGGATGTGAAAGATGATAAGACAACTCAAGTTCGAGGAGGTTTAGGTATCTTCTCTGGTCGTGTTCCTTATGTTTGGTTATCTAACCAATTATCAAACAATGGTGTTTTATTTGGATCTGAGACTTTAACAAATCCAACAAATCGTCCATTTAATGCTAATGTAAATGCATACCGTCCTGCATTATCTTCAAATATTATTCCTACTTCTTATAATCTAGCGGTAACCGATCCTAACTTTAAGTTCTCTCAAGTATTCCGTGCGAACCTTGCGTTGGATAAAAGTTTAGGTAATGGCTGGTTAGTGTCGTTAGAAGGTATTTATACAAAAGATATCAACGCAGTTTACTTAGAGAATGTGAACTTACCAGACTCTAAGGTGAAAGCAGTAGGTGCTGATAACCGTGTTATCTATTATACTCTAGGAACAAATGGTTTACCTAGCACTACTAAAAATTATCAAATTTATGGTGGTACTAGAGGTTTAAATGCGCCAACAACGGGAAATACAGGTTTGAATCCTAACATCTCAGATGCGATTGTAATCAAGAATACACAATTAGGTTATTCATATGCATTAACCGCAACGGTTTCTAAAGCATTTGATAATGGCTTATTTGCATCGTTATCATATACAAACTCAGATTCTCGTTCTGTAAATGACGGTGGTTCAATTGCTCAGTCACAGTGGAGAGATCGTTTTGTGTCTGGTGATCCAAATGAAAATGTTGCCTCTTATTCTTCATATATGCAAGCACACCGTATCAATGCATATGGTTCTTACAAATTGAATTACTTAAATGAGAAAGCTGCAACTACGTTTGGATTTACGTATTCAGTAGCGCCTGCTGGCCGCTTCTCATATACCTATTCAGGTGATATGAATGGTGACAACCAAACAACAAATGACTTGATGTATATTCCACGTGGTGAAGGGGAGATTTTGTTAAGAGATCTAGGTACTTATACCGCGGCTCAGCAATGGAATGATTTAGATAAGTTTATTAAGCAAGATGCTTATTTAAATTCACGTCGTGGTCAGTATGCTGAACGTAATGGTGCTGAATTACCTTGGACTGCTAACTTTGATTTCAAGGTTATCCAAGATTTCTACATCAATGTTGGTGGTAAGAAGAATACATTACAATTTACATTAGATGTATTCAATGCTGGTAACTACGTTTCATCACAATGGGGTCTAGGACAATCAGCAATTCGTTCATCATTATTAAATTATGTTACGAATGATGCGACAACTGGTAAGCCAGTTTTCCAATTCCCTTACCGTACAGGTACTACACCATTGACAGATTCATTCCAACGTAGCTTTGGTTTAGGATCAAGATGGCAAGCACAGTTTGGTGTACGTTATATCTTTAACTAATAAAAAAGGGGACTTAGGTCCCCTTTTTTATAGAGTA
>JAURHT010000122.1 GCA_030833145.1 Aquirufa sp.
TGGGTTCGGCTTGAGCACTATCTACCTCTAGCGGCCAGCGGCCTTTAAAGCCGGATTGTATCACAAGATCTGGTCTGATTTTTTTCATCTGAAGGATTCCTTTTTCGGTTACCTTGGTTTGCCATAGGTAGACTCGTTTCAGTGATTTGATTTTAGCAATTCGATCAAGCCCGCTATCACTGATGCTTGTTCCCACTAAATTAAGGGATTCTAAATAGGCTAAATTCTGAAGTCCTGTGAGGTCTTGATCTGCGATTTTAGTATGATTTAAATCGAGCAAAATGAGCAGCGGCATCGCAGCTATGTCCTTCATAAAATCACCGCTTATTTGCGTACCACCTAGTTTTAACTCGACTATTTGATCTTGAATGCGGCTTAAATCTGCAAGTTGTTTTGGGGTAATCGCAGGCGCATTTAGCGCATTAACTTCTATAAATGGTTGGTCTTTTGCGATAGGATTTGCGATTAATCCATGTTTTCGAATCGTGGCAAGATCGGCTTCATCTGCGGCATCTATTGAAAGCTTAAAAACGGGCGATTCCTCGTTTGAATTCGAAAACGAACTTAGTACCTTTTTGATCTTTTCATCAGTAGGTAATTGTGCTACTTTTTTAGTGAAATCAGCTCCATTTTGTATCCACCAATGTAACAGCGTGATTTCATTTTCTGTTAATGGGGTTTTTCCTTTCGGAGGCATGTGGTGTTCATCATTTGCGTCCAGCAATAAGCGCTTGATGAGCTCGCTATCTACAGGTTTTCCAGCGGAAATAATCTTCCCGTTTTCTCCCCCTTGTAAAATAAATTCAGGGCTATCTAGGCGTAGCTTCCCTTTCTGTTTTTGATCGTTATGGCAGGCAATACATCGCTGATCCAGCAGGGGTTTAACGAGTTGGCCATAGACTTGTGCTTCTGGCAAATTGGTAATTTTAGGCACTGCTATACTTTCTTCTTGCGTTATACCCAGCATTTTGCGCGCAGAAGCAGGCAAACTGGCTGTTAAGTAATCAGAACCGTGAGTCAGATTTCCACCAAAATGGCCCGTGACGCTGAGGCAGGTTAGACACAAAATAAACAGCACATTCGTTAGGCGATGAGCTACTTCAGCGTACAGCGCATAAGCTAGAGCTGCTGACAACAAGCAGGTACTTACACCTAGCCACTGGTGAATCTGCAATGTCGAAGGATCATACTCCCCGGATTGAGCTAAAGACCAACCTAAGGCTGCTGAGATAATTGAAAACCCACACGTCCAGAGGAGAATGAGGATTATAGTGGATGGGGAGGTTTTTTCTTTGGCAAAAAAATGCAAAATACCGGCAATGTAGAGCATCCCGATGGGCAGGTGAACCAGCATCGGGTGAAAATGACCCATAAATTGTAGCCAGTTCCCCTGGCTCGCCTCCGCTAAAATCATCTATCCGATTCGTTCTAATTTAATAGGATAAGTCTTCTGTGAAGCCCATTGTGGCACGTAGATATTTTCATCTGAATCCGCGTATACATCGTGTGGATGGAAGAATACTTTGTTCTCGTCATCCTTCACCTGCTTTTGTAAAACACCATTCGTGTAGATGGGTTCTGAGCCGCCTGGCGTCGAAACGACCTTCATATTTTTATCCAAAATTTGAATATATCCAGAGCCCGGCCAGGACGCATCTGTACTCCGGAAACTGGCTGCTAAAATATATTCTCCATGTAAAACCGGTCTACAAACGAAGGAACCTGGTAGGTGGTAGCGGGTAATAAATTTGCCGTCTAATGTAAATCGCTTAAAACTATTATTCACCCGGTCTGTCACTAAAAGTGTCCAGTTATTAGGATCACGGGTATCAACTAAAACGCCATGGCAGCAGTTGAATTTATCATCCGCATAACCGGAGGTATATCCACCAAAATGGCGGATGTATTTGCCCTTCGAATCGTATTGAATAATGTAATTTGAACCGTATCCATCGGCTACATAAATGTCTCCATTTTTCGGATTTACCGCTGTTTCAGTGGGAACAAATTGATGCGGATGATCATACATCCCCGTCTCTTTGGGGTAGTCAATTTTGAATATCTCTTTCCCTTTTAAGTCGGTTTTGATAACCTGGTGGCGAGTATTATCACAAATTAATAAAAATTGTTCGCCGCCCTCGTTTAGAATGGTTAAGCCGTGCGCCCCGGGATACGTGTGTCCCCAGGAGTCTAAAAGCTTGCCCGATTTATCGTAAATGAGCACGTTATTTTTGACTTCGTTTGTCAACAAAAATAAACGGCCTTTCGCATCTTCTACCATTTCATGGCAGTCATTCACGGGATTTTTTCCCGCGTCTAGGATGCCCCAGTTAGGTACCACTTTGTATCGGAAGGCGCCGTGACCTACGGTGATTTCCCCTGGCTTGGGTGCGATAGTTTTCATAGAATGAGTAGTTAAAAAGGAAGTGCCGATTAGGGCAGAGCTGGTTTTTAAAAAGTCTCTGCGAGGAATATGTTCGTTCATAGTTTTATGGTTTATTCATGCTTTCATCAATGTTAAAGAGGGCGTTTGCCACTAAGGTTTTAGCCACTAAATTCTCCGGATTTTGAGGGATATCGTTATCGGGACAAAGTTTTAAAAAGGCCAAAGTCTCTTTCGGATGTGACCTGTAATAGTTGAGCGTTTGTGTAAAGAATGCGTTTAATTTTTGTGCCTTTGAGGGTGAAATCTTTTTGCCAAATAATTCGGAATACCCCTTCTCAATAAATGGCAATCCTGTTTCTGAATACTTACGCGCAAAAAATTGAGACGCCTCTAAAAATACGGGATCATTTAAGGTGTTCAGCGCTTGCATAGGTGTGTTCGTTCGGATTCGTCTGGAAAGACAGACGTCACGCGTTCCCGCATCGAAAGTCACCATCGTAGGATAAGGGCTACTGCGTCGCCAATACGTGTAAAGCGATCGCCTCCACTGGTCTTCGCCACTACTTTTCTCCCATTGCATACCACTATATGGCGCATTCCAAATACCTTCCGGCTGCTCCGGCATCACGCTTGGTCCGCCTAATTTAGGACTTAAAAGCCCTGACCAGACCAAGACTTGATCACGCAATTGTTCTGGACTTAAACGTACTCTCGGACCTCGCGTGAGGTAGCGATTATTCGGATCTTTTTCGCGCGTTTTTTCGTCTACCACCGAAGACTGTTGGTAACTCGCAGACATCACAATGTATTTTAAAAACGCTTTAGGTTGGTACTTAAAATCCACCTGGAATTTATAGGCTAAATGATCGAGCAAGGCCTGATTAGAAGGGGGCAGCCCCTGACTTCCCAGATCTTCTAAAGTCTCTACAATTCCGATCCCAAACAGCTGTTCCCAGAATCGATTCACCGCTACACGAGCCGTTAAAGGATTATTTCTGCTTCCTATCCATTTAGCTAAATCTAATCGATTTGTCGCGGAGGCCTTAAATAGACCAGGTATGCCAGCTTTTACCGGAGTCCCAGGATTTAGCCAGGATCCACGCGTAAACACGCGAGTCGTCCTGGTAAAATCAGCTGGATTTTCGAGCATGACGGGCGTGGTCATTTCGGGTTCGGTCGCCATGACCCGCGTAGCTAAATTTTCAAATTCGGTGGACTTTAAGGCAGCGGGAACCTCTGGGAGTAAAGCCCAAAAACCAATATAAACGGTCGTCTGATCGGGCTTCGTTTTTGCGTTGGTAAACTCCCAAACCAAATCTTGCTTTCCTGGCAGAGCCGGTATGTTGAAATAAGCATACGCCCACCCTTTTACCCACTGACCTTTCGGTTTTGCATATTTTTCTTGCAGTGTGGTATCTAATTTGATGCGGGCGATGACTGGCCCTGTTTTTGTTCCTTGGTGAATCGTTAAAATAGTGGGTGCTGGGCCTGAATTACGGCAAGCAATCAACAGCTTGGTTTTCCCCATCGTAGGCACCGCCTTGAAACGCGCAGATCCCTGATGGCGAATCGCTAAATACTTGTTATCTGCAAGTGCGCCGTTATCAAATTGGTCTGCCCAATGCGGATGAATTTTAGGTTCCACAAATCGAATCATGTTGCCCCAGGCTTTTTGGGATGCAACGGGTTGATCCTTTAAAAATGCCTTCAAACGAGCAATCGATTTTTCATCCTCCGGCTTGTGATGCCGGTAGGTAGGGGAATCATCCGGAATATCTTCGTCTCGCGAATTATTGAAGAAGGCCATGTAGCGGTAATATTCGTCATGTCGGATGGGATCATAGGGATGAGAATGACATTGTACACAGCCAAAACTGGTACCCTGAAGCACTTCCCAGGTCGTATTTACCCGATCTAATATCGCCGCCGTTCGAAACTCTTCATCCTCCGTTCCTCCTTCATCGTTATTTGTCGTATTGCGATGAAACGCCGTCGCCACATAGTCGTTTTCATTCGGATTAGGCAACAAATCCCCCGCTAATTGTTCCTTGATAAATTGGTCATAAGGCTTATTCTGATTAAACGAGGCGATCACATAATCGCGGTATTTCCAAATGCTTCTCGCCTCATCTTTTTCATATCCTTTCGTGTCCGCATAGCGCGCCAGATCCATCCACATCGAAGCCCATTTCTCTCCAAAATGTGGCGACTTCAATAGCTTATCCACCTGTTTTTCATAGGCCTGATTTGACTGATCTTTTTCAAATTCAAGGTAGTCAGCAGCGGTAGGCGGAAGTCCCGTTAGGTCCACATAAAGACGACGTAAGAGATCGGGTTTTTCTGCAGCGGCAGCCGGCGAAAGTCCTCGATTTTTTTGTTCTGCTTGAACGAAATAATCCAACTCATTTTTAGCCCAGCCAGTCGAAATTCCCACCCAGTTTAGTGCTTTCTCCCACCAGCTTCCAGCTGGAATACTTGGTTGCTTGACGGGCTGATAGGCCCAATGTTCGCCCCAGCTCGCCCCTTCTTTTACCCAGGTAGTTAAGACCTCTATTTCCTCTGCTGAAAGTGCCGGGCGCTGGTAAGGCATTTTTTCCTCCGGATCTGTACTATGCAGTCGCTGAATGAAACTAGATTGTTCGGGATGTCCTGGGACGATGGCCGGCTTTCCTGATTTAGTTTTGCCTAAAGCCTCCTCTTGAAAAAGTAAACTAAATCCTCCTTGCTTTTTCACACCCCCATGGCACGAAATGCAATTCTTGTTGAGTATGGGTTTTACCTGTGTACTATAATCCACTTTTTTAGCCGGCACAGCCACGAGATAAATGCCTACACAAGCGATGCAAAGACCTAGAAAAAGGAGAACTCTTTTCATGTCTATGCTAAAATTGGTTTAATAACATTCCCATAAACGTCGGTCAAGCGGAAGTTTCGCCCCTGAAAAGGAAAGGTAAATTCTTCGTGATTTATACCGAGGCAATGCAGTATTGTGGCCTGCAAGTCATAAACGGACGTTTTCCCGTTAACGGTGGCGTAGCCTAAATCATCTGTTTCTCCAATCGACATTCCAGGTTTTATACCGCCGCCAGCCAGCCACATGGTGAAGGCATCGGTGTGGTGATCGCGCCCAAAAAATCCTTGTTTTTTACCTTCTCTGTTTTCTTGCATCGGAGTTCGGCCAAACTCGCCTCCCCACACCACCAGCGTCTCCTCCAGCAA
>JAURHT010000164.1 GCA_030833145.1 Aquirufa sp.
GGCAAATACAATGAGGAAGGCAAATTTCTTCCCTGGATCGTGCGTATCGCCCACAATATGGCGATTGATCACTTCCGTAAAGAGAAGCGTTATCCCAAAATTGTGCTAGATGATGGCTCTCCGCTGTGGAACAGTTTTCAATTTGCGGAAGAAAGTTCGGAGGATAAACAATTAAAAGAAGATTTGATCGTTAATATCAGGGACTTGATAAAAAAGCTTCCAGATGAGCAGCGCGAAGTACTCGTGATGCGCCATTACGAGGATTTGAGCTTCCAAGAAATTGCCGATTTAACCCAAGTTAGTATTAATACAGCCCTTGGGCGCATGCGGTATGCGCTCATTAACCTCCGTAAAATGTTAGAGAAACAAAACCTTGCCTATGACAAAAAACTCTACCCCAAATGACCTGATTAAACACCTTTATGAACCTGAAACAGGGTTACAGCACACATTAAATGAAGACGAGAAGCAAGAACTTGCTCGTTTAAAACAGGTCCAAAACTTACTGAATTCGGCTTATATGGAGCCCTCCGAAAGGAGTCTCGAGAAAATTCTCGAACATGCACGAACTACTAAAAAGCCCCTAGCACACTAGGGGCTTTTTTATTCGAAAAATCTGGGTAATTTTAGCAAAAATATACACCAATGGAAGCATCAAAAGTAGACCTATTTATCATGATGCGAAGAGTTTCGATGCGCATCATTTGTCGTTTATTAGAGAAAAATTACTTGCCTTAGACGATTCCACGTGGGGTATGTTACTGAATGTCAATATTAAAGACCCTACTGTTTCATTAATCGTTTCTATTGTGGGTGGCCATTTTGGAATTGATCGTTTTTTGATCGGGGATACGGGCCTTGGGATAGCAAAACTACTTACCTGTGGTGGATTAGGGGTTTGGACAGTCGTTGATTGGTTTTTAATCATGGGTGCCACGCGTGATCGAAATTTTAAGCGAATGCAACCTTACCTTGCCTAATGAGCCGCAACAAGCTCTATTTTACGATTATGCTCGCTTGTAGTGCCGGTTTTGTGTACTTGTGGACAGGATTTGAGTTTACCTGTTTCTTCAAAACCATCACTGGCATTCCATGTCCTGCTTGCGGAACGACGCGCTTTTTAATAGGGGATTTCACTCATGGAAACCCTCTTGGAATCATCGTAGGTGCGGCGATATTATTACCCATTGCTGTCTTTTTAGACCTGTTGACGCGTGGTGATCGCGTATTTCTGATGTATCTTTGGGTGGAGAAAAAGTGTCGCCAGCCCATGGTCGCCGCTTTTTTGATAGGTTTGCTGATTTTGAATTGGATTTGGACGATAAGTAAAGGTTTATAATGTTAAAGAAGGAGCGATTTCAGGCGTTTGTAGAACATTTTTCGACTCGATTTCCCGAGGCGGAAACTGAGTTACATTATTCGAATCCCTTTGAATTATTAGTTGCGGTAGTTCTTTCTGCTCAATGTACTGATAAACGCATCAACCAAGTCACTCCTGCCCTATTCAAGCGTTTTCCTGACGCTAAATCCCTAGCAGATTCGAGCGTAGAAGAGATTTTCTCCTATATTCGCTCCGTTTCTTATCCGAATAATAAAGCCAAACATCTCTTAGGTTTAGGCCAAAAAATCACCGACCAGTTCGCCGGCGAAGTGCCTGAAACGATGGAAGACTTGCAAAGTTTACCCGGCGTAGGCAGAAAAACCGCCAACGTCATTGCCTCGGTCATCTATAACCAACCTGCCATGGCGGTGGACACCCACGTTTTTCGTGTGTCTCAGCGACTAGGACTGGTTCCTAAGACAGCGAATACTCCGCTAAAAGTGGAAATGGCCTTGATAAAAAACCTACCTGACGAAGTGATCGCGACGGCACACCACTGGTTGATTTTGCATGGTCGCTATGTTTGTTTAGCCAGAACTCCGCAATGTGCAAAATGTGATATCACCCATTTCTGCGCCTTTTACCAGAAAACCCACAAGCCATGAGTCCGATTGAGATTTTAGCAATCATCGCTTCTTTAGGTGGCGTAGTTCTCAGTATGGCTAAGAAGAGCCTCGCTTGGGTTTGCAACATCATTGCCTCAGGTCTTTACGGGTACGTTTTTTATCAAAATGGCTTGTATTCCGATATGGAATTACAGGGTTTCTTCATCCTAATGGCCCTTTATGGCTGGTGGTCCTGGTCCAGATCTGAACTAGATTGGGTGCCTGAGAAATCGAGTTTGCGAGCCTTATTTGGAGGGTTAGCCGTTGCTTTACTTTTCGGCGCAGGATCTGGCTTTTTACATCAGCAGTATTTCCCATCCGTGAGTTTTCCTTTTCTAGATGCTACCTTAACCGGCCTGAGTATTTTGGGGACTTGGCTGGCCACGAGACGCAAAATCGAAAACTGGATTGTCTGGGTCGGAGTGGATATTGTGTATGTAGGCATGTATGTCCAAAAAGCCCTTTGGGGAACGGCGGCGCTCTATTTAGTCTTTATTATTTTGGCCCTAAAAGGCTACATAGACTGGCGCAAGTACCTGAAAATCAGCGAATAAAAAAAATGTCATAGATTTTATACAATTCGCTATCTTATTAGCTATTAGGTAATTATATTTGTGACCTTTA
This sequence comes from Aquirufa sp., assembly GCA_030833145.1. The sequence continues at coordinate 2,611 of JAURHT010000164.1, forward strand.
CAAGAATACAATTTTAGAAAGATTTATGGCTACCGAAGAAAAACAAAGATACTCTTCCGAAGAATTAAAAGAGTTTGAGGCAATTATCATTGCAAAATTAGAAGATACCAACGCTGAATTAAAGTATTTAAGAGAGGCATTAAGTAAGAAAAACGACACAGGAACAGATGCGACATCCGGAAACTCGAAAGTGATGGAAGATGGCGCTGATACAGCGGAAAAAGAAAACTAGAATCAATTAGCGGTTCGCCAACAAAAGTTCGCTAAGAACCTTGAAAATGCGTTAATGCGTATTAAAAATGGAACTTACGGCGTTTGTATCGATTCAGGGAAGTTAATTTCCAAAGAACGTTTGCGTTTAGTACCGCACACGCAACACTCGATTGAAGCGAAGTTAAAGCAAAAATAAAATGGGTTTTTTCGAAAACAACCGCCTAGTAGAATTGATAACCGATTACCTCAAAACTCAATTTGAGATCATCAAGTTAGATATTCAAGAGAAACTGGAAGAAATCTTCATCCGGATTTTCAAGCTATTCCTCGTGGCGACTGGTTTTGGAATCACCCTATTTTTCCTTCTTTTAGGAGGTTCTGAATGGATTAATGAGGCTTTAAATAGCCGTTTCATCGGCTACTTTATCGTGGCTGCCATCATTGGCCTAGCTAGTCTATTTCTTTTCTTATCCTTAAAACCCCGCGAAAATGAGTCAGAATAAAGAAAAGAGAGCGGAATTAGAAATCCAAGCCGCCGCCATTGAAGAACAATTAACAGAAACTGTTACCGAATACAAGAAGATAGGCAATCAAATGCTCATCGCAGGAGGAATCTTCGCAGGTGGCTATTTGCTGTACTCCATGTTCTCCGGTTCTAAGAAAAAAGGGTCCTTCGTAGGCGATGCCATTAAATCCTATGCCTTGGCCCTCGCCTTATCGTACGCAAAGGACCTATTAGTCGATTACCTAGCCTCACTAGAACAAGAAACTGAAACTGTAGTAGACGAATCTTCTGCTGAAAAGGCCTGACGACTGTCCACTGACGACTGTCCACTTGTCCACTGACGACTGGTCACCGACTAGTGACTAGCGACTAGTGACTGTCGCCTAGCGACTAGTTCTCCATCAAATAAGCCTTAATAAACTCATTAATCTCCCCATCTAACACCGCATCGGTATTCGATGTCTGGTAATTGGTGCGGTGATCCTTTACGCGGCGATCGTCTAAAACATAGGCTCTGATTTGCGAGCCCCCCTCTATTTTTTGCTTACCTGCCTCTACTTCGGCACGTGCTGCATTACGCTTATCGATTTCGATTTGGTATAATTTGGACTTCAAAAGTCGCAAAGCAACCTCCTTATTCATTAATTGCGAGCGTTCTTGCTGGCAAGCGATGATGATTCCGGATGGTTTGTGGGTCAAACGAAC
>JAURHT010000171.1 GCA_030833145.1 Aquirufa sp.
AACATAATTAAAGTGCTAAGAAATTTTTCAAAATCTGTTCGCCAGCCTTTCCGCTGATCTCCGCGTGAAACTGCGCGGCATAAAAATTATCCTTTTGTAACATCGCCGAAAACGGTTGCACATACTCACAAACCGCTGTCGTATACGCATTAACAGGCGCATAAAAAGAGTGTACGAAATAGACGAACTCTTCTTTCTGAAGTTGGTGCATCAAGGGGTTGTCGCCTTTTTGCTCGATTGAATTCCAACCTACATGCGGAATTTTCAAATCTTGGCTGATGAACTTCTTCACCTCCACATCAAACACCCCAATGCAATCCACATTCCCCTCTTCCGAGTGCTTGCACAACAATTGCATTCCGATACAAGTCGCCAAAACTGGCTGCTTTAACCCCTTTATCAATGTATCTAAGCCCTTTTCTTTCAAATAAGCCATCGCCGTACTCGCCTCACCCACCCCCGGAAAAATCACTTTGTCGGCCTTTTTAATCTGCTCGTGGTCATCTGTTAGTAGGTAATTTTGACCAATACGATCCAACGCGTACATCACCGACGCTACATTCCCCGCATTGTATTTTATGATCGCAATTTCCATAAGCGTACAAAGGTATTAACTTTGGGGGATAATTGCCCCCTTTGCGGGGCCCTTTTATGAACAAAAAACTCGTTTACGAAACGCTCTACCTCGTTTGGATGGGCCTATTGCCCTTGCTGGCGTCTGGCTTTTTGGGCTATTATGCGCTTGCTAATCCTGCGTTTTTTACGTCCTTTTCTTTGCTTTCGTCGGTGGTTTTTTGGATTTGCGCCGCTTTCATTATGGGCCTCGCCCTGTGTCCTACGACGTTTTTCGCCCTATTTACGGGCTACGTTTATGGCTTTTCAGGCCTATTGCCGTTGATTTTGGCTTACTCGGCGGCTTCGGCTTTGGGTTATTTTCTGGCCAAAAAGTTCGGCGCGACAGCTTTGCTGTCGCGCGTACCTTCTAGTTTCCTAGCGAACGTGCGGTCATCCTCCTTTTCCTGGGTGTTCCTCGCGCGGCTTTCTCCAATTTTCCCTTTCGCCATCACAAACGCCATCATGGCTTTCGTAGGCGTTCCCTTCCGCTCTTTTATTACGGCTGGAACTTTGGGAATGTTACCAAGAACGTTCTTAGCCGTTTTTACAGGAATCTCCGCCTCTTCGTGGGCTTTGCTTTTCGCCCGTCCTGAATTACTGCGCTGGCAAGATGTGGTTTCTGTGGTATTGTTGCTTGTTTCCGCTGTGGGGATGTATGTTTTAGGGCGCCATTCTTTGAGATAAGTGCGTTTCAGGGCTTATTTGGCACTATTGTGATGAAATAAGCGCGAGGTATGCAAACGACTTTTCAGGTATTGACAGATTGTGTCAAAAGGCGAAAAGTCCTCTCAATACCTCGAACTTATTTATACCTTTTTCCCTTTGGAACGATTATCAGTTTATTAAAGGGTAATATCCAAAAAATGGGTTACATTTATCCATGCAACCACTAAACATCAAACTATACGATTTAGCTCGTGCTAAATTGCACTTGAAAGATTCTGACGCCATGGAATATGTATCAGCCATTCATGAAATGCACGATCACTTAGATCAGAATCTAGCCACAAAGGAATTTGTAAGCAAAGAACTTTCCGAAACAAAATTTGAAATTCTAAAATGGCTATTTATTTTCTGGGTAGGCCAATTATCCATCACAATAGGCATCGTTCTGATGCTAATCAAAAAATAAACCGCAGTCGACTACAAAGCCTCCGAATCTATCACCTGAACTTTTCCCCAAAGGTGCATGTTATCCTGAATGAACTTCTTGTGGAGTGGGTGGTAGAGGTATTCTTTTTCTTTTTCGGCGCTGTCGAAAACAAGGACTACCGAAAAGGTGTAACTTGCTTCTGTAACTGATTTGTCAAAATCAGTGACGATGGGCTTGCCTACGTGGGCTGAGGCGATCATAGGGAGGGTGCCTAGGGATTTTAGGGCGCGGTAGAGTTGATCGGTTTCGGTGGTGGAGGTTGGGTTTTTGGCCCAAAACAACACATGATGTATAAAGGTCATTTTCGTTGAAGGTTCAGCTGATGCCACAAAGGGCAAAGTCGAGGCTAGGGCGATAAAATCGCGGCGGGAGGTTGACATAGGTTTAATATTTTTTCAATTCTACGATGGAAAATCCACAAATCAAAGTGATTGTGACCGGGGTAACCGGAATGGTGGGCGAGGGCGTGATGCTGGAGGCATTGCGTTCGCCGTTTGTGAAAGAGGTTTTGGCGATTAGTCGCAAGCCGTCTGGACATGCGCACCCGAAATTAAAAGAGTATTTTTTGGCCGATTTCTACCATCCGGAGGAGATCAAGGAGGTGGTGAAAGACTACGATGCTTGCCTATTTTGTTTAGGGGTTTCGTCCGTGGGGATGAAGGAAGAAGAGTTTAGGCGCAAGACCTACGATTTGACTTTGGGTTTTGCGGCTCAAATGCCTAAACATATAAGCTTCAGCTATATTTCTGGGATGTCCACGGACAGCACGGAGAAGGGTTCGATCATGTGGGCGAGGGTGAAGGGGAAGACAGAAAATGACCTCAAGAAAATGGGTTTTAGGGATTCTTATTCGTTTAGACCGGGGTATTTGCAGCCGATGAAGGGGAATAAATTCACCTTGAAATACTATAAATACATCGATTGGATGTATCCGTTGCTACTTTTGGTGGCGGGGAAGACGGCGTCTACTTTGGAAGAATTAGCGAAGGCAATGATCGAGGTGGCTGCCTTTCCGACCGAGAAGAAGACGATCGAGGTGGTGGATATCAAGGCTTTGGCACAACAAATGAACAAGAGAATCTAGGGGAATTGCTCAGAAATGGGTAATTTTGACCTGAAATGTAATACAAGAAAAGATGGATAAGAAAGTAGTTTTAATGATCTTAGATGGCTGGGGCATCGCAACAAACCCCAAAGTTTCCGCAATCGACGCGGCCAAAACGCCATTTATTTCCTCCTTATATGAGAAATATGCGCACTCGAAATTAGAGGCGTCCGGCTTAGCGGTGGGCTTACCAGAGGGCCAAATGGGCAACTCCGAAGTAGGCCACATGAACTTAGGGGCAGGCCGCGTGGTCTACCAAAACCTGGTTCGCATCAACAAAGCAGTCACAGAAAATACCTTGGGCCAGGAGCCTGAATTAGCCAAAGCATTCGACTATGCTAAAGCAAATAATAAATCCGTTCACTTCATGGGCCTCGTGTCCGACGGTGGCGTTCATGCACACATCGAGCACTTGAAATCCTTGCTTTCTACGGCTTCAGAGGCAGGTTTGGGCAAAGTTTTCGTCCATGCTTTCACCGATGGCCGCGATACGGATCCCAAATCAGGTCTGAAATTCATGACCGATTTATACCAACATACGCTTAAAACCAACACAAAAATCGCTTCCGTAACGGGTCGTTACTACGCGATGGACCGCGATAATCGCTGGGAGCGGGTGGCTTTGGCCTACAAAGCAATGGTTCACGGCGAAGGTACTCCTTCTTCCGATGTGTTAAAATCTATCGAAGAAAGCTACGCGGCTGGTGTAACGGACGAATTCATCCACCCAATCATCATGACAGATGCCTCAGGCGCTCCAGTAGGAAATATCCAAGAAGGAGACGTGGTAATCTGCTTCAACTTCCGAACCGACCGCGGTCGCGAAATCACGCAAGCTTTGACGCAGCGTGATTTCCACGAAGAGAACATGCACAAAATGAATTTGTACTACTTGACGATGACGGAATATGATAAAGAGTTCCAAAACGTCCACGTCATCTTCAACGATTCTAACTTGCCTATG
>JAURHT010000023.1 GCA_030833145.1 Aquirufa sp.
AACTACAATGCATCTGCATTTGGTAACGTTTATGTAGAGTATGAGCCAATCAAGGATTTGATCATCAAGTCTTCTATCGGTGGTCAGTATTCAGGTTATGGATATAAAGATTATAACTTCAAGTATTTAGGTGATTCTGAGCCTGAGGCGTCTGATTCATTCTATGAAGGTTCTGGTTATAACTTTGCTTACGTATTTACAAACACGGCATCTTACAAGACTAAGTGGAGAAAGCATGGCTTAAATGCTTTAATCGGTATGGAAGCATTGAATACAGGAGCTGGTCGTCAGATGTCTGGTTCAGGTATCAATCCATTCTCAATGGATACAGACTTCGTAACTTTATCATCTGTACAATCTCCAGTAGTTAACTCTAACTTATATTCAGGTGTTAATTTCTACTCTTTATTCTCTAAGTTAGATTATAACTTCAACGAGAAGTATTACTTAACTGGGGTTATTCGTCGTGACGGTTCATCTCGTTTCGGTCCTGAAAATCGTTATGGTATTTTCCCTGCAGTTTCTGCTGCTTGGAGAGTTACTTCTGAGGAATTCATGAAAGATCTACCTGCTATCTCTGATTTAAAAATCCGTGGTGGTTGGGGTTTAATGGGTAACTCGAACAACGTAGACCCAGCTAACCAATTCTCGTTATATGCTGCTAACCGTGGTAATTCATTCTATCCAATTGATGGTCAATCATCAGGAGCGAACGAAGGTTATTTCCGTTCTCGTATTGGTAACCCAGCTGCGAAGTGGGAGACTTCAGAAACAATGAACATTGGTTTTGATGCAACTCTTTACAATGGTAAGTGGGAAATCGTATTAGACGTTTGGAGAAAAGATACACGTGATTTATTATTCAACGTGCCTCTTCCAGCGGTTGTAGGACCATCTGCTTCTGCACCTTCAGTAAACGTTGCTAAGATGCGTAACCAAGGTATTGATTTCCAAATCATTAACCGTGGTAACTTAACTTCAGATTTGAAATATGAATTAACATTCAATAACTCATTCTTGAAGAACGAAATCGTAGCATTTGCTCCAGGTATCACTAACTTAACAGGTGGTGCATTCCGTGGAATTACTCCAGTACGTATGGAAGTAGGTCGTTCTCTATCTTCTTTCTACGGATACCAAGTGATCGGTTACTTCAACTCAGCTGCTGAAGTTGCTTCATCTCCAGCTCAAGATGGTAAAGGCGTAGGTCGTTTCCGTTATGCTGATATCAACGGTGATGGTAAAATCACAACTGATGACCGTACATTCTTAGGTTCTCCAGTTCCTACTTACACAGGTGGTATTAACGTAGGTTTAACTTACAAGGATTTTGAATTCGCAACGTATTTATATGCGTCTGCTGGAAACAAAATCTGGAACCAATCTAAGTGGTTTACAGACTTCTTCGGAACGTTTGAAGGTTCAGGTAAAGGTGAGCGCGCTAAGCAATCATGGACTCCAGAATTAGGAAACAGCGCTGCTGCTCCTATTTGGGAATCAGCATCTAACTTGTCTACTTCAGCAGGTGCTAACTCATGGTATGTAGAAGATGGTGATTACTTACGTATTCAAAACATCTCATTAGGATACAACATTCCTAAAGCGTATACTTCTAAGTTAGGTATCAAGCGTGCGAAGTTTACTTTATCTGCTAACAACATCTTGACTTTAACTAAATACAAAGGTTTAGATCCAGGTGTAGGTGGAGCTGCAGATACAGGATTTGGTATCGATGTGGGTAACTACCCAGTGACTCGTTCATTCAACGCATCTATCAACTTGACTTTTTAATTAGCGAAAGCCATATTTAATGAATAAGAAAATGAAAAATAATCAGATTTTTAAGCGAATCGCTTTAGTGAGTGTGTCAGCTCTTACGTTGACCTTCGCTTGTAAGGATCAGTTTTTAGAAGTTCCGCCAACAGCCTCTTTGGCTCAAGCGCAATTATCTTCTAAGGCTGGTGTAGAAGGTACCTTGATTGGTGCTTACGCTCAGTTAGCTGCAAAAGGCTATTCTCGTCTTGCTGCAGGTAATAACTGGGTATGGGGTTCTATCCGTGGTGGAGAGAGCAATAAAGGAACCGATCCAGGTGACTACTCTAATATCAACACAATGCAACGTTACGAGGTTCAACCTACGGATGGTGACTTGAATGATACTTGGAGAGCAAAATACGAAGGTATCGCTCGTTGTAATGCGACTATCAATTTAGCAAATGGTTCGAAAGAATTATCTGCTGCTGATAAGACTCGTATTATTGGTGAAGCACGTTTCTTACGCGGCCACTACTACTTCGAATTAAAGAAGTTATTTAACTCTGTTCCTTATGTGGATGAGACGTTAGATTACGGAAAAGGAATCGAAAAAGTAGCTAACACAGAAGCATTCTGGGATAAGATCGAAGCTGACTTTGCTTTTGCTTATGCAAACTTGCCAGCTACTTCTTCTTCTGCAGGTCGTGCTAACAAATGGGCTGCTCAAGCTTATTTAGGAAAAGTGTTATTGTACCAAGGAAAGTTTGCTGATGCGAAAGCGAAGTTTACTGATGTAATTGCGAACGGTGTAACTACGAATGGTAAGAAATACGGTTTAGTTCCTAAGTTTGCTGAAATCTTCAATGCGGAGAATGACAACAACGAGGAGGCAGTATTTGCTATCCAATCTTCAATGAACACAGGTAACGTGAATAACGCGAACGGTTTCGATGACTTGAACTACCCATACAATACGGGTTCAGATGGTCCAGGTAACTGCTGCGGATTCTTCCAACCATCATTCTCGATGGCAAATGCTTACCGTACTGTTAATGGTTTACCAATCTTAACTGAGACAGCTGGAGCACCAGATTATAACTTAGCTGCTAACGCAGTGAAGAATGACTTTGGTATCAACTCTTCAGCAGCATTTACAGAAGATGCAGGTCCGTTAGATCCTCGTATTGACCACACTATCGGTCGTCGTGGTATCCAATACTTAGACTGGATCGAGCACCCAGGTGCTAACTGGATTCGTAAGCAAGATTATGCTGGTCCATATTCTCCTAAGAAATACGTTTACTACAAGCGTCAAGAGAATACTTTAACGGACGGTTCTTCTTGGACACGTGGTTATGCAACAATGAACTTCAACATTATTCGTTTCGCAGACGTTTTATTAATGGCTGCTGAGGCTGAAATTGAAGCTGGTTCATTAACAACTGCTTTAGGTTATATCAACCAAGTACGTAATCGTGCAGCTAACCCTGCTGGTTTCGTAATGAAAGGTGGAGTTGCTGAAGCGAACTATGTAATCGCACCATATTCTGCATTTGCGGATAAAGCTGCTGCACAAAAAGCGGTTCGTATGGAGCGTTTATTAGAATTAGCAACAGAAGGTCACCGTTTCTTCGACTTAGTTCGTTGGGGTACAGACGTTACTACGTTAAATGCTTATTTAGCGTATGAGTCTAAATTCTTAGTAACTAAGTTTGGTGGAGCTGCTTACCAAGCTACGGATCAGTATTTACCTATCCCACAAGCTCAAATCGATATCCAAGGTACTTCTATCTTGAAGCAAAACGCAGGATATTAATTTGTTCTAATTTTTCTTAAAAAAGGTGGGATATTAATCCCACCTTTTTTATTTTCGCTTAAGTTTAAAATTGCCCTATGAAGCCTATTTTCGCCTATTTATTATTAGCTAGTACCTTGCTAGTTTCCTCTTGTAAAAACACCACTACTTTCGAGCTTTTATCCGGTGATGATACTGGTATTCATTTTTCAAATAAGATCGTGGAGAACGATTCTTTGACCATTTTGAAGTATGAATACCTCTACAACGGAAGCGGTGTGGGCATGGGAGATTTTAATAATGATGGACTTTTGGATATCTTATTCTCTGGTTCTCAAGCGAACGCTACCTTGTATTTAAATAAGGGAGAGATGAAGTTTGAAGAGTTAGGTAAAGCTTCAGGTTTAGATACGAAAGATCGTTGGTGTTCTGGTGTTAGTTTGGTAGATATTAATGGCGACGGTTTATTAGATGTCTATGTTTCTGCAACGATGAAGAATGCAGAGCGTGATCGCCAGAATATGCTTTTTGTTAACCAAGGAATTAAAGACGGGAAGCCAAGTTTTAAAGAAATGGCTGCCGAGTATGGAATTAATGACAATGGCCATAGTGAGCACGCGGCTTTCTTTGATTATGATCGAGACGGGGATTTAGATCTCTATGTTTTGACAGATGTAATTGATCAAGTTCCTTCGCTCTATCGCCCTAAAGTGACAGATGGATCCTATCCGAATACGGATCGTATGTACCGCAACGATTGGTCGAAAGAAAAGAATCATCCGGTGTTTACGAATGTGTCGAAAGAGGCTGGTATAACGATTGAGGGCTATGGTTTAGGGATTAATATCTGTGATATCAACCAAGATAACTGGCCAGACATCTATGTGACGAATGATTATGTGTCGGATGACATTTTATATATCAATAATCACGACGGGACATTTACGGATCAGGCCAAAGCGTATTTCAAACACACGAGTTTATCTGCGATGGGTAATGACGTGGCGGATATCAATAATGACGGACGTCCGGATATCGTCGCTTTGGATATGCTACCAAAGGACAATGAGCGTAAGAAGCAATTAGCGCCACCTAACAGCTACCAGTCCTACCAAAACAGTGATTTGCACGGATATACCTACCAGTACATGCGCAATTCTTTGCAGTTAAACGCTGGGAAAAAGGCGGACGGATCTCCGGTACCTTTCCAAGAAATAAGCTTGCTGGCAGGTGTTGCAGAGACAGAATGGAGCTGGTGTCCTTCTTTAGCTGATTTTGATAATGATGGATTCCGTGATTTGATGATCACGAATGGTTTTCCACGGGACGTAACGGATCGTGATTTTATGTTATACCGGGCAAATTCTGCTCGTCTAGCGTCAGATGCTATTCTTTTAGAGCAAATGCCGGTGATCAAGGTAAATAATTATGCCTTCAAGAATAAGGGAGGTATGCACTTTGACGATGTGAGTGCTGCTTGGGGAATTCAGCGTCCTTCTTTTTCAAATGGAGCTTCTTATGGGGATTTAGATAATGATGGTGACCTTGATTACGTCGTGAATAATATCAATGACGAGGCTTTTGTTTATAAAAATAACACGGTAGAGACGAATGCAGATAAAGGACATTATTTGCGGGTAAAGTTTGAAGGAAAGGGCCAAAACACGCAAGGAATCGGTACTCGCATCGAGGGTGTTTATGCGGATGGCACCTATTTCTATTACGAGAATTCGCCTTTTAGAGGTTACTTATCAAGTGTGGAAGCGGTGGCACATATTGGATTAGGCGCGAAGCAGAAGGTTAAGGAATTGCGAATTATTTGGCCAAATGATTCCATGCAAGTGATTTCAAAACCAGGGGTGGATCAAATTCTGAAGGTGAAAATGGCGGATGCGAAGCAGCCGTATGTTTCTTTATATCAGCAGCAAACAGCTTTATTGCAAGATGTGACGGATCAAATGCAATTAACCGATGTGCACAAAGAAATGGACTTTATTGACTTCAATTTCCAAAGTTTGATTCCATTCAAAATGTCCCAATTGGGGCCCGGTGCTTCCGTGGGGGATGTGAATGGTGATGGTTTGGAAGACTTCTTTGTGGGAGGTGCGAAATTTTACTCCGGAATTTTCTATTTACAACAAGCCTCAGGAAAATTCACCACTAAATACCTGGAGGGAGTCGCGGAGAAGAAGGAGAAATTAGGGGAGGACCTTGGTTCGCTTTTGATCGATATGGACCGCGATGGAGATTTGGATTTATACATTGCAAGAGGTGGAACAGAGGGGAAAATAGGCGCAGCGAGTTTTCAAGATGTGGTTTATGCGAATGATGGAAAAGGAAACTTTAGTTTAGTCGCTTCAGCCTTACCTAGTTTCACCGAGAGTAATGCGGCGGTTAGAGCGGTGGACTTTGATAGGGATGGAGACTTAGATCTTTTTGTGAGTGGACGTAATGTACCATTCTCATATCCACAAGGAACTCCATCCCGTTTATTACGTAATGATTCGAAAGCAGGAACGATTAAATATACCGATGCAACAGCTCAATGGGCTCCTGATTTGTTGAAGCCAGCTTTGGCTTGTGATGCGATTTGGACGGATTTGAATAACGATGGTTGGTCAGATTTAGTGGTGGCTGGAGAGTTTATGCCGATTCAACTATATCAAAATGAGAAAGGTCATTTAGTGAAATTAGAAAAAACAGGATTAGAGGAGATGACGGGACTTTGGGGTTCTGTGGCTGCGGCTGATTTTGACCAAGATGGAGATATGGATTTAGTAGCAGGCAATATGGGTAAGAATACCTTGTTACGTGCAAATGCGAAACAGCCAGTAGATGTATTGCACGGAGATGTGGATGGAAATGGCGTGTATGACGTATTTCCGTTCGTTTATTTCCAAAGTGCTGCTGGGGTGCCGGTTTCTGCACCTTTGTTTGGCAAAGATGACGTTCATAAACAATTGAATTCGACGCGTCAGCGCTGGGTGTATTACAAGGATTATGGTATGATTACGCAAGATGATTTCTTGACGGAAAAAGAAAAGGCGAAAGCGTCGAAATTATCTTTTACGGAGAATGCATCAATGTATATCGAGAATCTGGGTGGAGGACGCTTTAAAGTGCAGGCTTTGCCTGATTTGGCGCAGGTGTCAGCCATGAACGGAATGCAGATTTTGGATATTAATGCGGACGGTTATTTAGATATTCTCTATGTAGGTAATAATTACGCCAATGAAGTGGCAATGGGCCGCTATGATGCTTCGAATGGTGGGGTGTTATTAGGCAATGGGAAAGGTTTCACGTATGCGCAGAATTCAGGAATGATGGTTCCGGCAGATGCGAAATCCTTAGTGGGTATTCAAGTAGGTTCTGAACTAGCGTTTATAGCTTTGCAGAATAGAGGGCCTATGAAAGTATTTAAACCTACGGGTTCTTTTGTAAAAGCTGCAGTAAAGCTTGGTGCGTCGTTTAATTATACTTTGAACGGTCACAAACAAAAGATGGATTGGAACTATGGCTCTTCTTATTTAAGCCAAAGCGCCAGCGCGCAAGCGTTCATCCCGAAGGGAGCAAAACTGAATTAACGAATCGTATTTCGTAAAAGTCTAATCTGAAGGCCAGGTGTTAGTTTAACGCCTGGCTTTGGTTTTCCAAACTGAAAATTCCCTAATAAAAGATCGATATCGCCATCTTTGTCGAAATCCCCTGCATCCATTGACATGTACCGAGCATCATCTGGAAGGTTTAAGTTACTCACTTGAAATTGTAGCTTTCCTTGGTTTTGGAAGTATAAGAATGATTCATTTTGGCCCTTGTCATTTTCAGAAAAGAAGGCAATCATCGCTAAATCAATATCCCCATCCGCATCAAAATCTCTCGCGAGTGTTTTTGTGGCACCATAGGCTGGGTAGAAATAGCCTTCTTTGAAATTGTTCTTCTGGTCATTTAAAAAGACGTGAATGCCGTGGTAGGCCTTCTTTATGATGGAATTGTCCGCATTATCGCCATTGGAAATAATGATATCATCGAATCCATCCTTGTTTAAGTCAGCGACCTCCATATAGCTACTTCCCCAAACGGCGTCAAATTGTAGCAAAGGTTTCTCCACAAACAGTCCATTGCCTTTGTTTATAAAGAGCGATACGCCTTCATTTGCCTCTGCCATCAACACTAAAATATCAGGCTTTCCGTCCTTCGAATAATCCTTTATAATCACATTTCTGGATCCAGGTTGCGACTTTAATACGTGCCTCTCTTTGCTTTTCCCATCTACCCAAACCAATTGCCCCGCTTGGTACCCGTATTCACAGATCAAATAATCCATCGTCCCATCGCCATTAAAGTCAGCTACTTGCATATCAACGGGACGCTTCAAGCCATCCACTAATTTGACTAGTTTATTTTTAGGCTGAACTTCGTACAAGGCGCCGATTTTTTCATCGTTAGGAAGTATTTTTCCTATGCTTAACAGGTAATGGGTATTTTGTAGAAAGGCCGTATGGACGTTAGGACTAGGCGTTCTCAGGGTAGCATTAACGTGAAGTTGACTATCTAAAATAAGGGTTTCGTTTGTATTCAGCCCTAACCAAGCTTCCGCTTTAGTGGGGTGTATTTTAACGGAGGTGATTCTGCCTGACAGATAGGTAGGAGAAATGAAGTCTTCTTGTTTAAAATGAAGCGTTGAGGTGGAGATATGACTTTTTGCTTTTTGTGGAAGCGGATTTTCTGGAGCATTCGTCACATAATAATCGACGATTGCCTGCCAGTCTTCCATACTCATGGCCGGCGTATCCGGATAGATTTTCATCGCTACAGCAGTTTGGAATTGTTCCTCTGGAATTTGGGCAGCTAATTCGAATTTATTGCGCATACCCATGCGGTAGGACATATCCAGTAGGACTTTGTCGTTCCAGGTTTTTTTGTCCAAAAGGCTCGGATCTGGAAACTTATGGCAAGAACTACAGTTTTCTTTAGCTAACTCTTCTCCTGTTTTTTTAGAACTACAAGCAAAAGTCAATAAGGCAATAAAAATGATAGCTACAATTCTCATTCAGGTAAGGCGGTTGCGGTTGAACTAGTCAGGGTGGAATCTCCTCCAATTCCTCCCATACAACTAAAGTCAAAGGCGATATTTTCAGGTTTGATAAAAGGCATTTTTTGGTAGCCGTCTAAAGCCAGGGAACGATCTCCGTAGACTTTTTCCATAAATTTCGTAAAGGCAGGCATTGCCATTTTAGCACCCTGACCTAGTTGGATATTTCTAAAGTGAATGCTTCGGTCATCTCCACCTACCCAAACACCGGTGACTAATTTTTGGGTGACACCCATGAACCAACCGTCCGAGAAGTTCGACGTGGTGCCCGTTTTAGCACCTATTTCATTTCCTGCAGTGATAAAGCTGCGATTCAGTCCTTCCGCTGTTCCACCTGGTTCGCGTACTGCGCCTTGCAACATAAAGGTCATCAAATAAGCCGTTTCAGGCTTCATAACAGCTTTAGCGGTAGGTGAGAACTCGCGTAATACGACGCCATTTTTATCAGTAATCTTTAAGATGATAATGGGATCGATTTTTTCGCCGCCATTAGCGAAGGTGCTGTAGGCAGAAACTTGTTCGAATACAGATACTTCGGAGGTTCCTAGACACAGAGATGGCCCTTCATAAAGGGAGCTCGTAATCCCTGCTTTGTGGGCAAAGTCCGCGATTTTGCTGGCGCCTAAGGCTTTCATTAGTTTAGCCGAAATCGTGTTGATGGAGCGACCCATCGCGCGGCGAAGGGTTAAACTTTCGTAACTGTATTTACCGTCGGAGTTTTGGGGAGTCCACGTATCGTTTGTTAATCCATCCTCTGTGCCAAAAGTCACCGGCTCATCTACATATTTATCGCAAGGTGTCGCGATCTCGTTTTCAATGGCCGCCCCATAAACGAATGGTTTGAAGGTAGAGCCTGGCTGGCGCTTACTTTGGGCGATATGATCATACTTAAAGTATTTGTAATTAATGCCACCTATCCAGGCCTTCACGTGGCCATTCGTAGGGTCCATTGACATCATACCCACGTTCAGAATACGTTTATAGTAGCGCATCGAGTCCAAAGGGCTCAAGGTCGTGTCGATATCCCCGTGGTAAGAGAAAACGGTCATTTTGATGGGGCGATTCAATTCCTCCCAAACCCGCATTTCATCATTATTATAGGCCTCCATCAAATCGCGGTAGCGTTGCGTGCGTTTCATCGCCGTAGAAATGAAGCCCTTAATCTCTTGCATCTTTTCATTTACCCACGGATTTCTGCCGGCCCAATGCTGGTTGAACGCAATTTGCTGCGCCTTCATATGCTCTTGGACGGCATCCTGCGCGTATTTCTGCATACGCGAATCGATGGTCGTATGAATGCGCAAGCCGCTGGTATACAAATTTAATTGCTGGTCCTCTGGGCGGTCTTTGTTGATCTCAGCTAGTATGCCTAAAATCTCCTTACGGATGGATTCGCGCAAATACGGTGCCGCACCTGTGTTTTGGTTCTCTACTTTGTACTTCAAATTCAAAGGATCAGCCTGCATCTTTTCAGCATCCTCTTCTGTCAGGTATTCGTATTTCGCTAATTGACCTAGAACCGTATTTCGACGTGCTAACGTGCGTTCTGGGCGAATCCGCGGATCGTAAAGAGATGGGTTTTGTAATAATCCGATCAAGGTTGCCGCTTCCGGATAGGTAACTGTTTGTACATTTTTTTGGAAATAAGTCCGACAAGCGACTTGAATTCCATAAGCATTATTACCAAAGCTGACTTCGTTTAAATACATCGCCAAAATCTCTTGCTTCGTATAGCGACGTTCTAATTTGATGGCAAGAATCCATTCTTTGATTTTGGCAATCGCTGTCTTCAAACCTCCTACTTTCATCAACAAACCCATATAAATGGGATCGTCTTCCCCGTATTCTAACGAACGCGTATGGAATAGGTTCTTTGCTAATTGCTGGGAGATCGTACTACCACCGCCGGACGTCCCAAAGGAGAACAAAACCCGCGCCATCGAGCGGACGTCGATACCAGAGTGGCTAATGAAACGTGCATCTTCCGTCGCCATCAAGGTATTTACCAAGATGGGAGATAGTTCCTCGAATTCAACCGGGTTGCGGTTTTCTCTGAAGTATTTACCTATTTCCTCCCCATCTTCTGAGATCAAAAGAGAGGCTTCTTGGCTCTTCGGGTTTTCTAATTCCTGTAGGCTGGGCATTCCCCCAAAAAGCCACAAGAAATTATAGTTCACCGCCGTAATAAACAGGATAGCAAATAGGAGAGTACCTCCAAAGATTTTGTAGGCTAAGGTAATTTTATTCAATTTAGATTCCTTTATAGGTTCTATCATTTGTTAATCAGCTTTAGCATTTCAGAAGCCTCTTTTACAAGCGGACTTGCGGGGAATAATTGGACAAAATCTTCAAACATTCGTTTCGCTTCTGTCGTCTCGTGTAATCCTGCTTTTGAAAGCGCCATTAAAAATACGATTTTATCTTCCAATTTGCTACCCGGGTAGTTTTGTTGTGCGAATAAACAGGCTTCATAACTTTCGGTGAATTGTCCGGCTTTAAAACGTTCAAAGGCCGCCTCATATTTCTTTTGTGCTAAAATTTCTTTGTTTTCAGACAAGGTGCCATTCTCTAATTTGAGAATCATTGTCTTAAAATAGCTACCAGGATAGCGTTCAAATAATTGGGAGCGGAAGCCAGCTTTCGCTGCGCCATCATTACTTAAATAAAGTACATATAAGGCTTCTGCTTCGTAGGCCGTGCTCGGATATTCCGTTAATAAACGTTTCAGAGTCGTGTTCGCTAATTCATTTTCGCCTAATTCCAAGCGGGCTAATTTGCCTAGCTTGAACAAGGATTCTTCAATCGTTTTTGCGGCTTTTAACTTAGCTGCGGGCGTCGAAGGAATGGCTTTTAGCCAGTTCTCTTCTAGCACTGATTCTGTGCGGACCGTTTTTTCAACGGGTACATTGCTCGCAACAGCTTGCGTCATCGTGGCGTTTTTGTTTTTTCGATTCCAAAAATCTTCCAATGTGCGATTCCCCCAACGGTTACTAAATTCAATCGCCCCCTGAATGCGGGCTTGCTCATTATTGAAATAGAAGTTTTGTTGATCTGCGTTAAAGGGACGTCGGGTAAAAATGGGTACAGCTGTTTTCTGCACTACGGTTTTAACGGTGTCCTTTTGCTGTTTTAAAAATAACTCATGCAAGGCTTCTGGACTTAGGATTGCTAAGCGGAGCAAGGAATCTTGCAGGCTAATTTGTTTCGCAAAGGTGCTGTAGGTTCCCCAGGACTTTTTGAGTTTTTGGGCCTTTGCGTAATCGGGATGATTCGCAGACAGATAGGTGGCGGCGCTATCGTAATAGTGCGCTGCCAGGTCATAATCCTTCATTTGTTTGGCAAATAAGCCTCCTAATTGATAGAATAATTCACCCTTATTTGGATTGTTTTCACCGCCCTTTTCCCAATTCTCCTTGGCTTTTTTGAAGTCTTTCTTCGCATAATAGTATTGACCAATTTTGACGTAAATAAGGGATTTACTATCCTCATTCTTTGGGTCCTTTAGCATGTTGAGCAAAGCCGCTAAATTGCCCACTTGTTGGTTGATAGCCAGATTTGCCTGTAATTGTAAATCGTAACTCGGTTTGTTGTTTAATACGCCTCGGTAATTTTCCAATGCTAAAGCAGGCTGATTATTTTCGCTCAATAGCTGCGCCATAATAAAGAAGACGCGCGCTTTCTCTTCGCCCTTTTTCAAGAAGCGCTGAGCCTCTTGCAAGACAGCGGCGGCTTTGATGGGTTCGTTTAGGAGCTGAAAGGAGTAGGCTTTTAAGAGGAGAAACTGTTTTTTCTCGTTAGTATTCAAGGGGTTTTCGCTCAGAAATTCTTCTATTTTTTCAGCTGAACTAAATTCCTGTTGTTGCAGATAGATCTCGTACAAGGCGACCAATGCCTCAGGTCTGATGTCTAATGAATTAACGTATTTATAGGTTTCGATGGCATTTTTTAGGTCATTTTGGTATAAACGACCTCGTGCGATTAACAAATAAGCATCGATGATGTAATGGGAATTTTGGTGCCGATCGATCACCAAAGAAGCTTTGCGAATCAATTCCTTGATGTCCTTTTCGTTCCCTTGTTTGAAGCTAGAATCGCGCGGAAGAACGATGGGTAAAACGGAGTTATAGCTCTCTTTACGTTCCGCAAAGTATTTTTTCTGCAGTTCTTTGTCTAATCTAGAAGCCTGCCAAATCGCATTGTATTTCGCATTCACATTGTGAAATGCAACGGCCATGGGCTTGTTGCTATACTGTGAACAAGACCAAGTGCTGAGGGCTAGAAAAAGAATGACGAGACTCCGGTGCATAAGGTTCAAAAGAACAATTTTCAAATTTACGATTTATCTTCCCGAAAATTGGATAATTTTAGGTGAATATGAATTCTTACCAAAAATTCTTGGGCGCCGCTTTTCAGATGCTTGTTACCATCCTAGCAGGCGTTTTTGCGGGGCGCTATTTAGATGCCTATTTTTTTACAGACAAGCCCTGGTTTACGATCATTTTCTCGCTAGGATCGATTGCCTTTGCGCTTTTGGCACTCATCAAAAGTCTTCCGAAATAGCGTTCGCAGAAGCGCAGGAAATTCGTTATTTTTGTCATTAAAATCTAATTCATTTGTTTAGTCAGCGGCGAAATCTCATCTTCTTGTTCTTCGGCATCGTGGGGCTCCTGTTCATAGGGAAATTATTTTTCCTACAGGTGATCGATGATACCTATGAAAAAGCCGCAGATAATAACGCGATTCGCAAGATTATCCAGATCCCTTTTCGGGGTGAAGTCTATGACCGTTACGGAAAATTAATTGTCTATAACACGCCGGTCTACGATTTGTACCTGATTCCCCGCAAAGCGGTGGTGAAGGATACGAATCATTTTTGCCGCGTTTTTCGCGTCACAAAAGAGTATTTTATCAAAACGACACAGCGCGCTCGTGCCTATTCCCGGGTGAAACCGAGTCTGTTTTTGAAGCATTTATCCAAAGAGGATTTTGCCAGCGTACAAGATGCGATGGTGGATTTTCCAGGCTTCTTTTTTGAAACCAATGCCTTCCGCACCTACCAATCTCACTCGTTTTCGAATGCCTTAGGTTACGTGGCTGAAATTAGCCCGAATGCTTTAGAAGATCAGAAGGATGACTATTACCGCCAAGGCGACTATGTGGGAATCTCCGGCATTGAGTCCTTTTATGAAGAAACATTACGAGGTCAACGCGGCGTAAAATACCGCATGGTGAACAGCAATGGGGTGGAAAAAGGGGATTATAAGAATGGTTCGTTGAATATAAATCCGGTTTCAGGTAATAACTTGTATACTTCCATCGATCTCGCGATTCAAGAATATGCGGATAGTTTGATGCAGCACAAGGTGGGTAGTTTAGTGGCGATTGAGCCTTCGACAGGGGAAATTTTGGCGATGGTTTCTGCCCCTTCTTACGATGCCAGTCAATTAACGGGGAATAATTTTTCCAAATACTACCAGCAGCTTGCTTTAGATCCAATGAAGCCCTTGCTGAATCGTCCTCCATCAGCTTATTATCGCCCGGGTTCTACCTTTAAACTCGTACAAGCCCTAGTGGGACAGCAATTAGGATTTATAGGGCCAGGAACGGTATTCTCACATGCTGGTGCACCAGTGAAATGCCACGGCCACGGACCGGTGGATTTGCGTGGGGCTATTCGCGTTTCCTGTAATCCGTATTTCTACCACGCATTCCGTAAGATGATTTACGATAATACAACCGGAGACACCTATGAACGCTCCGCAAAAGGTTTGCAGCGTTGGGCAGATTTGGTGGCTAATTTCGGCTTTGGACGTAAACTAGGGGTCGATTTAGGAAATGAGAAGAAGGGTATTTTGCCTAATGTGGACTATTATAATTCCGTGTACAAAGGCGAAAAAATGTGGAAGTTCTCGAACATCTACTCGATTAGTATAGGGGAGGGCGAAATTGTGGTGAGTCCGTTGAAAATGGCGAATTTAGCCGCGATTATTGCTAATCGGGGTTGGTACATTCCACCTCACGTGGTGAAAGGTGTGGGTCTTCAGAAATCAATTGACCCTTTCTACAAGACGCCGGTGAAAGTAGGGGTGGAGTCTAAATATTTCAATGTTGTCATCGACGGAATGGAAGATGCGGTGACGCACGGAACGGTAGAAGCGGATGGCCGTATTCCGGATATTAAGATGGTGGGTAAGACGGGTACGTCCCAAAACCAAAAAGGCAAAGATCACTCCATCTTCATCGCCTTCGCCCCACGGGATAATCCGAAGATAGCGATTGCGGTTTTTGTGGAGAACGCCGGTTTTGGGGGGTCAGCTGCGGCACCGATTGCCTCTTTAGTGGTCGAAAAATACTTAAAGCGAAAGGTAGACCGCAAGGCTGTGGAAACCAAGTTTATGAATATGAATTACCTGCCTAACGCCTACAGTGTGGTACGCAAAAAGGCAGCCCCAGATTCTACGAAAAAATGACAGATTCGAATCACATACAAGGCCGAATTGACTGGATCATTGTGGGATTCTACGTTTTGTTCGTGGGCTTAGGCTGGTTGAATATTTATTCGGCTGTCTATAGCCCAGACGCGCCTTTGGCTTTTTCTGATCCCGCTTTTTATAATTCCAATGCAGGCAAGCAACTCGTTTGGATCGGGACGAGCTTCGTGTTGATTGTCTGTATTTTAGTGATTGATTTTCGTTTTTTTGAATCCTTCGCCCTCTTTATTTACCTCGGTTTATTGCTTTTATTAATCGCAGTGCCCTTTTTAGGAGTAACAATCAACGGATCTCATTCCTGGTTTAAATTTGGTTCTGTGACCATCCAGCCGGCGGAGTTTGCGAAAACAGCCACGGCACTTTTACTTGCCAAATACCTGAATGATCCCTTGGTCAACTTGACGAAATTTCCCTTTCAATGGAAAGCGGCGCTCATTATCGGTATTCCGATGTTATTGATCATCGGTTCCAATGAGACAGGTTCCGCCTTGGTGTTCGCCTCGTTTATGATTTTGTTATACCGGGAAGGATTGCCGGGAGCTTATCCAGCCTTATTTATTGGTGGCATTGTCTTGTTCGTTTCTGCTTTATTAGTGCAGGCGTGGATCATATTAGTCGTTTTAGTGATCTTAGCGGGATTATTAGTCTTATTTATGCCTATCTATATGCAACGCGACCCCAAGACCTATTTGCGTCTTTCTGGTGCCATTGCCGGGATTATGACGCTTGCCTTATTAGTGGATTGGGTGGTGAATAATGTGTTGAAAGAGCACCAGAGAAATCGAATTCGCGTCTTGATTGACCCGGGTTTTGATCCTCGAGGTTTGGGTTATCAGGTGACGCAATCGAAGATTGCGATTGGTTCGGGGGGCTTTTGGGGCAAAGGATTTTTAGGAGGTACGCAGACGAAATTCGATTTCGTACCGGAGCAAAGCACGGATATGGTTTTCTGCACGATAGGGGAAGAACATGGTTTTGTGGGGGTGATGTTGATGATTATATTCTTCCTGGGATTTTTGTGGCGATTGATGTATTTAGCGGACTTGCAGCGCTCGCGATTTGCCCGGGCTTATGGATTCGGATTAGTAGGAATTCTGTTTTTTCACTTTTTAGTAAATATAGGGATGACGATTGGTTTGATGCCCATTATGGGAATACCATTGCCTTTCTTTATTTACGGCGTGTCCTCTTTTTTGTCCTTCACTATTTTACTATTTATCTTTTTAAAGTTAGACTCTCACCGGTCTGATATGCTTTCACGCTAGTATGGAAAACGAAACTATTTCTGCCAAAGCCAAAATGCTCATCGCCGTCGCCGCCCTAGGCTACTTCGTAGATGTGTATGACCTTATTTTATTTTCTGTCGTGAGAAATCCTAGCTTGATGAGCCTAGGCCTGAAGGGTGATGACTTGTTGAATCAGGGTTTGAACCTCATGAATGTGCAGATGGGCGGAATGTTACTGGGTGGAATTTTGTGGGGCATTTATGGCGATAAGAAAGGACGTAAATCGGTTTTGTTCGGTTCCATCTTACTCTACTCGGCCGCTAACGCCTTGAATGGATTAGTAACCGATTTGAATACCTACGCCATTTTACGTTTCATTGCTGGGATAGGTTTAGCGGGGGAATTAGGTGCCGGGATTACCTTGGTGAACGAAACTTTACCTCCATCGAAGCGAGGCATTGGTACCTTAATTATTGCCGGTGTGGGCGCTGCTGGAGCCGTTTTTGCGCCCATTATTGCCGGCTTGAGTCCGGATCCTGAGTGGTGGAGATCGTGTTATTTTATTGGTGGTGGAATGGGATTAGCCCTTCTGTTATTGCGTTTAGGCACCTTTGAATCTTCGATGTATACGGAGATGGATGACAAAGTGGAACGGGGTAATTTCTTTCAGTTATTTTCGAATGGTGCTACATTCAAAAAATACCTGTATTGCATTTTGATGGGTTTGCCCATTTGGTACATCATAGGCATTCTCGTTTTCTCGGCGCCAGAAATCTCCAAACTCATCGGTATCGACGGAAAGATTAGCGGAGGCGATGCTATTATGTTTTGTTATCTAGGCCTTGCATTGGGAGACTTTGCCTCGGGAGCCCTGAGTCAGTGGCTGAAAAGCCGAGGAAAGGCGGTTTTAACGTATTTATTTATCGCTGTGGGTATTTGCGTGTATTACCTATTTGGGATGTCGAACATTACTACGACGCATGCCTATGTGATGATTACGCTCTTAGGCTTCTTTGGGGGCTATTGGGCGGTTTTCTTGACCTATTCGTCTGAGCAGTTTGGGACGAATGTGCGGATGACCGTGACGACGACGGTTCCTAATTTTGTTCGTGGAGCCTTGATTCCTATTTCTTTGCTCTTTAAGTTTTTGATTCCATCAGTGGGCTTAATTCATGCTGCCGCTTATGTGGGGGTTTTGTGCTTTACTTTGGCCATCTACTCTGTTATTCAGTTGAAAGAAACGTTCGGTAAATCCCTAGACTACACAGAATAATGGCGCTCATCTCGAAGAAGAAAAATCTGTATCGGATTAATCAGCAGCTGCGGCGGTATTTGCATAAATACAATCGGGAGCACGCGATGAATATCAGTTATGCGGATTTGTTGCGCTATGATAATGCGATCGTGCTGTATGATAAGAACGAGGTGGATACGCTTTGGGAGACCGTCTTTTATTCACCAGGAGATCAAGAAGAGGTGTATGAGGCGCTAAAGCAGATCTATGCGGATTTAAAAACGGATGGGAATGAGGAGGTTATCAAGCACTTAGTGATTGATCGCGTAGATTATTGCACTTACGGTAATACACACCCATTCCGGATTAGGATTGTGAACCGGGTGAATGATAACTTTGATTATTTCTACATTAAAATAGCGGATGCCTCTCGGGTGTATGGCCTAGAATTAGAGCATATTTTATCGCCAAACCGGATTAATTACGTCACTCACGAGAATACACTTGTAGAAGAACACATAGCAGGTGTGCCAGGAGATGCCTTTTTAAAGCAGGATTTGGAGACGGATTTAGAGTCGCCTATTCGTTTGGCCAAAGAGTTTGTGAAGTTCAACGAGCGTTGTCTCGTACAACTTTTGGGCGATATGCACAGTGCGAATTTTGTGATTATTACGACGCCCGATTTTGAGGAGATTTATTACCGGATTCGTCCCATTGACTTTGATCAGCAATGTTACGAAGGCAAGAAAACGGTATACCTTCCGCAGTATTTCAAGCAAAACAATGCCTTGATTGAGCTCGGGATGAAGTATATGACGCCGGAATCGGTTTGGCAATACCAGATTGAAGAGCGCTCGATGATTTCCTCTCGATTGAAGTCAGAGAGTCAGCGTGTGTATGATTTAATGAACGTGATGGCAAAGGATGAGATTGCGCCGCCTGAAAACGTGGAACAATTGAAAACAGAATTAGCGAAGCATTATGAAGATGACCGCTTTTTGAAATGCCAAACGATGGGAGAGATCGTTTGGTTAAGCCTTGAATTAGTAATGCGTCACTAATTACTTCTTAAAAATGGACCACATCATGAGTCCATATCCCATGAGGAAGCACAATCCTCCAATAGGGGCCACTGCTCCGAATATCCCTAGATTAGTCAAGCAGATCAAATACAAAGAGCCCGGAAAGATAAGGCAGCCAGCAAAATGAAAATAGGCCGCTGTCTTCAAGTGCTTATTGCTGAAATTCATTTGCCAAACCCCTAAGATCAACAACGTAATTCCCCCGTACATTTGGTAGCGCGCTGCTGTCTCAAAGGTCTCTAGGCGATTAATCTCGCGCAAATAGTCCTTCCACGCATGTGCTCCAAAGGCACCTAAAGCAACTGATAACCCCGCAATCAGTGAACCAGTAAATAATGCAAATTTTTTCATGGGGAAATGCCGCACGGCTTTTTAGGTGATAAAAA
This sequence comes from Aquirufa sp., assembly GCA_030833145.1. The sequence goes on from JAURHT010000023.1 coordinate 19,062, forward strand.
AAGGCCTTGTTTCCAAGGCCTTTCCATTAAGATGCTAAAGAAACTTTTAAATCGTTCAGCTTCCGCTTGATCGAATCATCGATCTGTTGGTCACCTACTTTCAAAATGAATCCACCAATCAGGCTTTCATCAATTTGTTCGATCAATTCTACTTCTTTACCTGTGTAGTCTTTTACGATTTTAGCTACCGTTGCTTTTTGTTCTGCTGTTAAAGTAGATGCAGTAGTTACCGTTGCTTTTTGGATTCCTTTGTAATCCGTGTACATCGAGATGAATTCTTTTGCTACAGCAGGAAGAATCTTCTCGCGGTTTTTGTTCGTGATGATCACGAAGATACCATAGGTAACTGGATTGAACTTATCCTTAAATAGCTTCGCAAGGATCGCTAATTTCGTATAATGCTTAATGATTGGGCTCTTCAGCGCTAACACTAATTCGTGACTGTCTTCGCAGGTTTCTGCGAAATCGATCATGTCCTTAGCTACTGCCTCTACCGCGTTCTTTTCGATCGCGAAGTCTAGCAGGGATTTAGCGTAACGGTGAGCTACAATTAATTCTGACATGGTCTATGCGATTAAGATAATTTAACGTCAGCCATCCACTCAGTCACTAATTTTTCCTGAGCTGCTTTGTCTTTTAATTGGCTTTTTAACACTTTCTCAGCTAAGTCTAACGAAAGAGAAGCCGCTTCCTTACGGATCGCTGCTACTGCACTTGCTTTCTCTTGTTCGAAAGCCACGCGAGCTTTTTCGATTTCTTGGTTAGCGGCTGTTTGTGCATCTAATTTAGCTTGAGAGATCATCGCATCGGATGCTTCTTTCGCTTGCTTGATCAATGCATCACGTTCAGCACGTGCTGAAGCGATTAATTGCTCATTACCTGCTTTTAACTCGGCCATTTCAGCGCGTGTTGTTTCAGATAATTTGATAGCCTCGTCGATTGATTGCTCGCGCTCAGCTAACGATTGAATGATCGGTTTCCAAGCAAATTTGGCTAAAAGGAAGAATAAGATTCCAAAGACAATTAGTTGCCAGAAGATAAGTCCAAAGTCTGGGGTGATTAACTCCATAGTATGTTCATTTTTTGTAAATCGTGTCAAAAAACGCAATTTGGCACCTAATGTAAACCAAATTGCGTTTTAAATGGGGTAGAATCGGTTCAAAGGCTAACCCTTTGGAGATTCTGATTGGTCTCTTATTTCAAAGTTACCAATAAACAAATTACAGCAGCGAATAACGCAACCGCCTCAACGAAGGCAGCAACGATCAACATCGCACCTTGAATTTTTCCAGACGCTTCTGGTTGGCGAGCGATAGCTTCCATAGCAGAACCACCGATACGACCGATACCCATTCCAGCTCCTAAAGCAGCTAAACCAGCACCAATACCTGCAAGACCAAGACCTACAGAAACTTCTAATAAAATCG
>JAURHT010000005.1 GCA_030833145.1 Aquirufa sp.
AAGCATCAAAAAACAACTGGGCTTGCTTGCAATTGAGAAAAAAACCTTAATTTTAAAGGTTTGACTCTTGTAATCCGAGAAATCGGGTGTTTTTAAAATGAAAATCTCCCCTAACAAACCTTTCCAGGTTGTTTATTCTTTGTTGTCTCACGAATGCCTCGGATATTTATTCGACGTCTTTGTGGTGCAATTAAATGAGAAGGGGCAATTGACTTGGGAGTACCAAACGCTTACTTCCCGAAATTTCCACGAATTTGAACACGCTCTAGACGATCGCGATCGCACAGCGGTGGGTTTGATTGAGAGCATGAAACCGGTGGCGGTTTTTGAAAAGTTCAACTCGTCTAAGCGCAAGACGATGGAGGAATTCTTTTTAAAGACCTGGGATGCGGAAAAAGGTGAGAAAGAGATTCAAGAGGCAGTGATGTCCGTGATTGAGAAGAAAAGAGGCCAAATTTTTGGTTTAATTTGTCCGGATAAAACGCTTTTCATCATGGGAAATGATGGAAATCCGATGCGTCAATCCGTGCAAATAGAAGCGGAGGCCGTGGACGTCTTGTTCCACTTTATGCGCAACGAGGAGAACACCCACTATTTTCCTACCTTAAAATACCTAGGCAATAAATTAGAGTTCCAGTACAAAGACGCAGTTGTATTATGCGACGAACCGGCTTGGATGCTGATGAACCAAAAACTATACCACTTCAATCCAGAGCTGGAGGGTAAGAAATTGCGCCCATTTTTGAACAAGAAGTTTGTCGCGATTCCGAAGAATATGGAGGAGGATTACTTCCGCAAATTCGTGAAGGCGATGGTGGCTCGTTATCCTGTTCATCCGAAAGGATTCGAGATCACTAATACCGAAAAGCCCGTTCAATTCTTACTTTCTTATGGCCCTACGGCTCCTAAATTAGAGGAAGAAGAGACTTTAAAAAAGAAGGCGGCCCTGGAGGCAGCGGATCGCTGGAACTTTGTGCTATCTTTCCAATACGGCAATAACCGCTTCCCTTGGGACGGCTTATCGTCAGAGGCAAATGTCCTTTTCGAAAAGAAAGGGGATAGTTATGCTTTCCAAAAAATTATGCGTTCCCACGTCAAGGAAAAGCGTGCCTTCCAACAACTGAAGACCTTAGGGTTGAAGATGGAAAACGATGGCCGCGCCTTCATGCAACGCGGGGATGCGGTTCAGTGGTTAACAGCGAACAAAGAAGCGCTAGATCAAGCGGGCTTTGTTGTACAGTTCAAAGGCGATGGCCAAGCACCACGCTATTTCTTAGGAAAACCAGAAATCAAGATTCGTATTGGTGAAAAACTAGATTGGTTTGATATTCAGGCCGTTATTTCATTTGGGGAGTTCCAAATTCCTTTCTTGAAAATTCGCCAATTGATCTTACAAAAGAAGAAAGAATTCCATTTGCCGGACGGTTCCATCGCGATGATTCCGGACAACTGGTTCCACGATTACCAAGATCTTTTCTACTTCTCTGAGACGCGTCCCGGCGAAGAAGGCGTGTTCTTGCGTCGCCAGCATTACCAATTAGTGCAGGAATGGGAGAACCAAGATTTAGTGAAAACCGCTCTACGCGCTAAAACGGTGAACGATTTAGCACTAGAAGCGAAAGAATATCCCGTACCGAAGAACTTCAAAGGTACCTTGCGTCCGTATCAATTAGAAGGCTACCGTTGGATGCGTACGCGTCAGGCGGCTGGATTAGGGGCATGTTTAGCTGATGATATGGGTCTTGGTAAGACTGTTCAAACGCTTTGTTTATTGCAGAGTTTGAAAGAACAAGGCGAGACCTTGCCTACTTTGCTCGTGATGCCTACTTCCTTGTTATATAACTGGGAGATGGAGGCGAAGAAATTTACTCCGCAGTTACGCGTTTTAGTGTACAGCGGACCTCAAAGAGAGAAATTGCAGGCGCAAATCGGGAAAGTTGATTTGATTCTATGCTCGTTCGGGATGGTCCGCTCGGACATCGAATGGTTCGAAAAGCAGGCCTTCTCGTATGTGATTTTAGATGAGTCACAGGCGATTAAGAATCCGTTAGCGAATATTACCAAAGCCGTACAAAAATTAAACGCGAAATTCCGTCTCGTGATGACGGGAACTCCGCTGGAGAATTCGACGATGGATCTTTGGTCCCAAATGAATTTCGTGAACAGTGGTCTACTCGGTACTCAACGTTATTTCAAAGACCATTTCCAATTGCCTATTGAGAAGAAGGCGGATATGGAGAAGAAAAAACGTCTTTATTTCTTAATTAAGCCGTATTTATTGCGTCGTGAGAAGCGTCAAGTAGCGGCTGATTTACCAGAAAAAATGGAATCGGTGACCTATTGCTCGATGACCGAGGAACAAGAGCGTTTGTACGACAAAACGAAATCGTTCTATCGTGACGTGTTGTTGAAGCAAATCAAGGACGAAGGCTTGCAGAAATCGCGCTTCTCTGTGTTACAGGGTTTGACAAAATTACGTCAGCTTGCGAACCACCCATCGCTTTGCGAGGAAGGTTATGCGGGAGATTCAGGTAAGATGGAGGCCGTATTAGAAAAACTAGAAACGGTTTTAGAGCAGCACCACAAAGTGTTAATCTTTAGTCAATTTGTTCAGCATTTGAACTTAATTAAGGCCGCGTTAGAAGAGCGTGGAATTCCGTATGCCTACCTCGATGGTAGTACAGTAGACCGGAAGGGTCAAGTCGAAAGTTTCCAAAAGGATGATGGCCAATCCGTTTTCCTGATATCCCTAAAAGCGGGTGGGGTAGGTCTAAACCTGACCGCGGCGGATTACGTATTCCTATTAGATCCGTGGTGGAATCCAGCTGCAGAGGCTCAGGCGATTGACCGTGCGCATCGAATCGGCCAAAAGAAAACCGTATTTACCTACAAGTTCATCTCGAAAGAAACGGTGGAAGAGAAGATCCTTGCCTTGCAGCAACGCAAAAAGGATTTAGCCTCAGAGTTAGTCACATCTGACGAGAGTATCCTACGCGCTTTGAGCGAAGACGAGGTACTTGATTTATTAAGTTAGATTTTAACGAGAATGTTTTTCGCCACTTCATGACTGATGAAGATGGGCGCAGCGTCGTTGATGGAAACGAAGATCGATCGATCGAATTCGTTGATCTCCTGAATGTCTAGTTTTGCCCCTAAACTCAAATTCAATTTCGTCAGCAGTTGCAAGAAGACCGCCGAATCCTGTGCCACCCCCATCAATTTACAGGTTTTTGCTGCCTTAATGTCGGAGAGATGAGAATAGGCTAGTTCGGGTAGAATTCCCTCCTTGTTCGGGATGGGATCGCCGTGAGGATCCGTTTTAGGGAAGCCTAGGTATTCGTCTAATTTATTGACTAATTGGTCCGATTCAATGTGCTCGAGCTGTTCAGCTATTTCGTGCACCTCGTCCCAGTTAAATCCCATTTTGTCCACTAAGAATACTTCCCAAAGTCGGTGCTTGCGCACAATCGATAACGCAATTTTCTCGCCCTCCGCACTTAAACGTACACCTTGGTATTTTTGGTAATTCACCCAGCCTTTTTCGGCTAGTTTACGCAACATATCCGTTACCGATGCCGCTTTTGTCTGCATCAATTCCGCTACCGCGTTCGTAGAAATGTCATCCGAAGTAGCCTCTGAGAGGCGGTGAATGACTTTTAAGTAGTTTTCTTCGGTGAATGAAATGGCCATAGAGTAAAGGTAGTAAATTTATTTTTTAGGTTAATCTAAAAATTATTTTTAAATTTGATAAAATTCTGAATTATGTCGAGTCCGTGGCGTTCTAGTCCTAAGATGAAATCCTTATCCGAAGTGTTTGGTACGATTCCCGTACCAGCGGGGAAAGGTTTTTGGCAGAATTTACGTGCTTTTATGGGGCCGGGGTTTTTAGTAGCAGTAGGTTATATGGATCCAGGCAACTGGGCGACTGATTTAGCAGGTGGAGCCTCCTTCGGCTACACATTATTGTCAGTTATCCTTGTTTCTAGCATTTTTGCGATCGTCTTGCAGCATTTAGCCTTGAAATTAGGCGTTGCCTCGGGACGTGATTTAGCGCAGGCCTGTGGAGATGCGTTTTCGAAACCGGTAGCCATTTTTCTTTGGTTGGTTTGTGAGCTAGCGATCGCGGCCTGTGATTTAGCGGAGGTGATTGGGTCGGCCTTAGCGCTTCAATTGTTGTTTGGGATTCCCATTTTAGCAGGTATCGTCATCACGATTTTAGATGTTTTCCTGATATTATATTTCCAAAACAAAGGATTCAAAGTCATCGAATCCATCGTCTTATCCCTTTTGATTGTCATCGTTTGTTGTTTTGCCTACGAGCTCTTCATCTCTCAACCCTCCATTTCAGGGATTTTGGGTGGGCTAGTTCCACAGACTTCGGTGGTGATGAATACAAGTCAACTCTATGTGGCCATCGGTATTCTAGGTGCAACGGTGATGCCACATAATTTATATCTCCATTCGAGTATAGTCCAAACGCGTGCCATAAAAGATACGGATGAGGATAAAGAGAAAGCGATTAAGTACGCAACTTGGGACTCCACTATATCTTTAGGTTTCGCCTTTTTCATTAATGCGGGGATATTGATTTTAGCGGCTGCCGCTTTTCACGGGAACAATCTGAAACACGTGGCCGACATCCGGGATGCGTATCAGTTATTAGACCCGGTATTAGGCAGTCAATTAGCGAGTATTTTGTTTGCGGTCGCCCTATTAGCATCGGGCCAAAATGCCACGTTGACAGGAACCTTAGCCGGACAAATCGTGATGGAGGGATTCCTCGATCTACGCATTGCCCCTTGGTTAAGACGTTTGATTACTCGATTAATCGCCATCATTCCAGCCTTCTTTATCACCTGGATCTATGGGGAATCAAAAATAGGAGAGCTGTTGGTTTTCTCGCAAGTCGTTTTATCGATGCAATTGAGCTTCGCTGTGATTCCGCTGGTATTATTTACCGGGGATAAACAGAAGATGGGGAAATTCGCGAATTCCGCGCTTTTGCAAGGAATTGTGTGGGTGATAACCGCGATTATTCTGGGGTTGAATATGTACTTGCTGGGGCAGGTTTTAGGATTCCTTTAAACCAAGTATCGTCACCTAGGTAGTCAATCGCTCGCCATTTCACAGGCAGTTTAGGTTCTGGGATTCCTTCAACCAGTGTTTTAGGACTTCTGATTTTCCAAACCTCATCCACCAGTCCATCCGCAAACAACATTTCCATCGTTTTCGCGCCACCTTCGACTAGTATCGATTGAAGAGGTAGGGCAGCTACTTCCGCTGATGAACGTAAGACGATTGTTTCGCCGCCATCTGTTAAGATTTTAGCGGTGGAAGGAATTCTGCTGGAAGGATCTAATACGATGCGGACCGGATTCGCCCCTGCCACTAATCGAGTGGTAAGAGAAGGCTCGTCATTGATGATGGTTTGGACCCCTACTAAAATTCCTGGATGCTCAGCGCGCATTTGATGTACGCGAATCGCGGATAATTCGTTCGATAGCTGAACGGGCGAACCTGTGGGGCTAGCGATGAATCCATCGGCACTAACCGCATATTTGAAGGTAATGTAAGGACGTTTCAGGCGGTGAAAAGTAAAGAAGTGGCGGTTAATCCATTTACCTGTTTCTGCTAGTAATCCGATGTGGCAAGTAATGCCTGCGGCTTCCAGTTTCTCGACACCTTTTCCTGCTACGAGCGGATTAGGATCTAGGTTTGCAATGTAGACCGTGGCTATGCCGGATTGAATCAGTAAATCTGCGCAGGGAGGTGTTTTTCCAAAATGGGAGCAAGGCTCTAAAGTCACATAGGCCGTCGCGCCTTCTACCGATTCCGAGCAAGAACGTATCGCATTTACTTCTGCATGAGGCCCACCGTACTCTTGGTGATAACCTTCGCCTAGGATGTGGTCGTCTTTGACAATCACACAACCTACTAAAGGATTAGGAGCAACGCGTCCTGAGCCTAAAAGGGCTAGGTCAAAGGCGCGTTGCATCCAAATTTCTTTATTCGGCATGAACTGGTTTGCGGTTACTCGATAAATAACTGTAAATCGCTGGGATGATATACAAGGTCAACGTAGTAGAGAATAACATACCACCTACAACGGCGATACCCATCGAAACCCTACTTTGTGATCCTGAACCTAAGGCTAGGGCGATCGGTAAAATACCTAATATCGTACAAAGCGATGTCATAATAATCGGACGGAAACGGGCTACCGCTGCTTCCTGAACAGCTTTCAATTTTTCAGATCCAGACTCTTTACGTTGATTCGCAAACTCCACAATTAAGATACCATTCTTGGTTACGAGACCGATGAGTACAATAATACCGATCTGCGAGAAGATATTCAGCGTTTGGCTGAAGTCCCAAAGCGTTAATAAGGCTCCTGCCACCGCTAATGGAACGGTGAACAAGATAATAAATGGATCGATGAAACTTTCAAACTGGGCAGAAAGGATCAAGTAGATCAATAAAATCGCTAGGGCAAAGGCGAAAAGAAGGGAAGAGCTGGACTCTTTGAATTCCTTACTTTGGCCATCGTATGCAGTAGAGAAGGAAACGTCGAAGGTCTCTTTTGCTAGCTTATCCATCTCGTTTAAGGCTTCCCCTAAAGTCACCCCTTTTGCCATCTGCGCCGTTACGGTTGCAGCGACATAGCGGTTGTATCGGAAAAGTTGTGGAGGTGTACTTTGTTCAGTGATCTTCACGAGGTTATCTAGTTGAATCAAATCCCCCCGGTTGTTTTTTACGTAAAGGGATTTCAAATCAGATACGTCATTCCGCATCGGACGGTCGATTTGACCGATGATTTGGTATTGTTTTCCGTCCATGACGAAGTAACCAAAACGTCTACCCGAAAGGCCTAATTGCAAAGTCGTCGCTACATCTTGGATGGAAACGCCAAGGTTTTGGGCTTTATCACGGTTGATCTCAAGGCGCAATTCTGGCTTGGTAAACTTCAGGTTCACGTCTGCCATTTCGAACTTCGAACTCTCCCTCACTTTGGCCATAAACAACGGAATATTCTTCTTCAAACTCTCGAAAGTCGAGGCTTGAATCACGAATGCTACCGGCAAACCACCACCACCTCGTTGTCCAGTAGAAAGAGTGGGCTCTTGGATCAAGGTAGCACGTGCACCCGTGAATTTCTTGATCTTCGGTTGAAGCTCATCCGCAATTTGCTGCTGCGTTCTACGCCCTTCCGGATCGGATAAAATCACGCGCATACTTCCGGTATTCGAACCGCCATTCCCAAAAGGAGGGGAGGTAATCGAGTAAACGGCATAACGTTCGTGCGCCGGAATATCCGTCATCAAGAACTTCGCCATCTCATCCGTATAGTTCAACATATACTCAAAAGTCGCGCCTTCTGGAGCCACCGCATTCACACGCAAGCCGCCTCTGTCCTCTAAAGGAGCTAATTCTGATGGAATTGCCTCATATTTAAACAGGGCGTAAATAATGCCAAACAAGGAGAACATAATCACCCAAGCCATCCAGCGAATCTTAATAAAGGCAGCCAAGGAATCTTCGTATCCTTTCGTCAACGCCACAAAGAAAGGCTCTGTCACCGTATAGAACCAAGGTTTCGTGTGACTTCCCTTCAATAAACGTGAACTTAACATAGGTGTCAACGTCAAGGATACGAAAGCCGAAATGATCACGGATCCGGCAACCACGATTCCGAATTCACGGAAAAGACGGCCCGTAATCCCTTGCAAGAAAATCACGGGTAAGAATACCGCTGCTAGGGTAACAGTCGTCGAAATAACGGCAAAATAGATTTCTTTCGAACCCTCTACCGCAGCTTCCCACGGGCTTAGACCCTCTTCGATTTTGGTGTAAATATTCTCTAAAACCACAATCGCGTCATCCACTACGAGACCGATCGAAAGTACGATACCTAATAAGGTCAATACATTAATAGAGAACCCGGCTAAATACATAAAGAAGAACACCCCAATCAAACTGACCGGAATGGCCGTCAATGGAATGATTGTCGATCTCCAGTCACGCAAGAACAAGAAGATGATAATGGTTACTAATAAAATCGCAGTAAAGATGGTTTCTTCCACCTCTTCGATCGATTTACGCACGTAACGTGTATTGTCAAAACCTTCCTTCATCTCCACATCAGCAGGCAAAGTCAAGCGAATTTGCTCTACTTTCTTGTGGATGGCATCTACGATTTGGATTTGGTTAGAACCCGGCTGCGGAATCACCGCGATGGAAATCATCGGCTTCAAATCCCGCTTGAAGAAGGTTTTGTTGTTTTCTGGCGAAAGTTCCGCCTTACCCACATCCGAAAATTTCACCGAGCGATCACCTTCTTCTTTGATGATCAAATTATTGAAATCATCCTCTGTGGTCATACGACCCTGAGTTCTCACGGTTAATTCCGTGTTCGCTCCTTCGATACTACCGGAAGGCAATTCAATATTTTGTTTGGCTAAAGCATTCACAATATCCGGCGCTGTCAAACGGAAAGACGCTAAGCGTTCCGGATCGATGTGCAAACGCATCGCGTATTTCTGCTCGCCCCACAATTGCACGGAACTTACACCCGGAATCGTTTGGAATTTCTCCTTAATATTTCGTGTAGCTAATTCATTCAATGAAAGCAAGTTACGCGTGGAAGAGAATACGTTAATGTTGTAAATCGGGTTCGCATCTGCATCGGCTTTTGCTACGATGGGCGGATCCACGTCCTTAGGTAATTGACCCATCGCACGAGATACGCGGTCACGCACGTCGTTCGCCGCATCCTCGATATTGACCGAAAGATCAAATTCTACCGTGATACTCGAACGGCCATCCCGACTCGAACTGGATAAGGTACGAATACCGGCGATACCGTTAATCGATTCCTCTAAGGGCTCGGTGATTTGGGATTCAATAATGTCAGCGTTTGCTCCGGTGTAAGACGTTTGCACGTTTACTACTGGCGGATCCACCGATGGATATTCACGAACCCCTAAATAGGCGTATCCGATGATACCAAATACGATGATCGTGATAGACATCACAATCGAAAGTACTGGTCTTTTTATACTAATCTCTGAGAAAGATGCCATAGCTGGATTATTTTACGACTTCTTTAATTTCTACTTCGCCATCAGGTTTCACTTGGATGATACCGTTGGTAATCAAGGTATCGCCAATCGCTAATCCGTCTAAGATTTCAACGGTCTTGTCACCGCGCGTTCCCAAGGTAACCTTAGTGGAAACAGAATGGCCATTTTTCACGACATAAACTTTACTTCCTTTTGCTTCTGGAATGACTGCCTCTGTCGGAATTAAAATCGCAGAACCTTTCGTCTTCAGGATCAAATTCACTTTTGCGAAAGCCCCTGGAACTAATTCATTACCCGGATTAGGAGCTTGAGCCCGAATTTGTAACGTTCTTGTTTGTGGATCAATCTTCGGATCAATCGCATACACTCGACCGATATAGGTTTTTTCCTCGTTTTCTGTTACGAATTCGATGGTTCCGCCATTTTTTACTTGGGTGGCATATTTTGCTGGAATCGAGAATTCGATTTTCGCCGGATTCGTGTTCGTCAAAGTCGCAATTTGCGTGCTAGGAGAAATATAACTTCCCATACTTACGTAACGGAAACCAATTCTGCCGGCAAATGGCGCACGGAGTGTTGTTTTTAAGATTTGGGCTTTTAAATCTTCGATATCCGCTGAAATCGTATTTACCGAGTTCACTGCAATATCATATTCGCGTTGTGAGATTGCTTCTTTTTGAAGAAGGACTTTTTGACGCGCCTCATTGTCTTCCGCTAATTTCTTATTGAATCCTAGTTTGCGAAGACGTGCTTGTAAATCATCGTCGTTAATGCGAAGTAAAACCGTTCCTTTGGCTACGACATCCCCTTCTTTGATGTTCAATGCAATAATACGACCAGCGATTTCGGAGCGAATGTCTACCTCTTCGTTTGGCAAAATAGAACCCGTTGAATTGATCATATCATCCAAACGAGTCGATTTAACCACCGTAACGACCACGGCTGTCTTGCCCCCTTTACCTCCTGGGCCACCTTTTTCTTTTCCTTTCTCTTTCGTTTCAGCTGAGAAAAAAGTCTTTTTGATTTTCGGATAAAAGGCCAAACCCAAGATCAAGGCAATGGTCAAAACCGACAGAAGCGTCTTTGTAATTTTATTCATAGTAATAGGTTTTCATACTAAGGTAATCAAATCCAAGGAAAGGATTACCCTAACTTATAGGCTTAATTGGTTAAAGAATTCGAAATCCAAGGCATAAACTGCTCATTCTCTACTTCATTCATCACGAAATGACTTTGAGCGTTGCCGATGTTTTTAATACTAGCGAGTTTGTGCAAAATAAATTCGCGGTATTCATCCATATCTGCGACCACGATTTTCAACAGAAAATCACTGTGTCCTGAAACGCAATAGCATTCTTGCACTTCGACTAATTGCATCACATCTTGTTCAAATTGCTTCAAATAGTCTGCCGCGTGCTCTTTCAGGGAAATGTCACAGAAAACGGTTAAGGTTTTTCCTAGTTTGGCAGGATTGATCATCGCTCGATAACCCGTGATCACGCCCTCTTTTTCCATCCGTTTGATGCGTTCGTGGATAGGCGTCGCGCTCATCCCTAGACGAGCGGCCATTTCTTTGTTCGAAAGAAACGCGTCTTCGTGCAGAAATGCGAGGATCTTTTTATCGATGTCGTCAATTTTTGCCATACTATTATTTTCTCTCGTTTTTTTCCACAAGTAGTCCAAACGAAACCATCCCCGCTAGCGTATCTACTCGCATCGATTGCGCTACCTGAATTTGGTATTTACCTGGTTTAGGAAACTTTAAAGCAGGATAAACGAGGAATTTTTTCTCATAAATATCGCCAAAACCGGCGCCTTTCGGCTTACCCGTTTTAGGGTCATATAGGATTGCTTCAGCTAAACCTTTTTGAATGGTTGTCCCTTTGGCATCTAGAATACTCGGGCTGAAATATAAGTTATAGAATGGGTAGGCATTGTTTTGGCGCACCACCACATAAGCAGAATAACTGCTCGTAGAATCAGCCACTTCTACGTTAAAACGCACAGGTTGTTTTTGTATCCAGCCTGACTCAGGAAAGCTCGAAGTGTCGTCAATAACCACATTCGAATCACTGCAGGCAAAGAATAACAGCTCAAACAGGAAAATGAATCCAAGGCTAAGCTTCAGGGGTAGGCGCTGCACCATCTCTCGGAGGTCTTGGTTTGAATTTCTTTTTCTTCTTGAACGGTTTCGGTGTGGCTGTTCCACCATCAGCTGCTGGAGTCGATCCTTCTGGACGATTTTGTCCTTCTGGACGCGATCCGCGATTTTCGCCTTCTGGCCTAGGTCCACGCTCGGGGCGAGGGCCTCTATTCTGTCCTTCTGGGCGTGGTCCGCGATTTTCGCCTTCTGGTCTTGGAGGTCTAGGTCCGCGTTCTGGACGAGGCCCACGATCTTGTCCTTCCGGACGTGGTCCACGATTTCCGCCGTCTCTATTACCTCGGTTATTTCGGTTGTTGCGATTACCCGATTTCATTCCACCGTATTTCTTATCCATCCGCTCTAAATCAGAATTTAGCTCAGATAAGGTAGGTTTTTCAACGGCTGGAGCATCTGGATTTAGATCTTCAAACGACTCTGGAATAATCCCTTTTTTATTTAAATCAACAATTTCTGCGACGCGATCGCAGCTCACTGGAATCCAGATAGCCTCTTCGCCCACAATACCAAACCACATCATTCGCTTGAAAATATCCGTCTTCTGCAAAATGGCCTCTCCACGCTTTGTTTTTAAACGACCCTCAATGGTAGGAATGCTCTTTAGGGCATCCATATAAGTCTCTAACTCGTAGTTTAAACAGCATTTTAAACGACCACATTGGCCGCTTAATTTGACTGGATTCAGTGATAAGTTTTGGTAACGAGCTGCTGAAGTAGTTACGTTTTTGAAATCCGATAACCAGGTTGAGCAACATAATTCACGTCCACAAACCCCGATTCCACCTAATCTACCTGCTTCTTGACGAAGAGATATTTGTTTCATTTCGACCCGAATCTTGAATTCGGTCGCTAGCAATTTGATTAATTCGCGGAAATCGACGCGGTCTTCAGATGAATAATAGAAGATCGCTTTGGCCCCATCGGATTGGAATTCTACGTCAGAAAGCTTCATGTTTAGCTTTAAGTCGCTGATAATTTGGCGTCCACGGTACATCGTAGGTAAGTCACGCGCCATCGATTGCTCGTGCTTCTCGATGTCTTTTTCTGTCGCTAAACGGAAAATGTTTTTAACCTTATCGTCGTCTTTGATATTCTTCTTCAGCAATTGAAGGCGAACGAGTTCTCCTTGTAGGGAAACAACGCCTAACTGAGTTCCGCTGCTGGAATCGACCATAACAGAGTCTCCCGTATGTAGTTCTAATTGATCTGCATTACGGAAATATTCTTTTCTGCCTCCTTTGAATTTTACTTCCACGATGTGGTAGCGTTGAAAAGAAGGGACGTCTAAGTCTGATAACCAGTCAAAAACGTTCATTTTATTGCAACCACCTGAGCCGCAACCGCCATTACTTTGACAGCCTTTTACCTCCCCGCTTTCGCTGGGAGATCCGCAGGACCCACTGGAACATGATTTACACGCCATATCTTAATACATCTAATCCGATGTCTCTTCTAAAGTTTTTTCCTTCAAATTGAATGGTTTGAGCAGCCTTTTGTGATTTTTGGATCGCTCTTTCCAAGGTATTTGAAGTTCCAGTCAGTGCCATAACACGGCCACCGCTGGTAATAATATCGCCGTCTTTTGACGTCGTTCCTGCGTGGAAAACGATAGCGTCCTCCACTTTTTCTACTCCCGTTAACACATCGCCTTTGCGGTATTCCTCCGGATAACCGCCTGCGACTAACATCGTAGTTACTGCGTATTGGTCCAAAATAGAAATTTTTTGTTCGCTCAGCGTGCCATTAGAGGCTGCAATTAACAAAGATAGGAAATCTGATTCGATTCTAGGTAAAACGACTTCCGTTTCCGGATCCCCCATTCTTGCGTTGTATTCGATGACATAGGGCTCGCCTTCGTGGTTCATTAAACCAATAAAGATGAAACCTTTGTAGTCAATATTTTCTGCTTTCAAACCTTTCACTGTTGGTTCGATCACCTTTTGCTTCACTAATTCCATGAATTTCTCGTTCGCAAAAGGAACAGGAGAGACAGCTCCCATACCACCGGTATTCAAACCCTCGTCGTTTTCACCGATGCGCTTGTAATCTTTCGCCTCCGGTAAAACCACGTAGTTTTCGCCGTCTGTTAGAACGAAAACGGATAATTCGATGCCGCGAAGGAATTGTTCGATCACGACTTTGGAACTCGCATCTCCAAACTTCGCGTCTAATAACATTTCATTCAAGGCCGTCTCTGCTTCTGCCAAAGTCAAGGCAATAATCACCCCTTTCCCAGCCGCTAAGCCGTCTGCTTTTAACACAATCGGTAAGGATTGTGTTTGTAAATAGGCTAAGCCTTCTGCAATCGTATCCTTCGTAAAGGTTTGCGATGCAGCCGTAGGCACGCCGTATTTGTGCATAAAATTCTTCGAGAAGTCTTTGCTGCCTTCGATTTGGGCACCTTCAGCGCCTGGACCTACAATTCCTACGTGTTTCAGGTCGTCCTGAGATTCGATGAAATCACGCACCCCTTTTACCAAAGGCTCTTCAGGACCCACGACTACTAAACCTATGTCGTGTGTGCGAATTGCCGTAGCGATTCCTTCAAAATCGGTCACGCCTATGGCTAAATTGGTTCCGCATTGTGCGGTTCCCGGATTACCCGGAGCAATGTATAAATTACCTAGGATAGGGCTTTGGCTAATCTTCCAAGAAAATGCGTGTTCACGGCCTCCAGCACCTAATATTAAAACGTTCATATACTTATTAATTGGCTAATTCACTCAAAAATTTAATGCGCATTAAACGAAGTTCTTCCTCCGTTACATCTTCGATTTCACAGTTTTCTAAGGCTTCTGCGATGTCATCCGTGTCCGCGGACATGAAGTATTCGTAGATTTCCTCTTGTTTATCTAGTTCCATCACCTGATTGATGTAATAATCGAGGTTCAATTTCGTGCCCGAGAAGCAAATCGTTTCGATCTCCTCGATCAATTCCGCCATACTCACCTCTTTTTGCTCGGCAATCAGGTCTAAATCGATTTTGCGATCGACTTGTTGAATGATGTAAATCTTGATTTTGGACCTGTTAACGGTCGATTTAACCACTACTTCTTTTGCCGTCTCGATTTCGTTTTCTTCCACGTAGCGATTAATCACATCGAGGAAAGGCTTACCGAATTTCACGACTTTACCCATACCCACGCCGTTGATTTGGGCCATTTCGTCCTGGGTAGTCGGATAAGTGGTCGCCATTTCTTCCAAAGAGGGATCTTGGAAAATCACGTACGGAGGTAAATTTTTCTCCTTTGCAATTTTCTTACGTAGGGTTTTTAATATGTCAAAGAGGGCGTCATCATAGGCTTTGGCCCCTAAAGCAGCGTTTTCATCCTCATTTTCAGCAGGCTCTGCCTCTTTTTCGTAATCGTGGTCTTTATAAAAAGTGACCGGGAATGACTCTTTCAAGAAAGCCTGGCCAGCCTCACTTAAGCGAAGAACGCCATAGTTTTCGATGTCCTTATCCAATAGCCCGAAAATAGCCATTTGCTTGATAAAGGAAATCCATGGCGACTTTTCGTCTTCAATCGGCACCGGTTTCGAGGCTGTTTTGCGCATTTTCGGTTTCTTAGGCGCATCCTCGTCTCCGTCTTCGTCCTCTTCCTCGTCGTCGTCTTCATCTACCTCAGGGGAGATCCAAGAAACCGTTTTTCCTGCTCCAAACAGTGATAATTTCTCCTGTTCGTGGCTTGCAATGAAGGAATTTGATTTGCCTTCCAAAAAGTCCGCAATATGCTCCGCGTCGAATTGCTCGCCGGTTTGCTGCACCGCTTTCAATACAAGGCTAACCTCCTCTTCCGCCTTAAACGTAGGCGTAGGGTGCATACAATTGTCGCAAAAACCGCAGTTTTCGGCCATATGCTCCCCAAAATAGTGGAGCAATTGCTTGCGGCGGCAAACGCCTAAATTTGTATAATAAACCATTTCAGACAAGAGAATCTTGGCATTCTCCTTCTCTGTCACAGCCTTATCTTTATTGAACTTGTCTAATTTCAGGATGTCATCGTAGGTATAGAACAGGATACACGTTCCGTCCAAACCATCGCGACCCGCGCGACCTGTTTCCTGGTAATAACCCTCCAGTGATTTAGGAGCGTCATAGTGAATCACAAAACGGACATCCGGTTTATCGATTCCCATTCCAAACGCAATCGTCGCCACCATCACATCCACTTCCTCATTCAAGAAAGCTTCTTGGTTCGCCATACGTACTTGCGGCTCTAAACCTGCGTGGTAAGGAAGAGCCTTCACGCTATTCACGTGTAATAATTCTGCAATTTCCTCCACACGCTTTCTCGAAAGGCAATAAATAATGCCCGCCTTACCGTTATGTGACTTAATAAAACGGATCAATTGCTTATCGATATCTTTCTTCGATCTAATCTCGTAATAGAGATTTTTGCGGTTGAAAGAGGATTTGAAAACGGTGGCATCTTCCAGATTTAAGGTCTTTTGGATGTCGATCTGCACCTTAGGTGTAGCCGTCGCCGTTAAAGCGATGATGGGCATCTTCTCATCGATGGTCTCGATGATGGTACGTATTTTTCGGTATTCCGGTCTAAAATCGTGTCCCCATTCGGAGATACAGTGTGCCTCATCGATGGCGACAAAAGAGATTTTAGCCTGTTTTAAGAAGTTTAGGTTCTCTTGTTTATTCAGTGATTCCGGGGCGATGTACAATAATTTAACGGCTCCAGAGATCACTTCGGCCTTTACCCGATTGATTTCAGCGCGGGTTAAAGAGGAATTTAAGAATTGGGCATTTATGCCAAAAGCCAACATTTGATCTACCTGATTCTTCATCAACGCAATCAATGGTGAAATCACAATCGCCGTTCCTTCCATCACAATCGCTGGTAATTGGTAGCAAAGCGACTTGCCTGCGCCGGTAGGCATCAGAACGAAACTATTCTTTCCTTGAACGGTATTTAGAATAATGGCTTCTTGTTCACCCCGAAATTGGCTAAATCCAAAGGTTTTTTTTAGCTGTTCCTTTAAGCTATCGATCGTAATTGGATGGGGCATAATTTGATTAATGGGTTGTTTCGGCGATGATAAGATTCTGAGGGCTTCTACTTATCTTTGCCCTACAAATTCTTCTAACATTGAAATTAAGCAAAAATATCCAATCCACAGCAAAAAAAGTTTTAACGCAGGAAGCTGAGGCTATTCTGCAGGTGAGCGCCGGAATTAATTCGGATTTTGAGGCTTGTGTAGAACATTTGTTGAGTATCCCGGGGCGCATTGTGTTCACGGGAATCGGTAAATCCGCCATCATTGCCCAGAAAATTGTGGCTACCATGAATTCCACCGGAACGCCGGCCTTGTTTATGCACGCGGCAGATGCGATTCACGGGGACCTAGGCATGATTCAGGACGGTGATGCGGTGATCTGTATTTCGAAGTCAGGCGATACGCCGGAAATCAAGGTGCTCGTGCCTTTGATCAAGCGTTTGTCTGTGAAATTGATCGCGATGGTTTCGAACAAGAACTCGTATTTAGGCCAACAATCGGATTATATTTTACACGCTTTAGCGGAGCAGGAGGCAGATTTATTGAATCTCGCGCCTACAACTTCCACGACTGTGGCCTTGGCTTTAGGCGACGCTTTAGCGGTTTGTTTGTTAGAATGTAAAGGATTTACGGCACAGGATTTTGCCAAATACCATCCAGGCGGCGCCCTCGGCAAACGCCTTTATTTAAAAGTGGGCGACATTTATCCGACCCACGATTTTCCAGCCATCTCCCACACGGCCTCCATTCAAGAAGCGATTCACGAAATTTCGTCGAAGCGTTTAGGCGCGACGGCAGTATTGGATGCGCAAGGAGATTTAGTGGGAATTATTACGGATGGCGACGTTCGCCGTACTTTAGAGAACTCGAAAGATTGGTCTGCGATTGTGTTAGCGGACATGATGAATACCACACCGAAGACAATTGAGGCGGAGGCATTTGCCACCGAAGCTTTGGCGATCATGCAAAGCAAAAATATCACACAACTGGTGGTGACGGCAAATAAAAAGGCCGTAGGATTTGTCCATCTCCACGACCTGTTGAAAGAGGGTATCGTCTAAAACTTAGCGCATACGGTTCGACGATTGCACCAGCATTTCGTCCTTGCGGATGAGGCGGTTCGCAATCATATTTGCCAGTAGAGACACCACTAAGGCATAGAATCCGTAGCCATATTTTCCCTGAATTTCCGGTTCAAACGTAGGCACCGCCTCCTTGAAAATCACCCAAAAAGCATAGCCCATCGCCCCCGCTAAAACCAGGGAATTGACTAGGCCCAGCATCATTTGACGCATGCGGTTTTTGAAAGAGAAGATCGTCACTAGCGTAATAATCGTCGATAAGGTCACTAAAAGCGCAATCGCGATCGTGCTATGCGCAGCTACTTCTTTCCCGTTTTGGAATAATTGCCATTGGTTCGAAAAAAGCTCTGCTTTTTGGCCTGAAGTGCCTATTTTTTGCCAAATAGAAATGCCTGATGTCGCGATGGCATTGCCAATAATCGCTAAGGCTAAGAAAAGGGTTTGTGGTCTTTGAATCATAATTTTATTGAAATGAATGGGCGAAATTACGCATTTTTTGTGAGCTAGAATCAGTCTTTTCGTTTTGTGGCCTGAAGTCCATGGATCTCTTGCGATATAGAATCAACTGCACCATATAATTCCAAATAGATACCCGCCCTGGGCGTTCTTATATCTCCTACTTGTTGATGTGAGCTATTGTAGATATAAAAGAAAACGCTATAAACTAGCCAAGGAGATCTTTTCTGAATAATTGTTAAGTCTTTATAAACTCGATTACATACGATTAAATTATTGGGGTAGTCAGAAAGAATTCGGATGTCTATGACAGAATCATTTTTTGGAATTACTTTCATCCTTTTTCCTATATCGTATGAACAACATTTGACATCGTATTCTCCCAAGATGCTGTAAATCGGTGACGGATTTACATCCTCCTTTTCACAGCCTAGCATCCCGAAAAAAAGCACAAATAGTCCAGCGAAAAGGTGGGAGGAGGATTTCATAGGGGATGAAATTTTCAAATAGGGTTCTTTTTTATCTGCTACTTAATAAAATTTACTTCTCACTCATCAATTTCGCCGCAATTTTTGCCGAAGATAAACAAAGCGGAATTCCTCCACCTGGATGCACGCTCCCGCCTACCCAATACAGGTTTTTGATGTTCTTACGGTAATTCGGGTGGCGTAAAAATGCCGCGAAGCGGTTATTCGACGCATTCCCGTACAAGGCTCCTCCGGCAGAGGAGGTTCTTGCCTCGATGCTTCGTGGATCTAATAGATCTTCGGCTACGATGTGT
The DNA here is from genome assembly GCA_030833145.1 of Aquirufa sp. Next base: position 18,571 of record JAURHT010000005.1, read on the forward strand.
TTTTCTATGTCTACGCCTAGATTTCTCGACAATTTTGCGATCACATTTTTTCTCATTTTTGCTACCAATGCATCCCAATCTTGTCCCTCGTTCGCAGGGACGTTCATCAAGATAAACCAGTTTTCGCCTCCTGCTGGAGCATCTGATTTTTCTACTTTCGAAGAAATATGCAGGTAAATGGTAGGATCGTCGTTGATGGTTTTGTCCTCGAAGATGGCCTTGAATTCGCCCTGATAATCGTCTGAGAAGAAGATGTTGTGTACCCCTAATTCGTCGAAACTGCGGTCTATTCCCCAATAGAAGATGATGCCGGAGCTCGATTTAGGCTGATTAAGGAGTTTTTTCGGTTGCGGTTCCTGCGCCAGTAGTTTTGTGTAACTCGGGCGAATGTCCGCGTTGCAGGCGATGTAGTCAAAGGTGTAATTTCCTTTTTCAGTCTCTATTCCGGTGGCTGTATGATTTTCGGTGGTGATGCGGGACACTTTCTCATTGAAGTGAAAGACCACACCCAGTTCTTCCGCAAGACGGTGCAGCGTCCGAGGGATGCTGATGATTCCACCTTTGGGGAAAAAGGCGCCTATGTTGTATTCTAAATGGGGAATGATCGATAAAGTCGCGGGCGTTTGGTAAGGATCCGAGCCGTTGTAAGTGGCGTAGCGGTCAAAAAGCTGGACCGTTTTCGGGTTAGTAAAAAGCTTCGCATGGGAGCGGTGCATCGAATTGAAAAGACCTAGCCGCGGAATATTTAGGTAGCCTTTCAAGGCTTTCCGCCCTGTCCAAGTCGACAAAGAATGCAAGGAATTGTCGAGGAATAGATCGCTGATAATGTGGTAGTTTTCTCCAATCTCGCGCAAGAAACGCGCCACGTTCTCCTCCGATTCGCCCAATTCCGAAGCAATCGCCGCCGCAGTTTCAGCCGGTGCAGCATTCGTTTGCAAACGGGTTCCGTCTTCCCAAAAGTAGCGGCAAATTTCCGGCAATCGCTCATAGCTGAAATAATCGCGGGGATTTTTGCCTGCCAGTGTGAACAGTTCGTCCACTAAATGGGGCATCGTGAAGAGGGAGGGGCCGGCGTCAAAACGAAATCCGTTCGTTTCGATTTGGGCTAATTTGCCTCCAGGATAGGAATTCGCTTCGAAAACGCTGACTTGGTGGCCCGCCACCGCGCTGCGAATGGCAAAGCCCAAACTACCCATTCCTGATCCAACGATTCCTATTTTTGACATGATTCAAAATTAAGTAAAAAAGAATAAAGCCTTAAATGTTTTTCTCTCCCTGCGCTTTTCCGTAATTTTGCCCGAATTTTAAAATTTTCTATGCTACGTACACATACAAATGGCGAATTACGCATTGAACACGCGGGCACCGAGGTAACTCTTTGTGGCTGGGTTCAGCGTTCACGAGATAAAGGGGGAATGATTTGGGTGGATCTTCGGGATCGTTACGGTGTCACTCAATTGATGTTAGAGGAGGGGAAATCGTCTGCGGAGGCTTTGGCATTAGCGAGAGGATTAGGCCGTGAATTCGTTGTAGAAGCGAAAGGGATCGTGGTAGAGCGTTTGTCGAAAAACGACAAAATGCCCACCGGAGACATCGAAATCAAAGTAAAAGAATTGCGCGTATTGAATCCGGCGAAATTGCCTCCGTTCTTGATCGAAGACGAGACAGATGGCGGCGATGACATACGTATGAAATACCGTTACTTAGACTTGCGTCGTAACCCGATTCGCGAGAGTTTGCAATTGCGCCACCACGTGGGTCGCGAAGTGCGTAATTACTTAGATAAGCAAGATTTTATCGAGGTGGAAACACCCGTTTTAATTAAATCAACGCCAGAGGGTGCGCGCGATTTCGTCGTGCCATCTCGGATGAATCCAGGCGAATTTTATGCCTTACCGCAATCTCCGCAAACTTTTAAGCAATTATTGATGGTATCAGGTTTTGACCGTTACTACCAAATTGTGAAGTGTTTCCGTGACGAAGATTTGCGTGCAGATCGCCAGCCAGAATTCACCCAAATCGACTGCGAAATGTCGTTCGTGGAGCAAGAAGATATCCTGAATATGTTTGAGGGATTGATTCGCCATTTGTTCCAAAATGTGAAAGGCCTCGACATCGGCGAAGTGCCGCGCATGACCTACGCGGACGCGATGAAATACTATGGTTCGGATAAACCGGATATTCGTTTTGATATGAAATTCGTGGAATTGAAAGGCGAGGGCGTGGATTTGACGTCTGGCAAAGATTTCCAAGTTTTCGATGCAGCAAATACGGTGGTAGGTATCTGCGTGAAAGGCGCAGCAGAATATACCCGTAAGCAAATCGATGAATTAACCGATTTCGTTCGCCGCCCTCAAATCGGTGCGAAAGGATTGATTTACGCTCGCGTTCAAGCGGACGGCGTAGTGAAATCATCTGTAGATAAATTCTACTCAGAAGCAGATTTGGCTACTTGGGCTGCAGCGTTTAACGCAGAGCCAGGCGACTTGATCTTAGTGCTTTCTGGCGATGGAGATAAAGTGCGCAAGCAATTGAACGAATTGCGTTTAGAAATGGGTACGCGTATGGGATTACGTGACCCGAATAATTACAAAGTACACTGGGTAGTGGATTTCCCACTATTAGAGTACGGAGAAGAAGAAGATCGCTGGTTTGCGATGCACCATCCGTTCACGAGCCCTAAGCCGGAGGATATTCCATTAATGTTAGCGGGAGAATTTGGCAAGGTTCGTGCAAACGCATACGATTTAGTCGTGAATGGCGTTGAAGTGGGTGGAGGCTCGATTCGTATCTTCCAAAAAGACCTACAATCAAAAATGTTCGAAGTCCTTGGATTCACTCCAGAGGAGGCGCAAGCACAATTCGGATTCTTATTAGATGCCTTTGAATACGGGGCGCCGCCGCACGGTGGTTTGGCCTTTGGTTTTGACCGTCTTTGCTCTTTATTTGGTGGAACGGATTCGATTCGTGATTACATCGCTTTCCCTAAGAACAATGCGGGACGTGATGTGATGATCGATTCGCCGTCTCCACTTGCGCAAGCACAGTTAGATGAATTGAAGATTAAGACGACAGTTTAAGTCATAGATCTAGCTAGGGAACAAATGTTTCCTGGCTAGATTAATTTTCTTTGGCCTGAAAAATAACCTTCGACTGCTGATCCCTTTCTTGAATCAACATGGGCTCTGACGAGTCGAATTTATCCTTCCCATATCGCCACTCTTTCTTCAAGCGACCACCACTCCCAAACTCGTGGTATTCCCTCCAACGTCCCACTTTTACACTATCGTCCATTCGCCCATCCTCCTTTAAACTACCACTCGGATAAAAGGAATAATAGGTGCCGCGGACTTTGCCATATAGGCGTGGAATGACTTCTTTGATTTTCTTTTTCGCCGCATCATAATAGGCTATGTGAGATCCCGCGGTATAACCTTTTTCGTAATACACCTTGTTCTCTAGCTCATTTTCCGGGCCATAGCTTTCCCAGCGGCCATCTTTCACTCCCATGTAATAGAAGCCCTCTTCAATGAGTTTTTGGTTCACGTATTTCTTGAAAGGGCCGTGGCAGATTTGGGCGTTTTTAGCGTCTTTTGTGGGAATGGAAACGACGCGTGATTGCGAGGGGTCAAAGATAAAAATCTCCGAAGCATATGGGCTTAGCGCTTCATCTTCCACGTATTTTACCACGCTTACCTCTTCCACGGTCATTCGAACGCCACTACCGTAATTACCCAGCTTACGTTCGGTTTTGATACCTGCATATTCGTCGCGTGGTTGGAGTTTTTTCTTCGCAGTTTTGACCATTTTTTTGCCCAAATCCTTGACGCCCAAACTCTCAATAAATGCCTTGCTATCTTCTTTGAATTTCTTTGCTTCGGCCGCTTTGCTTTCAAGCCCGGTCGAGAGGCGTCCGTTTAATAAACCCTTTTCGTGAACGGAGGTGTCTATGAGCGGTTTATTTACGGTAATAGCCTTATTCTGCGCTTGAACGAGGAGGTTCAAACTAAGCAAAAAACAACATAGGATTACGCGCAAATGCATAGGTGTGACCTAAAAATATTTCCCAAAACTACGAATTAAACTTATTACCTGACGGACTTTGTGTATTTTTGCAAGGATTTTTTGAGGCCTTATTTGATTCATTCATTGGAAAAACAAGCAAAAATATATGTAGCAGGTCACCGTGGAATGGTGGGTTCCGCTATCGTGCGTAAATTACAGAAAGAAGGGTACACAAATTTGTTGCTGAAGACTTCAGTAGAATTGGATTTACGTGACCAAGTAAAAGTAGCCGACTTTTTCGCGGCAGAAAAACCTGATTACGTCTTTTTAGCAGCGGCTAAAGTGGGCGGAATCGTGGCGAATAACACCTACCGCGCGGATTTCTTGTATGAGAATTTGGCCATTCAAAATAACATCATTCATTCTTCCTTCGTCAATAAGGTTAAGAAATTACAGTTTTTAGGATCTTCTTGCATCTACCCTAAATTAGCCCCTCAGCCTCTGAAGGAGTCGTATTTATTAAGTGGCTATTTAGAAGAAACGAATGAGCCGTATGCCATTGCGAAGATCGCCGGCATTAAAATGTGCGAGGCTTACCGCGCACAATATGGCTGCGATTTCATCTCCGTGATGCCTACGAATCTGTATGGCCCTAATGATAATTACGATTTAGAAAACTCTCACGTCTTACCCGCCATGATTCGCAAGTTTCAGGAGGCCAAAGAACGCGGGGATGCTTCCATGACGCTTTGGGGAACTGGCTCACCCATGCGCGAGTTCTTGCATGCAGATGATTTAGCTGAGGCTTGTGTCTACTTAATGGAAACATATAGCGACTCAGAACTAGTGAATATCGGTACCGGAATCGACGTAACGATTAAAGAATTAGCCGAAACAGTGAAAGAAATAGTGGGCTTCACGGGCAGTATTCAATGGGATACTTCACGTCCAGATGGCACGCCGCGCAAATTGATGGATGTGTCTAAATTGCATTCATTGGGTTGGAAACATAAAATTGAATTGAAAGAAGGAATCGCTTTGGCTTACCAGGACTTCTTAACGAATGTAAGTATTCGCAAATAATGGAGGAAAAAGAGTGGTTTAGTACCTGGTTTGATTCCCCCTATTACCATATCCTGTATGCCCAACGGGATGAGACGGAAGCCGCGAATTTTATCGGCTCACTTCAGCGTAATTTACACCTGGAACCTGGTGCACGCGTTCTAGACGCGGCTTGTGGAAAAGGGCGCCACGCCATCACCTTAGAGCAATTAGGCTTTTCGGTCGATGCGTTTGATTTATCTCCAGCAAATATTGAGGCTGCCCAAGCCTTTGAAAATAAAAACCTTCTTTTCTTCGTACACGATTTGCGAGAGCCCTTGCCCTTGCAAAACCACTACGATGCGATCTTTAATTTCTTCACCAGTTTCGGGTATTTTGACGATCAACAAGACAACCAAAAAGCCTTCAACACCTTCGCCGGTGGCTTGAAAGAAAACGGCTTATTGGTTCTGGATTTCTTCAACCCTACCTATGTGTTAGCTAATTTAGTGCCCTCTGAATCAGTGGAACGCGAGGGAATTACCTTCCACATCAAGCGCTGGTCAGAGGCTGGCTATTTGTACAAATCCATCGATTTTAGCGATAAAGGCAAATCCTATTCCTTTGTAGAAAAGGTAGAGCTAGTGGCTAAAAATGATTTCGTTACTTATGCGGCTCAAGCAGGCTTACAATTAATCGACTTAAAAGGCGACTACCACTTAGCTGATTTTAACGAGCTAGAGTCGCCTCGCATGATCTTTACTTGGGCTAAAAAAGCGAATTAATTCTTTTGGAATTTAATACTCACCTGATTTTCTAAGTCTGGAAAACTGACCACATAATTACCAGTCGTCAAAGCAGAGATATCTAAACTTAATCTGTTATCTCTGCTCTCTACTCTATAATCTCTAATCTCCTTTCCTTGCATGTTTGTCAAGCGAATTCGGAAACTTGATGCTTGGTAAGCACTAGGAATGCCAATGTGCAACACGTCAGTCGCTGGGTTAGGAAACGCATAGAAGGTCGAATACGGATTGTCTGCAGTTGCCGCTAAAATGGTAATGCCATAACTTGCTGTAGCCAAGCAGCCATTAATGTCCTTTAATTTCACTTTGTAAACCCCATTTGCAGTAGGCTTGTAGGTAGTGCCAGTTGCGCCAGAGATTGCCACATCATTGAAGTACCATTGAATCTCCGTACCGGCTGAAGTGGTTAAAATACCTTGATTGAAAGTCACCAAAGGTTCTAAGGGATTCGTCGCGGTGATCGTCGATGCTGGAGAAACTACGGGACAAATGCCATTAAAGCTCGAATTGAGCGTGTAGGATCCGGAAGCGTTGACGTCTAATTTGTTGGTGGTTGCTCCCGCGATGGCGGTGCCATTTTTAAACCATTGGTAGGATGGTGTGCCGGAAGCGGGCGTCCCCGTTAAAGTGATTTTGTCACCTGCACATAAGGTAGTGGAACCTGTAGGGCTAACGGCTACGACGGGACTTTGGCCGGTAGTGACAGTTACTTGTACTTTCGGGCTAGGGCAGGCGTAGGATTTGAACTTCATTCCGTACAGATAATAATAACCTGATTGAATTTCTCCTCCGTTAAATAAAGCCCCCGTTAATTTAATAACTCCTGGTATTGCATACGGATATCCGATGTTCGTAGGTGCATTCACCGTATCCGCCGCCGTTCGGTTGCTTCTGAAAATAGAAGCTCCATTCGAGCAGACGTGTGATAAAATGTAATTCCCAGCTTTAGGGAAGGGAAGATTTAAGATCACTTTTTGGCCTGGATCAGCTTTATCGTCGATTAATTGACTGCTTACCGTAGTGGAATTAGCAGATGTTCGGGTGGCTGTTAAGTCTTTTGCAACGGAGGCAATTAACTCGCCGGTATCTTTATCGAAAATGCCAAAAGTGACGGTCCCTGAGGTTCCTATATAGACTGTTGCTGATTCTAGAATAGTCGGTTGTGTCACTGAGAAAATAGGCTCTGGGCCAAAATTGGAATAATACGTTCCTCCTCCAAAAGCCGCCTTCGTCGCAGGCCCCATGGTAGCACTTAAATTATCAAATGCCGCATAAAAGGTTCCAGTGGATGGCGTTTTCAAATTAGTTCCAGCCCCTAAGAGGGTCGTCCCATTATACCAAAGCGGACTTCCATTTGTCGATGCTAAACTTAACTCTGACGCCCCGCTACAAATGGTGCCGGTCACCACAGGCGCAGCTGGGTTTTCAATTGTTTTAGAGATCGTGTAGAGATCGTTCAGGGTATTTTGGTCCCCTGTTAATTGTGTTTTCAACACGAAAGAGTAACTGTTTCCAGCGACTAATTCTGCATTTCCGCTCAGATTAACATCCGTTTCTCTGCCCGATGCTAGGCTACTGATGGTTCCAGTTGCTGTGCCCACCAAGGTGTTGCCAGATTTGATCTCCAGTAGCACAGGAACATTCGTTTGCGTGAGGGATCCCGCATTTTTTATACGAGCGACATAGCTAGAAGCTCCTGTATTCGCACAGAATCCAGCGGTGGATTGTGCAACCGAAACGGCTGTGAAGTCTTTCGAGGCCTGCAAGATTTGCAAAGCATAATCCTTGGTTTGACCAGAGGAAATACTTCCACAAGAGGTGGCAGTTCCAGAGGAAGTTACCCATCTAATCCGGTAAAAATTGTCTTGTATTAAGCTGCTTGGTATCGTTAAAGTGGTTGCACTCGAAGCGGAGTTATACAGTTCCTCTCCTGCATCGGTAAAATCTCCGTCTTGGTTCCAATCGGCGTAAAGGCGGGTATTTCTAGTTCCTGATCCAGAAAATTGGATTGCAACCGGTAGGGTAGCTCCTAATTCGGCTTTGAAAACTGGGTTAAGACCCGTTGAATCTTTGGTCGTGCCTAGAGTGAATTTTTGAAAGTCTGATGTAGTCGTAGTCGTAGCTAATGCGCAATAAGCCGGTCCGCCTATCCCTGAAACAGCTATCCCATAATCCTGATTGCTATTTTTAAGGACGCCTTTGTGGCTCACTGTCAGGGTAAATGTTTGACCCGGCATTGTATTGTTGATGACAATTTGCTCTACGTTATCTCGAATATTATCTCCTGGTACCGCTAAGGCGTCTGGCGTTGCCGGATTCAGGGTAAATGGCAAGAAGGTAGAAGATCCACTTGTTAACCGAATATCTAGGTCATTAACCAGGCGGGGTGTTCGGTCATTTAAAGCAGTAGACGTGGTTGCCTCTGGGTCCGTCCAAGCGATGGTAGCCTTGAGTGGGCCATTTCCTGAGCTTGTGATGGTATAGGTTTTTGTTTGGCCCTGACTTAATTTTTCTTCCTTGAGTAAATGCGCATTTCCCTCATTTTTGACCAAGGCTGCCGCTCTGTCTAATTGGATCAATCCATACCCTGTTTTATAATCAGGTCCGGCTGCATCCATATCCATGGCGGTATGTATAGCCACGGCCTTCAAGGTAGACGAGAGCATGAAAGTATTTTTATTTAGACGATTGTATAATTGCTGAATTAAATAGAGCGATCCAGCCGCCTGGGGAGATGACATCGAGGTGCCGCTTTGGGTAGCGTAAGCTTTATCGTTTGAATTTGTCGTGGAAAACATACTCGTGCCTATCGCCATGACATCCGGTTTTACCCTTCCGTCATCGGTAGGTCCCCAGCTCGTAAAATTGGAGATACCCACGTCAGAGCCTTTAGTTGGAATGAGCGAAGAAAGAGTCGCAGCTCCTACGGTTAAGATGTTTTTAGCCGTTCCTGACGTTGAAATGATGTCGTAACCATCGTTTTTTGCCCTAGCCTTATTAGAAGAGTCACTTGTAGAACGCAAGAAATAATACTCGCCAGCTGCTGGCCCATTCTCGTTGCGGCTATTTCCGGCAGATTTAACAATAAGGTAGTTAGGGGCGTTGTAGGCAATGCGATCCCAAGTTTGTGTATTGGCATCATATAAACCAAACTTATAATCTTCCTCCGTACTCACCGCATCATTACCCCACCACTGCCATTTTTTCTTTGTTTCATCGTAAACCCAACCAGCTTGGTATCCATACGAGTGGTTACTGATTAAAAGAGAGGTGGAAGCAGTACTCATTTCGGAGTTATCATTTGAATAATCCCAAAACTTCAAATCTGCCTCATACGCCATTCCTTTCGCTGTTGGGCTAACTCCTCCTGCAACTAGAATTCCAGCAACGTGCGTTGCGTGGTCATTCGAGCTGGTAATCGTTTGTCCGGCCGTTGCTCTACCCCCAAACTCCTGGTGACTCGCTAAAACGCCACCACCATCCCACATCCCGAGCTTACCTTTAATAGAGTCTGATTTTCCTGTCAACCCTAAATTTAAAGAGCCGCCAGGATAGAGCAGATTTGTTTTCGTCATCTTAGCCGCTTGCGCATTTGATTCTGTTTTCAAATACAAAGCTTCGCCTATTTCCGAAAATCCTTGAAATTGAAGGGTTTTCTCTTTGCCTATGTTCAATTGAAGTGGAATACCTCTTTTTTTAGCTAACGTTTGAGCACCTCTATAGATGGAATCTTGTTGCATCCCAAAACGCAGGGCGCGCTCTTTCCGAAAAGCATCTTGTGCCCAGGTTGAAAAACTCAATAAAAAAAGAAGTACCAGTTTACCCTTCATACAGCGTTCAATTTACGCAATTATTTGATCTCCACCTTAAACGTTTTTCGGTGGTAATTTGTTAAACCTTTTTCAAGAATTGCTTTCCGGTGTTGCAAAGTAGGATAGCCCGCATTTCGCTCCCAACCATAGCCTGGATGCTCTAGGGCCATCTTTTCCATCAATTCGTCTCGGTGTGTTTTGGCCAAAATAGAGGCCGCCGCAATCGAAAAATACTTCGAATCCCCTTTGATGATACAAGTATGCGGGATTAATGGGTAGCTGTAAAAGCGATTTCCGTCGACCAATAAATGTTCCGGACGTTCCGTCAATTGATCCACCGCAACATGCATCGCTAAAATACTAGCCTTTAAAATGTTGATTTCATCTATTTTCGCCGCATCCACCTCCGCGATCGCGTAGTCGATGGCGTATTCCCGAACTAATCGCTTTAATTCATTTCGTTGGCGCAAAGTCATCTGCTTCGAATCCGTCAAAAATGGATGGTGAAAATCCCGCGGTAGAATCACCGCTGCTGCCACGACTGGCCCTGCTAAACAACCTCTCCCCGCTTCATCCAAGCCGGCTTCTAGCCCGATAGGCGAATAAAAGGGGAGGAGCGCAGCCATCTTAGCGGTTAAATAATAGACGTTTACCCGTTTTACTTTCGTCGAAAGAACCCTGCGAATAGGCTAAATGCCCAGAAACAAACGTATGCTCCACCGAAGCAGACAAAGTATGCCCCTCTAACGGTGACCAGCCACATTGATAAAGGATATTCTCTTTTGAAACGGTCAGTGGTTTATTCAAATCCACGATCGCTAAATCCGCCCAATACCCTTCACGGATATACCCACGCTCCTCGATTTGGAAACAATCCGCCACTGCGTGCGCCGTTTTTTCAGCGATGAGCTCGAGGCTGATGTGACCTTCTTTGGCCAAATCAATCATTAACAACAAAGGGTGCTGTACCAAAGGCAAGCCAGAAGGAGACTTCCAAAACTCCTGCGACTTCTCGTCCCAGGTGTGCGGCGCGTGATCCGTCGCGATAATATCTAGTTCTCCAGACACCAAAGCCTTGCGCAAAGCCGCTTTATGGCGCGCATCCTTGATGGCCGGATTACATTTGATTTGGTTTCCCAGCGTATCGTATTGTGCCGCATCAAACCACAGGTGGTGCACGCAAACTTCCGCCGTAATCTTCTTGTCTTTCACCGCTTTACCCGTCTCGAACAAGGCTAATTCCTCCTCAGTCGAGATGTGTAATATGTGCAGGCGAGTGTTATTTTTCTTCGCTAAATCCACCGCCATCGACGAGGATAAATAGCAAGCCTCTTCGTTTCGAACTAAGGGGTGGATGTAGGCCGGCGCATTCTCGGGATATTTTTCCTTGAAAAGGGCGGTACGTGCGCGTACTGTTGGCTCATCTTCGCAGTGCGTTGCGATCAACATTTCGCAGCTAGAGAATAGCTTTTCCAAGGTCTGCGCATTATCCACGAGCATATTTCCCGTAGACGAGCCCATGAATATTTTGATGCCGCAAACGTCGCGGGAATTGGTCTTTAACACCTCTTCTAGGTTGTCGTTGCCGGCGCCCATAAAGAAGGAGTAGTTGGCCAAAGACCCGGCCGCCGCTATCGCGTATTTATCCGCCAATAATTCTTGAGTCAACGCGTTAGGAACCGTGTTCGGCATCTCCATAAAACTCGTTACACCACCTGCCACGGCTGCCCGCGCCTCGCTGGCAATCGTCGCTTTGTGAGTTAAGCCAGGCTCTCTAAAGTGCACTTGATCGTCGATCATTCCCGGGAAAACGTGTTTTCCCTTTACGTCTAAAACGATATCTCCAGGAGTAGGCGTAATATCGATGGCTATCTTAGCAATTCGGCCATTTTCGATGCGTAAATCGGAGGCAATGATTCGCCCTTCGTTAACGATTTGGGCATTTTTTAAGACGTAATTAGTCATTCAGATCAGTGATTTTAAATTCAGTTCGGCGGTTTTCTTGGTGCGCTTCTTCGCTGCAATCGACGCCATCGGAGCAACCGTTGATGAGTTGCGTCTCGCCATAGCCTTTGGCTTTGATACGTGACGCCTCGATTCCGTGCTCGATAATGTATTTTACAGCTGATTCAGCTCTTCTTTGGGACAATTTCAAGTTATAGCTCGCACTCGCACGGGCATCCGTGTGGGATCCCAATTCGATCGACACGCCAGGATTATCTTTTAATACTTGGACGATTTTGTCTAGTTCTGCCGCTGCGTCTGGACGAATATTAGACTTGTCTAGATCATAATAGATCGGATTTACGTCAAATAAGGCGCCTAACTCTTCGCCCACCTCGGCAACTCCAAGCGTGATTTTATGGTCAAAAGTCGTGTCCGTTAATTCCTTCTTCAATAATTGTTTTGGAATCTCACGTCCATCCATCAAGAATTCACTACGTTTGGTCAAGTATTTCTCCTTGCTCGCGTTGAAACTTATTTGGTCCGCTGGATTTAAGTCGATAATGTCAAGGTAACCTTCGGCATTACTAAACTGAACGGGTTGAATCTCTCCATTACGCTTAATGCCCACTTTCGCTTTCGGAATCGGCTTATTTCGCGCATTAACAATTTGGGTTCTCAAATGGTATAAGGCTACTTTTGCAGGCTCTCCGCTCTCCGTAATCATGATTTCACTTGACCACCAGCGATCTTCAGATCCGGTCGATTCGAAATAATAGATATCATCATCTCCTTTTCCTCCCACGCGGTTAGAACTGAAATAACCCTGAGTCGAATCCGCTAAAAACAGCCCAAAATCATCGCCCACCGAATTAATCGGAACGCCTAAATGCTCAATTTGAATTTCATCCCCACTTCGGCTTGCCACGAAAAGATCTAATCCCCCTAAACTAGGATGTCCATCCGAAGAAAAGTATAATTTCCCATCCTCCGAAACATAGGGAAAGATTTCGTTGCCCCTGGTATTAATCGTGGAGCCTAAATTAATCGGTCTTCCAAAGCGTCCCGAATTATCCATCGGCGCCCGGTACAAATCCAATCCGCCTTTTCCGCCTCTTCTGTTCGAAGAAAAATAAAGCGTTTTTCCATCTCTCGAAAACGCCGGACTTCCATCCCAACCAATGGAATCTGAAATAGCTAAACGTTCTGGAGTAGACCAATTGCCGTCTCTTTTGGTCGAAATGTACAAATCCACATCCGGCGATGGGTCCTTGCTTTTACCCGAATTCCCCCTCGCAAAAACCATCGTATTTCCATCTTTCGAAAAGGCAGGCGTTCCTTCATTCGCGTTCGCATCTAACAGATTCGCGCTGAACAATTCCAATTTTTCAATCTCACCCGGACTTTTCAGTCGCGCTTTGTACAAGCCTAAAAAAGGGAGTCCGTTGTTTTTGTAGATCAAAGGTTTCTTCGAACTTGTTAAAATAAGTTCGTCACCTAGTTTAATGGGGCCAAATTCCGCTTGATTTGTATTCCCCACCAAACCTTGAATTTTCACCGGACTCGGCTTTTTGCTGTATTCCTCTACCGCGGGTAAATTATCTAACTCGATTTCCGCTTTCACCACTAGCTCGCGCGAGGGTTTTGATTCAATAAATTCTTTTAGGTATTTACGTGCATCGGCGTATTTTCCGTTGGCTTTTGCTGCGTAGGCGAGGTGTAGATTGATATTTTTGTCGTCGTAGCCCTTTTCTTTGGCAATCAAATAAAAGGGCGTCGCATATTGAATGCGGTTCGAAAGTCGATAGGATTCCGCTACGAAATAGTTCGTTTCAGCGGCACGGTAGTAGCGCTGTGCTAAGGGCTTCACCTCCCGAATCGTCCACTCATATTCCCCCACTTCGAAATTTTGCTTCGCCTTTTTGAACAATCGGGCGTCATAATTACAGCCGCTTAACACGCCTGTAACAACGATCAAAAAGAGGTAAATGCTTGAATTAAATGACTTTACGAATTTCATAGTGGACTAATGTAACGTAAAAATAAATACAAACCGGATTATTTTCTGTACCTTTGCCTAAATTTCGACAATCGAAACCAAGATGACAAACGTTCGTCGTCTTTTATTCCAGCAGTGATGTTGTACCATTATGAGAAAAAGAATTTCAAACGACGATAACCGTCGTGACAGCCGACCATCTGAAGGTCGTGCATCCACAGGAAGATCTGCCGGCAGATCAGAAGGCCGCAGTTTTAGCAGCCCGCGTAACGATTCAGGAGCTCCTCGCGAGTTCAGAGGTCCACGCAACGATTCAGGTGCCCCACGTGCACCACGTTCCGAATCATCCAATCGTTTTTCAGGAGAACGCAAACCATTTGATGGAGAGCGCAAGCCCTACCAAGGTGGAGAACGCAAACCATTCAATCGCGATAACCGCGAAGGTGGAGGAGAGCGTCGTTCATTCGGAGATCGTAAGCCATTTGATGGGGAAAGAAAACCATACCAAGGTGGAGGAGAACGCAAACCATTCAATCGTGATAACCGCGAAGGTGGCGGAGAGCGTCGTTCATTCGGGGATCGTAAACCATTTGATGGGGAAAGAAAACCATACCAGGGTGGAGGAGAACGCAAACCATTCAATCGCGATAGCCGCGAAGGTGGTGAGCGCAAGCCATACCAAGGAGGCGAACGCAAGCCTTTTGGCAGAACTGAAAACCCAACACGTACACCCTATAAAGGAGATAATCGCTGGGATCGCAATGCGGCCCCTAAGGTAGAAGGTTCAGAAGAATCGACGACACCGCGCGATGAGAATCCAACAGCACGCATCGAGCGTCGCTATGAGGAGCGCACAGAGCGTTTCGCAGACCGGGAAGAGCGCCCAGAAGGTGCTCGCAATCCACGTTATTCAGATCGTGAGACCTTTAAAAGTCGCTCGCGTTTTGATGCAGGTCCTGCCTACGAACCACAATACAAATTAGATCGCTACAAGGAGCGTGCTCCTTCTAAAATCCAAAAGAAAATCGCCCAAACCGATCGTCGTTCAGACGTGATTCGTCTCAATCGCTACATCGCAAATGCGGGAATTTGTTCTCGTCGTGATGCGGATAAATTGATCGAGGCAGGCGAAATTAAGGTAAATAACAAGGTGGTAACCGAAATGGGATACCAGGTAAATCCTACGGACATCGTGAAATACGGTAATCGTAAGTTGAACCGCGAAAAACCTGTTTACTTATTATTAAATAAGCCCAAAGATTTCTTAACTACCACCGAAGATCCGAACGATCGCAAGACCGTGATGGAATTAGTGAAGAACGCGACAGAATCGCGCATTTACCCGGTAGGACGTTTGGATAGAAACACGACTGGTTTATTGTTGATTACGAATGATGGTGAATTAGCGGATAAATTGACGCACCCATCGAATGAAATCGAGAAGATTTACCAAGCGGAATTAGACAAACCATTGACTGACGAGGATTTTGAGAAAATCAAAGAAGGTTTAACCTTGGAGGATGGAGAAATTAAAGTAGATGATTTGGCCAAAGTAACTCCAGACGGTTACGTCATCGGTGTAAAAATCCACTCAGGTAAAAACCGCATCGTTCGCCGTATCTTCGAACACCTAGGATATGAAGTGACTAAACTTGATCGCACGACTTTTGCTGGCTTGACTAAGAAAGATCTTCCACGCGGAAGCTGGAGATTCTTGACGGAGAGAGAATTAGTGAAGTTAAAGTATTTACTGTAGTTCATAAAAAAAGCCCGCTGAGAACAGCGGGCTTTTTTGTTAGTAAGCAGGTCAACTAGATATTCATCAACGATTCTCTGCGTCTCATCTTTCCGGCTGGAATACCGAACATCATTTTGAAACGACGGCAGAAATACGCCGTGTCTTTGTAGCCCACTTCGGAACCGATGGCGCGGATTGATTTCTTCGTGGTGCGAAGTAATCCTACCGCCGCTTCCATGCGTTGGTACTCGATATAATCTTGTGGGTTGATACCCGTTAACATCTTGAAATATTGACCTACGTAGTCTTCAGAAACGTTAGCTACGTTTGCCAAAACCTTATTAGATAAATCACCACCCAAATGATCCTTGATATAAGCGAAGATATCGATTAGGCGAGGATCTTTAAAGTAAGTCGAGTTAGTAGCTAATTGCTCTACGAATAAACGGTTTTCGATGATGTAACGAATCACTTCAATGACGATCTCTTCCGTTTTGATCTTGATGATACGTCCTTTACCAATCGCATCTGAAAGATCTTCCTCTAAAATTTCGCGGATAGTTGCCGCTAATTTATCATCACGTTTAATTAAGAACGGAGGAATGTCTAGCGAAGTAAAGAAGTTAACTGAGTCAAAAACTTTCGCTTCGAAGGCTACCATCCCGAATGAATTCGGTTGTGTTCCGATTTGAGTAGCATCTGTATTTTGGTCAAAATACAACTCCCGGTGCGTCATAAACTCTTCGTTGTTTACCGCTTTCGGTTTTTCTGCGTTTCCGTAGGTTACGCTGATCATTTTACCTCCTGGGATAAAAAGCATATCGCCTTCTTCCACCGGTGTTTCCTCCTCACCAAAAGAAACCTCACCTTTGTACAATATCAAGAGTGAATTTTCTACGTCGTAGAAATTCTTGATACGAATCGGTTGTAATATTCTAATGTTCCTCGCTTTGATGAATTTAACACCTAAGGACTCGATGATCTTGTTATAATCTTCCATAATTTATCACCAAACGGAGTAATTAATACGATTTTTCTACTAAACTTGGACAAAACTAATAAATCAGATAATAATTCCAAATTATTTTGTCGATTAATTTACCCAGTTTGCCCTATTTTTTTTCACCGATTTTATTGTAATATATTAATAAGAGTGGGATTTTGTTGATTCAGGATTTCTGAGATCCTACTTTGGCCTATTTTATAATTATTTCGTGGAAATTGTAAAATTCGATTTTTTTAAAATTTTACCTCAATTTTTATGTAAATTTGTGTTTTACAATCACAAAATCAGATGGGATTATTTAATTTTCTTTCGAAGGATATAGCCATGGACTTAGGTACGGCGAATACCTTGATTATTCATAAAGATCAGGTTGTCGTAGATGAGCCTTCGATTATTGCGTTAGATCGCAATACGAACAAGGTTTTAGCGGTGGGTCGTCAAGCGATGATGATGCACGAGAAAACGAATGATAATATTAAAACCATCCGTCCCTTAAAAGACGGTGTGATTGCTGACTTTACCGCGGCTGAGTTAATGATGCGTGGTTTAATCAAGATGATGGATAAAGGAAATTCCTTCTTTTCTCCAGCATTAAGAATGGTTATTTGTATTCCTTCTGGTATTACGGAGGTGGAGAAAAGAGCCGTAAAAGATTCCGCAGAACACGCTGGAGCACGTGAAGTGTATATGGTACACGAACCTATTGCTGCGGCAATTGGTATTGGAATAGATATTGAACAACCGAATGGATCTCTAGTGGTAGATATCGGTGGTGGTACTACAGAAGTAGCCATTATCTCATTAAGCGGTATCGTTGTTGAAAACTCGATTCGTGTCGCTGGGGATGAATTTACTCGTGATATTAAAGATTATTTGTTACGTGAGCACAAGCTGGTGATTGGTGAGCGTTCAGCGGAGCAAATTAAAATTCAAGTGGGTTCTGCTTTGCCAGAACTAGAGAATCCTCCAGCAGATTTTGAGATCCGTGGTCGTGATCAGATGACGGGTATCCCTAAAGAAATCTTGATTAATTATTCTGAAATCGCTTACGCTTTAGATAGTTCGATTACGAAAATCGAGGTAGCTATCATGGAGACTTTGCAAAGAGCTCCGGCGGAATTATCCGGAGATATCTTCCACAACGGTATTCACTTAGCTGGTGGTGGTGCGATGTTGCACGGATTAGATAAGCGTATCGAGAAGAAGACGCAATTAAAAGTGCACGTGGCTGATGATCCGTTAAAAGCGGTCATTAGAGGTACGGGTGAAATCTTGAAAAACTTAGAGAAATACCGTCCGGTATTGATTACCTAGGGGATGAATCAACTGTTTCAGTTTTTATTGCGTCAGCGAAATCTGCTTCTGTTTATTTTGCTGCAGGTTATCAGTCTTTGGGCTGTGTTCACCTACAATAATTACCAACATACCCTTTATTTTAATACCACGAATTCCTGGGCAGCTTCCCTTCTGTCTACAAGGCAGGAAGTAGCTACTTACCATCAATTGAGAGAAATCAATGGGGAGTTAGCACTAGAGAATCAAAAATTACATCAGCAGATTTTTCAACTGCAGGCTCAAGTTCAGCAGAAAGCTGATTTACCTGTCTTTTTTAGTAAGGCATCATTGGATCGCTACAAGCCTATCGCTTGTAAGGTAATTGATCAAAGCACACGGAATTCCCAAAATTATTTGACGATTGAAAAAGGCTACCTGGACGGAATCAAACCTGGAATGGCGGTTATTTCCGCTACTGGAGTAGTAGGGAAGGTGATTTCGTGTACGGAGAATTTGGCTTTAATTGTTTCCGTTTTGCACACGAGTAATACGGTTTCCGCTAAAATCAAGTCTTCCGGCGAGCTCGGTTATATCAAATGGCCGGGTTATCAGCCTGAGGTGGCGGAGTTAATGGACGTATCGAAATACAAAAAAGTAGTGAAAGGAGATACGATTGTTACATCTGATTATAACGCGGTGTATCCTCCCAATATTCCTATTGGTATAGTCGCCAAAGTCGGTTTGCAAGACGATGGCACTTTTCACGATATTAAAGTGATGCTATTGACGCATTTTTCGACGCTACGCTATGTGTATGTGATTGAAAACAAGTTTGCGGGTCAGCAGGCGAAATTAGAACAATCAAAACCTAAAATCGACTAAGATGAGCGCTAATTTTCAATACAAATGGTGGATAGCGGTCGTTTTAACGATTGTTGTGCAATTATTGTTCTTGCGAGATTTGGCCTTATTCTATTATGGTTTCTGCTTCATTTATTTATGGGCAATCATTAAAGCGCCTATTGAAACACCGCCGGTCAATTTGATTTTAGGGGGATTTGTCTTAGGATGGATTCTGGATGTATTTTATAACACACACGGGATGCACGCTTTTTCAACCGTTTTGATAGCCTGGTTGCGTCCTACCTTCTTTAATATCCTGACCCCTGCGAATGGATACGATGAACGATCTTCCATCAGCTTGGATGAGATGAAGTGGATGTGGTTTTATCCGTATCTCACTTTGATGTTGTTTACGCATCATTTCGTGTTATTTCAATTAGAGGCAAGTGAGTCGAGCTTATTTGGCATTAGTCTTTTGAAAGCCTTTTTAAGTACTATGTTAGGCGTAATTGTGTTTACCTTATTAGAATTATTCAACAAGGGGAAATAAGTCTTTTTGTCACCTTTTCGTTTTGGCGTTTAAATTGTAAGCATAGCGTTATCTTATAGATAAACCGCCATGAGTACAGAAATAAGTTCAGCCGTTGCGCTGACAGAATCGCAAGCCAGAGCCCTCTTCGAAAAGGAGTTTGTGCCCCATATGGATGCGATGTATAATTTTGCCCTTCGACTGACGAATGACGAGGATGATGCGCATGATTTAGTGCAGGACACGTGTATGCGCGCGTTTCGTTTTATTGGGTCCTTTGAGCCCGGGACGTATGCCAAAGCCTGGTTGTTCCGCATTCTCAAGAATAATTTCATCAACGATTACCGTAAGAAATCCCGCGGTCCATCCAAAGTTGAATTCGAGTGGGTGGAGCAATCCTTTGCGGGTGATGACGACCCGGAGCCTGCCTTTCAGGCGGATTTACAAGCTGAGACCGTTAATGAGATGTTAGGGGATGAGATTACCTCTGCTATTCAAGCGTTGCCTGTCGATTTCAGAATGATCATTATTCTATGTGATTTAGAGGAGTTTAGCTACGAAGAGATGGCCAAAATTTTGAATATTCCAATCGGTACCGTGCGATCAAGACTTCACCGTGCGAGAACCTTGCTAAAAGAAACCTTAGCTTCATACGCTGCTAAAAAAGGCTATAAAACTGACATGTTGTCAGCCTAGCTCGGAACTATTTTTTTACCATCGATGTTAAAAACACTATGAAGACGAATTGTTCCCATCAACCTGATTGCATGAAGCTGATCCAGCGTATCTTGGATAAAGAGGCGTCTGCTGAGGAGGAAGCCCGTTTTTTAGCTAATAAAGACCAATGTATGCCTTGTCAAGAAGGGTATAAATTGGAAATTGCCCTTCGCAATGCGTTGAAATCCAACTGCACTTCAAGCTGTCCTTCCGGTTTACTTGAAAGTATTCGTTCGAAAATATCATCGATTCTACTCCTTATATTGATCTTAATTCCCTTATTTTGTTGGTTCATTTAATCATCGAAATTTTTGGAAGGCAAACTCATCATATTTTCTGCCCCTTCGGGCTCAGGTAAAACGACTATCGTTAAAGAATTATTAGCGCGTAATGCTAATTTAGGTTTCTCTATTTCAGCTTGCACTCGCGATAAGCGTGGTCGCCACGAAGAACACGGGAAAGACTATTATTTTTTGACGCCGGATGATTTCCGCCAAAGAATTTCGAATGACGAGTTTGTGGAATGGGAAGAGGTCTATGCGGGGGCGTATTACGGCACCTTGAAGTCGGAAATTGAGCGTATTTGGGCTTCGGGGAAACACGTCATTTTTGATGTAGACGTCCGCGGAGGATTGGCCTTGAAGAAGTATTATGGTGATCGCGCCTTAGCTGTTTTTGTCAAAGTCCCTACATTGGAAATCCTAGAGGAGCGTTTGCGATCTCGTGGTACGGAAGATGAGGAGGCCTTGTCTAAGCGTATCTTCAAGATGAAATTTGAGTGGTCTTTCCAAGAACAATTCGATGTGATTTTAGTGAATGATAAGCTAGAAGATGCGGTCGCTGAAGCGCAGGAATTGTTTGATAAATTAACAAAATAATGAAGGTAGGCCTGTTTTTTGGTTCGTTTAACCCGATTCATCAGGGTCATTTGATCATTGCGCAGGCGGTGCTGAATCAGACAGAAGTAGACCAAATCTGGTTCGTCGTTTCTCCCCAAAATCCCCACAAGAAAAGTAAATCTTTACTACATGAATTCGATCGGTTGGATTTAGTAGAACGGGCCATTTCGGAAAATTACGCATTCAAATCATCAGATATTGAGTTTAATTTACCTCGGCCTTCTTATACCATTGACACGCTCGTACATTTAGCGGAGCGTCACCCGGAGACAGAGTTCAAGCTAATCCTAGGTGGAGATAATTTAGAGCAGTTCAAGAGCTGGAAAAACTATAACCAAATACTTGATTATTATGGTCTCTACGTGTATCCGCGTGGCGAAGAACCGGAATCGGATTTATGGTCCCATAAGAACGTTCAAAGAATAGAAGCGCCTGTTTTACACATTTCAGCCACCTATATTAGAGCTTGTATTCAACAAGGCCAGTCCATAAAATATCTAGTTCCTGATGAAGTAGAGGCCCTGATCTCTGCTAAAAAATTCTACCTTTAGGCCTTTCCGCCTAATCGATGATCTCCTATTTTTCTCGGTTTCCTTTTGTCCGTATTTTGTTGTTTTGGATGATCGGAATTCTGCTTTCTGGATTTACCTACTGGCCTCTTTTGGGCTGCTTGGGTTTTATTCTGCCGGGGAGAGTTTGTAGAAGTGTCGGCATCTCCTCCTTGATTATTGTTTTTGCGATGGCTTGGGCTGCTTATTTGAAGCCCGTTTTGCCAGTGCTGCCAGGCGATGGTTTTGTGTTTCGAGTCGATGGATCTGTAGAGGAGAAACCGAAGTCTTGGTCTGTGTTAGCTCGCTGTATGGGCTTACGAGATTCGACACTGACTTGGTCTTCTAATGCTGGATTAGTTCGTTTGTATCTCGCTAAACAGTTGCCTAAACCTGCCACTGGGGATGTATATGCGGTGAGACAAGTGGTTAAGCCATTCCCCTTACCACTCTTTCCATATGAAAAGGATTGGGGTGCTTATTTCACCCAAAAGGGTATAGGAGGGACAGCCTTTGTTTCGTTAGATGGAATTCGATTATTGAAAAAGGGAGCGGTAGAGGCGACTTTTTTCGAAAAAGCTCAGTCACATTTTGTTGGCTTACTTGAACGGGCTTTTAAGCCGGGACGAGATCGGGATGTGGCCGAAGCGATGCTGTTAGGCGTGAAGACAAAGATCGATTTTGAGACCTTGTCTGCTTATTCGGCTTTAGGAGCAATTCATATTTTGTCTGTTTCGGGTCTTCATGTGGGGCTATTGTATATGGGATTAAGCCTATTATTGGGCTTTTTGCTTAAACGGAGGCCTGCTGGGCCTTTTGTGTTTTTTGGCTTGATGATGGCCGTGTTATGGTGCTATGCGGGTATTAGCGGTTTTTCTTTGCCAGTGCTAAGGTCAGCATGGATGTTTTCGGTGATTCTGTTTGCGAAAACCTTTTTTCGAAGACAACAGAGCCTGAATACCCTAGCTTTTAGTGCTTTCGTTTTGTTGTTTCTGCATCCGTCGTCCTTATTTGATGCAGGTTTTCAGCTATCCTATTTAGCGGTTTGGGGATTAATTGCCTTTCAACAGCGCTGGGCTTCTGTTTTTCAATTCTCTGGATGGCTTCGCTGGCCGCTGACCCAGATTTGGGAATTAACCTGCGTCGCCTTAGCTGCTCAAATTTTTACTTGGCCCTTGATTGTGTTTTATTTTCATCAATTGCCTCATCCGATTTCCTTTTTTCTGTTGAATCCCTTTTTGATTTTGTTCTCTTCTATTGCCTTATTTCTAGGTTTTTTGTTGTTAGTTGTAGGGTCTTTTTTGCCAGAATGGGCCTTTCAGCCATTGGGCTATCTTTTGAGGACTAGTTTTCAATTGTTACACGGTTTGATGTTTAGCTGGGTGGAGCGGATTACTTCAGTTATGCCTTTTTTGCGGATTTCGCTGCTTGAAATGGGATGTTATTTCGTGACGATTGCCTTACTCGTTTGGGCGCCGCGTCGCTGGAAAGTGTGCGCGTGCATCACGCTAATTTTTTGGCAAACACCTGAAACGATACCTCAGTCTTATCTCAGTTCAGTAAAAGGGGAAGCGGTATGGGTCGAGAATAAAGGCGAGAAATCTTTCGCTTCTTTGCCTGCGAGTACGGATCCTGCCTGGATTCAAGCTCACTTAAGTCCGATGTGGGCAAATATAGGCGTGAAGGATACGCTGACGCGACGATGGCCGGAGAAAGGTAATCTACAATGGAAATATAGAAAGGCAACGTACGCTTATGTTCGCGAGCCCACAGAAGCTACTGGGCAGCAATATTTGATCTTAGGGAAAGAAGTAAAATACAGCGATAAAGAATGGTTAAAAAGCTGGCAAAAGGCCACCTGGTATTTTCTGAAGAAACCTTCAGCCTATTGGCTAGGGGAGCTAAGGCCCTATTTACCTCAGCAATATTATTTTTTGGATGAACATCCTGCAGTAAAGTTATAAAAAAAAGGCTGCCGGTGAGGGCAGCCTTTAAAAATTAGCTTGGCTTCTTTTCGTTACGCTTACGTTCGTTCGGGTCTAACCAAATTTTACGCATACGTAATGACTTAGGAGTGATTTCTAAGTATTCATCCTTTTGGATAAATTCCATACACTCTTCTA
>JAURHT010000305.1 GCA_030833145.1 Aquirufa sp.
GAGCCCAATTCCTTGGGTTTGAACGAGCAATTCGTTGTTCTGTACATGAACAGAGCTAACAGGGTAATTGGTGGCTTAAAAGCGTTCAAAGGAGGCATTTCTGCAACTGTGGTAGATCATCGCATCATCTTCGCAACCGCACTCAAAGTTTTGGCTTCTGGGATTGTAATCGCACACAATCCACCCCAGCAGGAGAAATCAGGAATCTTATAATTCTGTTAAAATAAGGTATCATACCTAAAACAAAAGGACTCATGAATGTTGCTAAAATCAGATAGTAAAAGAATGCTCGTTCAAAGTATTCTTTTGCAAATGGGAAGAATAAAGTCATAACAACTGACAATAAAATATAAAGTCCACAATTTACCAACGCTAACTTTAAAACAGGTCGTTTTATATTTAATTTATCATAGATAAGATATACAGCAATTACCCATGGCACAAAGTAGAATATAAACCGAACAAGACTTATTTCGCCAGCACCTCCCAATGCCCCACTAAATTTTGTAATAGGTATATCATATTTCAAAATCCTTTCTGTTTGCATAGAAAAAAGTAAAAAAAAATATTCAATAGCTAATAAAGACAAACCGCAAAGCAAAATATTCAATATCTTTTTCATTCTATTCCTTACTAAATTGGTCAACTAATTTTTGTCCTAATTTTACTCTGTGATCGTAATTGCCAAAATCAAAAGCTTCCTGTCCATTATCTGCATTAAAATTTTCTTCCATTACTTTGTTTATTTCTGATGGGGCGAAACATGATGTCATTGAACTGTTAATAGAACCCATAATATCAGACATATTCGCATCAGGATTATTTTTCTGATACCCATCAATAAATTCTTGAACCTTAGTTTGCTCAAATTGAACCAGGGCATAATCCAATTGTTTTCCTTTCATACCCTTCAAGGAAACAGTGGAACCATTAGCATCCACAAAAGTTTTATCAAGGTTTCCATTCATTATACCACCTAAATTACTCATATTATAGGAAAATAAGAATTTATTTCCTTCCTGTAAAAATTTATCTGCTCCATCATTCAAGAACCAAAGATTAAGATTTCCAGCTGCCCCAACAGCGTTTCTTTGCGTTACAATTGCAGCAGCACCAAACCAATTCGATCCTTTCTTGGAAGCTTCAGTATGTGCCCAAAGGTAATAATTGTGCCTATCTTCTACGTTTTGATAAGCCCCAGGATTATTCGGAGTGTTATTTGAAGCAGCGGATGCAAATGAATTCCACATAACATTGCCACCTACAACATACCATTCCGATTTTTTTATTTCTGGCAAACCTACTTTCCCGGCTTCAAATAATGAAACATTTACTCGTTCTAACCCATCTAAATCGATACAGTCTATTGGTCTATTTCCTGCATATTGATATGGTGAATACCAAGGATAAGAACTTGTCAACGGATCCACGCTCAAAAACTTGGCGATTTGTGCGTTGTAAATACGGAAGCCGTAATCGTAGGTAGAGCCACCGCCTCCCATGCCTTCAGGGTCTTTTTCTTGTCCATTAAACCCAAACCTATATTCACTGCCGAAGGCGGCACTTCGCCCATTTATAGGCGCCCCGAAGGGATAATAATCTGAGCTGGAGGTTAATTCTGGATTAAAGTAGATAGTTGCGCTAGAGACCTTATAAACGGGCTTGTCGGATACGGTTACAAGGACATTTCCGAGATGGTTCGCGAGTTCAAAAGATTTGAGACCCAGTGCACGGCGGGAGGTATTGGCTCCTCCCCAAGTGGGCGTATATACAGCACCCATATACAAAGTGTCCTTACGGTTATCTACACCAACGCGAGAAGATCCATAGATGCTATGCTCTTGGGCCACATACATAAGCTGGCTGGTTGTGTTGGTGTATTTAACGTAACGACACATTTCGTTTCCTTGTGCATCACGAAGATAGTAATAAGTGGAGGTGACAGCGCCACTGTGTGACACCAAGTTGCTGCTTTATAATGAATTCAGAAACTTCTCGTTAAGTCGTTAAAAAGAAGGGCCAGCAATTTTGCTGGCCCTTCTTTTTTTTATCCGTTAC
>JAURHT010000143.1 GCA_030833145.1 Aquirufa sp.
ACGCCATGCCAAGGATGTGCCTTAAAGAAGTTTCTATTCATAATCTTTTTATTAAATCTTACTTAGGTTAAAAATCCCTGCAAATTACGAAAAACAAAGGATAAATTCTGCTAAATTTGTTGTTTGCATTGCGCTAATAGACATGATTTATCCAATTATACCCTACGGGGACCCTGTTTTAAGAAAAGTCGCATCCCCTATTGAATTAGGGAGCATCGATTTAATCAAATTATCGGAAGATATGTTTGAGACCATGTATGCGGCCAGCGGCGTTGGTTTAGCTGCGCCCCAGATCGGCATGGACATTCGGTTGTTTGTGGTAGACGGCCGTCCCATGAATGAGGGAGAAAAAGATGAGGATGTGGATGAGTCATTAATTGGATTCAAGAAAGTGTTTGTGAATCCGACAATTTTGGAAGAAACCGGAGACGAATGGGGATTTGAGGAAGGATGTCTTTCGATTCCAGGTATTCGCGGCGAGGTATATCGCCCAGAATACGTGAAAATTCACTATTGGACTGAGCAAGGCGAAGAAAGAATGGATGTGTTCGAAAGCTTAGCAGCTCGCATTATCCAACACGAATACGATCATATCGAAGGTATTTTATTCACGGATCACTTAAATCCTGTGAAGAAGCGCCTTATTAAAAATAAGTTAAGTGATATCACGCGAGGAAAAGTTTCCGTGGATTACAAAATGAAGCTTACTCGTTAATTAGACAGATGAAAATTTCCCTTAATTGGTTACGCGATTTTATTGATATTTCGAAGCTTCCTGCCCAAGGCAGCCCAGAAGAATTAGACGTTTTATTGACAAATACTGGACTGGAAGTGGAAGGCATTGAGCCTCATGATAAGATTCCTGGTGGATTGAAAGGTTTCGTCGTGGGCGAGGTTTTGACCTGCGAAAAATTCGAAGTGAAAGAGAAAACCTTGAGCCTGACGACGGTAGACGCAGGTTTGGACGAAATATTAACCATCGTTTGTGGTGCTGCGAATGTAGCTGCAGGTCAAAAAGTGATCGTTGCCACTCCAGGCACCCAATTATACGACAAAGAGGGCAAAGAATTATTCAAAATCGAGAAGCGCAAAGTCTACGGACAGCCATCAGAAGGAATGATTTGTGCAGAAGATGAAATCGGCTTAGGAACATCACACGATGGGATTTTAGTATTGGATACTCAAGTGCCTAACGGAACACCTGCGGCATCTTTTTTTGACATCGCAGGAGATTTAGTTTTAGAAATCGGGTTAACGCCAAACCGCGCGGACGCTGCCTCTCACTGGGGCGTAGCTCGTGATATTCGTGCCGTAACAGGCCTTCCGATTCAATTGCCTGCACCCGCGTTAGTCATCGAAAGCAATGCGCATCCGATTGCGGTAGAAGTAAAAGACGCCGGTTGCGATCGTTTCTGCGGCATCACGATTGATGGCATTCAAGTAGCGCCTTCACCGACTTGGTTACAGGAACGTTTAGCTGCTATCGGTTTACGTCCCATCAATAACGTAGTCGATATCACCAATTTCATTTGCCACGGTTTAGGCCAACCGATGCATGCATACGATTGGAATGAGATCAAAGGCCGTAAATTAATCGTTGATACTTTACCAGCTGGAACCGTTTTCAAAACATTAGACGGTATTGAACGTAAATTAACGGGCGAGGAATTAATGATCTGTGACGCTTCAGGCGCTATCGGCATGGCCGGTGTGATGGGCGGAGAAGATTCAGGCATTAAAGACAGCACCACACGTGTATTCTTAGAAGTCGCACACTTTAAACCAGAGCGAATTCGCAAGGCGAGCCAAATTCACGGACTTAAAACCGATGCTTCCTTCCGTTTCGAGCGTGGCACGGATATTCAGGCTAAATTATTCGCATTAGAATATGCAGCCCAATTAATTCAAGAAGTAGCCGGCGGAAAAATAACTTCAGAACCGATTGATTATTACCCTACTCAGGTTGAATTAGTTAGCATTCCTGTCAGCGTTCGCCGCGTACAACAATACATCGGTATTGAATTAGCGGCTGAGCGAATCAAGGAAATTTTGACATTGTTAGATTTCAAAATCGAAGCCGACAAAGGCGACGAATTCGTTGCGATCTCTCCAGCTTACCGCGTCGATGTGACCAGAGAGGCTGATATTATCGAGGAAATCTTACGTATCCACGGTTTGGATAACATACCATTATCAGATCATTTGAGTGCGAATTTCATCTCGGAATTCCCTTTGTTAGACAAGGAGCGCGTGCAGTTGAATATCTCGCAGATTTTGACGGCCAAAGGTTTCCAAGAAATCATCACCAATTCATTGACGAGAGCCGATGCGCACGCATCGATCGCCAAAGATTTACAATTTGAAACGGTAGAGATTCTAAATCGTCTTTCCGAAGATCTTGGCGTGATGAGACAGCACATGTCTTTCGCCGGATTAGAGGTGTTAGCACACAATATTAACCGCCGCCAAAAAGATTTGAAAGTCTTTGAATTTGGCAAAACCTACCATAAAAAAGGCGCTAAATACATCGAAAAGAAACATTTAACCTTATTTACGACGGGTTTATGGGCCGGAGAAACCTGGTCAAGCGCACCTACTAAAACCGCGTTACACCACTTATACCAAGTCAGTATCGAGCTAATGCGCTCGTTAGGCGTGACACAATTTGAGACCGATACCATCGAGAATTCGAGTGTATTTGCCTTTGGATTACGCATTACCATTAACAAGAAAGCGTGTCTCGAAGTAGGGATGATTCACCCGAATTTAGCCAGTAAATGGGAGGTAAAACAAGACGTATTCTTCGCGGATTTCGACTGGGATTACTGGGTGAAGCAAGAAAAAGCTGACTTCGTCTACCAGGAGATTTCCAAATTCCCAGAGGTGCGTCGTGACTTATCACTTGTCGTAGATAAAACGGTTAGCTACCAAGCGATTCGCAAACTAGCCGAGCAATACGAGAAGAATTTATTGAAAAACGTTTCGATATTCGACGTCTACGAGGGCAAAAACCTAGGCGAAGGCAAGAAAGCCTATTCAGTTAGCTTTACGCTACAGGATGAGTCTCAAACTTTAACGGACAAGGTGATTGAGTCCACGATGGATCGCTTAATGAAAGGATTCGAAAAGGAAATAGGAGCAATAATTCGAAAATAATTAGCGCTTGAACATGCCCCCTAAATTAGGCATCTTCATCTTCCCATCTTGGACCTTGTTCATCATCTTCATCATTTTGCGCATGTCTTCGAACTGCTTCAACAGGTTATTCACCTCTTGAATCGACGTTCCAGATCCTGCTACAATGCGATTCTTGCGTGATGGATTTAAAATATCTGGATTTTGACGCTCTTTCGCCGTCATCGAATTGATGATCGCTTCGATGGGCTTGAAGGAATCATTGGAAATATCCACATCCTTCACGGCTTGGCTCATTCCTGGCACCATCCCCATCAAATCCTTGATGTTACCCATCTTCTTGATTTGCTGTAATTGTGCGTAGAAGTCTTCAAACGTAAAGTTGTTTTGGCGTATCTTCTTATTTAAACGAGCTGCTTCATCTTCGTCAAAAGCCTGCTGCGCACGCTCTACTAAAGACAACACGTCCCCCATTCCTAGGATACGGTTCGCCATACGATCAGGATAGAACTGATCCAAGGCTTCCATTTTCTCCCCTGTAGAAATGAATTTGATGGGTTTATCTACAATTTGACGGATAGAAAGGGCCGCACCACCACGTGAATCCCCATCTAATTTCGTTAAGACAACGCCATCAAAATTTAATCGATCATTAAAAGTCTTCGCCGTATTCACCGCATCTTGACCGGTCATGGAATCCACGACGAACAAAATCTCCGTCGGCTTAATCGCATCCTTTACAGCAGCGATCTCATTCATCATCACCTCATCTACCGCTAAACGACCTGCTGTATCGACGATGACTACTTTTTTACCCATCTTGCGGGCATAAGACAACGCGTTCTCCGCGATACCTACAGCATTCTTATTTTCAGGCTCAGCGTACACTTCCACCCCTACTTGCTCTCCCAACACCTTCAATTGATCGATCGCCGCTGGACGGTAAATATCACAAGCTACTAATAGGACATTGCGTCCCCCTTTTTTAATGTATTGAGCTAATTTACCGGAGAAAGTCGTCTTACCAGAACCCTGTAAACCCGCAATCAAAACAACCGCTGGATCACCTTTTAGGTTAATGTCCTGCTTTTGACCACCCATTAACTGGGTTAATTCATCGTGAACAATTTTAGTTAGTAATTGACCAGGCTCCACAGCAATCAGGATTTTTTGGCCCATCGCCTGATCCTTAATTCGATCCGTGATTTCTTTCGCTACCTTATAGTTAACGTCCGCGTCCATCAAGGCACGGCGAATTTCCTTCACCGTAGCGGCAACGTTAATATCTGTAATTCTACCGTTCCCCTTCAGGGTACGCATAGCAGTGGTCAACTTCGAACTTAAATTCTCAAACATAGTATCTAAAAAAAGGACTGCAATTTACGATTTTTCGAGCAAATTTTAATCAAATAAACAGAGTGAACTTTCTCTACCTCTTTTACTCAAAAAAATATCCAACATTTGGACAAAAATACCCCAAAATAATGGAGGAAAAAAGATTTAGTCTTTACCTTTGCAAGATTAACACAACCTATCAAAATATTGATATAACAAAAATGGAAAAAATTAAAGTTGCCAACCCAGTCGTTGAATTAGACGGCGATGAAATGACTCGAATTAT
>JAURHT010000307.1 GCA_030833145.1 Aquirufa sp.
ACTATCAAGATCAAGGATGCGGATTATATTTTTTGGAACCCCAGAATTTGCAGTAGCTAGTTTACAGGCCTTAGTAGAGGCGAAGATGGAGGTGGTTGCCGTTGTAACCGCGCCCGACAAGCCGGCTGGACGTGGACAGCAGATTCAATCTTCCCCCGTGAAGGTGTACGCCTCATCTTGTGGCATTCCTGTTTTACAGCCGGTTAAACTAAAAGACCCCGCATTTTTAGAAGAACTAGCCACTTACAAAGCTGACTTACAAATCATCGTTGCCTTCCGAATGCTTCCGGAAGCGGTTTGGAATATGCCGCCGATGGGTACATTTAATTTGCACGCTTCCTTACTTCCTCAATACCGAGGTGCGGCTCCCATTCACTGGGCGGTCATTAATGGGGAAACGGAAACGGGAATTACGACCTTCTTCCTGCAACACGAAATCGATACGGGTGATTTATTATTCCAAGAAAAAGAAGCCATTTCGGCTACAGATACGACCGGTGAATTATATGAACGCTTGATGAATAAAGGCGGTGCCTTAGTCGTTAAAACGGCCAAAGCCATCGAATCTGGAGATATCCACCCGACTCCTCAACAAGAATTAGCTGAGCTAAAATCAGCCCCTAAATTAGATCGAAGTACGGGAGAAGTTCATTGGACGCGAAATGGACAGGATATCGTTAATTTAGTGAGGGGTATGCATCCTTTTCCAGGTGCCCATACCGTTTTTCAGGGCAAAAACTGCAAATTGATTGCTGTCGAATTTCACCCAGAAACTATTCCTGACCTTGGGGTAGGGATTTGGGATACAGATAAAAAATCGTTCCTCCGCGTGGGTTGTGGCGATGGTTACATCAACATTTTAGAGTGGCAGATGGAAGGCAAAAAGCGCCTGAAAATCGACGAATTCTTACGCGGCTACAACTTTAATTTCTAGTGTAATTTCCAAAGTCCCATGGGATAAAAATACCCGTAGGAGCCTTTTTGGATGAAAATATACTGCTCTTTCAGATTTGCCATCACCGTAACAGTATACGGTTTCAAAGATAGATCAGCAGCAGAGGCTTGGAAAGGAATCGCCTGAGAACAAGCGCAAGGCTTATTTTCGCGAACTTTATTTAATTCAATCAATAAATCCCTAGAGTCTTCGACGAGTTCTTCGCGACCGATATCTACCTTCTTAAAGTAATTCCGTTCATATGCCGCCTTAAATGGCTCATATTCCAACGCCACCTCTGGATATTTTTGAATGAGACTAGCACTATTCAAGAAGGCCTGGATATGCCCTGGATCAGGAAAGCCTACAAAGTCTCCTCCCCAAAACAAACCCAAATCCTTCGCTATCGACCCATAACGGTCATAAATAGCGCCACGACGCAAGTGCCTGCCTTTTCGGGCAATGGCTCCATCCGCAGCTAAACCAAAGTTATGAAAAGAGATAAAGGCCTTCGAAAAGCCCCTTTTTTGCAAGGATAATTGCTGTTTTTTATTTCGGGTGGTGGAAGTGTATCTGAGCTTATACGGAGACTTAATTCGTTTCTTCAAACTATCTCGCTTGATCTCAAAAGAGTCAATTTCCGGTGACAATAAATCCTCCCACGGCTGGTGCAATTGAGCTACCTCGCGAGTTTCCTTTGTACCATCTGCATTCACACGAATAAACACATAGGAAGCAATAGAATCGGTAGAAAAAGTAGAATCCTGTTGCTTGTACAGCCACTTAAATTCCTCCCAATCGATCGATGTTAGGCGTACAGGCTCACACACCCGCTGTTTGGCAGGCTGCTCCTCAAGACTTAGAAAGAATAAGATGACTTGAAAAAGACCAATTAAAATCATTTTTTCAAGGGAATGATGAGCACTTCACCACGCAGGGTAATGTCATCTTTCTTGTGATTCGCATCCATAATGGCTTGTTTCGTCACGCCATATTTTTCTGCCACTTTACGTAAAATATCACCAGGACCCACGATATGCACCGCTTGAATCTTCACATTTAACTTCGTAGACCCACTTTTAATCCCATCCGGATTCACCCCTGGATTCAAGG
>JAURHT010000271.1 GCA_030833145.1 Aquirufa sp.
AATTCTATTGAAAAACAATATTCTGAAGTTCCATTTCGTTTCCTCGGAGTCTACACGACCGCTCGACCAAAATACCGTCATTAAGGTCATTTCCTTCGTGAACAACAAAAAAGGGCTGTGTCAATTGAGAGAAAAAGCAGGAAAAATGATCTTGCAAATCGATAAGGTGAGTAGTATTAAAGAATTAAATACTATTTTAGTGGATATTTTGGGGTAATTAATACCTTTGTTAATTGATTCTACCTATTAAAGGAATATAAATGAGTACGAAATTAAGATTAATCCTGGGGGTACTAAGTTGTGTGTTTTTGCTCACTTCTTGCCCTAGTGGACTTAAAAACGGCAATCCGAACAGCCTAAAAGTGGGTAAAAAATCCACAGTAACAGGCTTAGCTTACAATAGCAAAAAAGGCGGTTTCCAAGTTAACAAAACCTATAAAGGACCTATCGTAGGGCCTAATTTAGTTTTTATTGAAGGAGGACGCGTAACCTTGGGCGGAGGAGAAGAAGATGTAATGAAGCGCAACGATAACCGTCAGCGTACCGTGACGATTCAATCCTTTTACATGGATGAAACGGAAATTGCGAACTTACACTATTTAGAATATTTAGATGCCATCAAGCGTGATTCTACGCTAAATGCCTACACGGCAGCGCTTCCAGATACCACGGTTTGGTTAGATGAATTAGCTTATAACGATCCCTATGTAACGCATTATTTACGTCACCCAGGTTTTCGTATGTACCCTTTAGTGGGTGTCACCTGGAAACAAGCGAATGATTATGCAGCTTGGAGAACGGCAGTGGTGAATAAAAACGTGGCTTTCCCGAAAGGAAAACCTAGAAACCGTAAGAATCCAGTGGCTAACATGGAGTCTGGTTTAATTTTACCAGAATACCGCCTGCCTACGGAAGCTGAATGGGAATATGCAGCGAAAGCCATGATCGGTACGCAGCAAGAAGATGAAAATCAAGAAAATCAGCGTATTTACCCTTGGGATGGGCCTTCGATGCGTCAGCCTTTCGGTAGAACGCGTGGCCAAATGCTCGCGAATTACAAGCGTGGTCGTGGTGATTACTCTGGTTTAGCGGGCCGCTCAAACGACGGTGCGATGATCACCGCTGAGGTTTATTCCTATCCAGCGAATGATTTTGGTCTATACAACATGGCCGGCAACGTAAACGAGTGGACAATGGACACTTACCGTCCGTTGACCTTAGATGACGTGAATGATCTAAACCCTGCGCGTCGCAGCGAAGCACAGGATCCGGCAAAATTATACGATAAAGGAAACTCTCTGATTAATGATAATGCCAAAGTCTACAAAGGTGGCTCTTGGGCAGATGGACCGTATTGGTTATCTCCAGGCACGCGTCGTTATTTAGACAAAGACGTATCATCGTCTAGCATTGGTTTCCGTTGCGCGATGTTCGCTCCAGGAAAACCAACGAAACGCTAATCAACCCTCATTTTAAAGCAGCCAGTGCTAGGAAAGACAATTTCCCCGTACTGGCTGCTTTTATTTTAGCCCCTGCCGCTAAA
The DNA here is from genome assembly GCA_030833145.1 of Aquirufa sp. The sequence continues at coordinate 1,544 of JAURHT010000271.1, forward strand.
AAAGTCGCCCCCGTAGTCATCGTATCATCCACCAGCAAAATCCGCAAGCCATTTAGCTCTTCCGGCTTCAACACCTCAAAAGCCTCTTCCAGCGTCTCGTAGCGCTCAGCCCGATTTAATCCGATCAAAGAAGAGACTTGTTTATTTCTCACTAAATTATCCTCCATTAAAGTAATTCCTGACTCACGTGCGATTCCTTTGGCGATGCAAGCCGCCTGATTATAACCCCGCTCTCTCCTACGTAACGGATGCAAAGGCATCGGGATAATGACATCATACTCCTTCCTTGTAAATGACCTGCCTATACAAGCCCCCAGGTACTCCCCTAGTTTCTCCTGACCCTTGTATTTTATCTGATGTAACAAATGCTGCACCTTCCCGCCTTCTGCAAACAAGAAATAGGCGTGCACCTGATCGTATTCGATTAGGCCATCGAGCTTGTGAGATATCCAATTCGGCTGTTCTAGGAATAATCCGGGCTTAGGCAGTTCGAATCGACAGGCGGTACAAAGCATTATTTCCGAGCGAATTAGCACCTGATCGCAAGCAAAACAACATTTGGGATAAAGTAATTGTAAAAAGCTTGTAATCATCTTGAAAAAACTTTTGTATTTAATTAAGTTTCAGTAATTTTGCACCCCTAAAAGAGAACCTAAAACGAAATCAACAAAAGATGTTGTCCAAGTTCTTGATAAATAAAAAAGAGTCTAAAAAAATAGTTCATAATTAACCTTTTAAAATGGCACGCGATTTAAAATTCACTAGAAACATCGGTATTGCTGCGCACATTGATGCGGGTAAAACCACCACTACGGAACGTATCCTGTATTATGCAGGGGT
>JAURHT010000113.1 GCA_030833145.1 Aquirufa sp.
TACGACTATTCCTCCATGAAACAAGTGATTTCTCCCATGAATACACATGGATTACTTATTTCTGCTAAGCAACCTTCAGCACCTTTAATTCAAGCTTTATTGGATCCTGTAATTGCTTTAGAAGATTCATTAACTTATGATATCACGGCTTGGAATTTATTTCAATTAAATGGTTTACGAGCTTTGGGTGTGAATGAGAACATTTTTGGTTATTCAAAGTTTCAATCGGTTGACGATCTAGCTGAGTCAGAAGATAATCAACCAGTATATCGATTTATTATTGAAAATTATAAATCCAGCCAAGAGTTAATTAATTACGCTATTGGTATTGGCGCTTTGGTTACCTTTAATGATGCTTCTAATAGGTTGGGTATAGTCAATATCACCGCCACAAAATTATCGGACAAGCAAAGAGGAGATTTGATTAAATTTGCGCGCAAACGGTTCATACATCTTTGGAAAATTAATACATTTAGATCAGGAGATAATTATGATCTCGGTTCCACCCACTACAAATCCATCTTCATCCCTAAAATTGCCGTAGTAGTCGATCCAGCAAACGACGTAAACCAACAAGGGGAACTAGCCTATTTCTTAACTCAAAAATACGGGTTTAAGCCTTCATTCATTCCTTCGACACAATTATTCAAGTCGAATCTGTTTAATTACACGCACATCATTTATCTAGACGGCAAGCATGCTGCTCTCTCGAATACGAATTCAATTCTATTAATTGACTGGGTGAAAAAGGGTGGTAAACTAATTTTGATGGAAGGTGCTCGAAAGATTTTAGACGATAAAGATTTAGCGGTGAAAGAGGATACAGCTAAACATACGTCAACCTATGCGATGCGTGAAAGGGCTGAGTTGTCTAATACCACTTCAGGGAATATGTTGCAAGTGGAAGTGGAAAAGACCCATCCTCTGGCCTTTAGAATCAATGATTCATCGATTTATATCTTAAATCAAGTAACGGATTTTGTTAAGCTTCCGAAGGATTTTACTCCGGTTTTAAAAACATCTTCTAAACCGAATATTATGGGCTTTGTAGGAGCAAATAAGAAAGCTCAACTGGCTAATTCCTTACTGTTAGGTGTTAAAGAAGTGGATAAAGGCAAAATTATTTGGTTTGGTTTTAATCCTTTGTTCCGTGCGATTCCTAATCAAGGTCAAACTATTTTCGAAAACTGCTTCCTTTATACTGAATTCTAATGAAAAGATTCACTCTATTCTTTGCTCTTATAAGCTATTCGCTATTTTCCCAAAAGGTAGCTCCCGTCTACCCTGTTCCTTCTGCTAAGCAATTAGCTTGGTCGGAATTAGAGTATTATGGATTCATTCATTTTAATATGAATACGTTTACGAATGTGGAATGGGGCGAGGGTAAAGAAAGTCCGTCCTCTTTTAATCCTACAGCCTTGGATTGTAATCAATGGGCTAGAATTGCAAAGAAGGCAGGAATGAAGGGACTGATTTTGACGGTGAAGCACCACGATGGATTTGCCCTTTATCCCTCTAAATATACCTCACATTCTGTGGCGAAGTCGCCATGGAAGAATGGCAAGGGCGATGTGGTGAAGGAATTATCGGAGGCCTGTAAAAAATACGGGTTAAAACTAGGCATCTATCTATCGCCTTGGGATCGTTTCCACCCTGCTTATGGAACAGATGATTATAACCAGGTGTATGCCAAAATGCAGGAGGAATTATTGACGAACTACGGACCCATTTTTGAGTTTTGGTACGATGGCGCTAATGGTGAAGGACCTAATGGAAAGAAGCAGGTGTACGATTGGAATTTATTTCACTCAATGGTAAACAAATACCAGCCTACTGCGGTGCAATTCTCCGATGCTGGTCCTGACATTCGTTGGGTAGGAAATGAACGTGGTTACGCCTATGATACGATGTGGAGTCCTATTTTACGCGATAAGATCTATCCTGGATGCCCTGATTTTGACAATTACCGAAATGGTCAAGAAAATGGAACCCATTGGGTTTCTCCTGAAGTGGATGTTTCTATTCGTCCGGGTTGGTATTATCACCCAGAGCAAGACAATAAGGTAAAGACACCTGATTCCTTATTAAAGATTTACGCTTCCTCGGTAGGACGTAATGCGAATCTCTTATTGAATATTCCAGTTGATACGCGTGGATTGATTCATGAGAATGATTCGGCCTCCTTGATGGGATTTGCGGCGATTCGTGCAAAATCATTAGTTAATCTTTTGAAGAAAAATACGAATGATCCCTTATTTGATAGGAAGAGCTCTACCTTTTGGATGGCAACGCCTAAAAAGAATGATATATACGTTGAATTAAAGACTCCTCTAAGCGTAAACAACATCATGCTCCAAGAGCCGATCGCATTAGGACAGCGTGTCAGTAGTTTTGAAGTGGAATTAGTCGATGAATCTGGGAATAAGGAAGTAATCAAAGTAGGAACGATAGGCCACAAGCGGATGATCACTTTCAAAGAGCGGAAACTAAAAAGCTTCCAAATTAGATTTACAGGTTCAAGAGGCCCTGTTTTAATTTCTAATTTAGAAGCTTATCGGTTTATTTCAACACGTAACGAACCGCTTTTCCAGTAAAGGTAAAGCCACTAGCTGTTTGTGTACTGTAAACAGAATATTTGACGTCAATTAGGGCCGTTGCACCTAATTCTTTGGCCTTTTCAACCATTTGACGAAGGATTTCTTGCTTTTTATCCTGGTGGTTACCTCGGTAAAGCATCTTCCCATTTTGGGTTTGCTTGTCCTCTAATAGAACCTCCCCTGACATTTTGATGGTTTCGATATCCTCATAGCTCTGCTTCGGGTGATCATTGAAATACACTACATCAATATCGTATTTCACAGGAACTTCAAAGCCTAAACCATCGTGACGCTCGACCCCACCATTTTTAAAATCATTCGTATAATAGGTAGAAGGTTTGATGTTCTTCGAACAACCTACCACAGATAATACGAGAAGAAGCTTACATGCTTTCTGAATCATAGATCAATACTTTATCCCAAAGGTGGGCACAGTTTTTAATAAACTCTAAGTGAATAGGAGCTGTTTGGTAATAATCGTGCCCTTTTTCGTCTTCAAACGTAGTTAATAAACAATAATCATACGAGCGATCGATTACGGGACGATCTGTTTTAGCCGGTTTCCCTACGCTAAATACATCCACCGTCTCCACGTCAGCTAACGACTGAACGCCTGCCTCAAAAAGCGTGATATCTTCAGCGCTTAACCCTTTTTTTAACCAAAAATTTACAACGTGTACAAACATATTTTATTATTTATTTAAACCTTCTTGTTGACTAATTTGAGCTAATTTTTGCCCTAACTCTGCGGATGCGCCAGCTAATGGCATGCGAACCTGAGCACCAAACAACCCTTGATTCTCTAATAATTTCTTGACTCCCACTGGATTCCCCTCTTCGTATAAATACGGATCGATAGTCAGGAATTTGCCTAATTCTTTTTGGGCTGAACGATAATCCCCTGCCAATGCATGGTGAATCATCGTAGTAAACTGCTGTGGAAACGCGTTTGCAATCACAGACATAACACCCACACCCCCAATTGAAATGATAGGCACAGCTTGCACATCATCTCCGGAGATTAATAAAAAGTCTTCTGGCTTGTGGTAAACAATCTCCATACATTGCTCAATGATGCAAGATGCTTCCTTAATACCAATGATATTTTTATGTTCCGAAAGCTTTAATACCGTTTCGGCAGACATATTAATCCCTGTTCTACCAGGAATATTGTACATAATGACTGGAACTGGACAAGCATCTGCAATTGCTTCATAATGTGCGATTACGCCTCTTGCACTTGGTTTATTGTAATAAGGACAAACAGACAAAATGGCGTCAATTCCATCGAACGAAGTTTGTTTGATTTGATTAATCAACGAATCCGTATTGTTTCCTCCTAATCCATATACAATGGGTAAGTTTTTTGTATTAGCTTCTTGAATGGTAGAAACGATTTGTTTCTTCTCATCTGCTGTGGTAGTAGCAGATTCTCCAGTCGTCCCTTGAACCACTAAATAATCTACCCCTCCTTTACTCACGTGTTGAATTAATTTTTTTAAGCCATCCCAGTTAATAGAACGATCCTCGTTCATGGGAGTAACTAGAGCTGGCGCAACGCCGTGAAATTTAGGTAATGATTGCATAATTAAGAAAGAAGGGCAATAAACTCGTCCTCCGATATAATTGGTATGGATAATGAATTGGCTTTTTCTAGTTTCGCTGGTCCCATATTTTCACCGGCGACTAGGTAATCTAACTTGGCAGAAATACTGGAAACGACTTTTCCGCCGTTAGCGATGATTTTTGCCTTCAAACCATCTCGGTCGAAATGGCTAAATACACCCGAAATTACGAAAGTTTTGCCTTCTAAGGCCGTTGTTTCTAAAACTATTTCACTTATTTCTTCGGAAAATTGCACCCCAGCCGTTTTCAGGCGGCCGATGATTGCTCTATTTTCGGAAGCTGCAAAGTACTCCAAAACACTAAGAGCAATCCGCTCTCCTATCTCTGGTACTGCAATTAATTCTTCTAGACTAGCCTGCACTAAATTTTCTAGCGAGTGAAAATGCAGGACTAATTTCTCCGCAATGGTGGCTCCTACGTGACGTATACCTAGGCCAAATAGAACTTGTCGAAACGGGATTTGCTTTGATTTTTCTACGCTGGAAAGTATGTTTTGAATCGATTTAGACTGAAAACCTTCTAATCCAATGAATTTCTCCGCATTTAAATCATAGAGGTCTGCCACATTTTGGACAATTCCTTTTTCGAATAATAAATCGACCGTTTCTGTTCCTAGGTTTTCGATGTTCAGGGCTTTACGCGCAATAAAATGTTCGATCTTACCTTTAATTTGTGGTGGACAACCGGTGTCGTTGGGACAATAGTGATTGGCTTCGCCTTCTTGACGAATAAGTTCAGTATTGCATGAAGGGCATTGGTGTGGAAAAATAAAGGCATTTCCTTCTTTTCTGGCAGAAGTGTCAACACTCGTAATCTTTGGTATGATCTCACCCCCCTTTTCAATGAATACGGTATCCCCTTCCCTTAAATCCAGTCTTTCCATTTCATTCGCATTGTGAATGGAGGCGCGTTTGATGACCGTTCCCGCTAAGTAAACAGGCTCTAGATTAGCGACTGGAGTCACATTTCCGGTTCTTCCTACTTGGTAAGAAACAGAATTGATTCTTGTACGGGCAATTTCAGACGGGTATTTGAAGGCAATCGCCCAGCGAGGAGATTTGGCCGTATATCCTAATCGTTCCTGTTGTCCAAAATCATTGACTTTGATTACAATCCCATCCGTATTTAAGGGTAAATCATTTCTTTTCTCTGCCCAATCCTCGATATAGGTTAGTACCTCATCGATCGAAGAACAAACTCGATAGGTAGGCGAAACACTAAATCCTACCGATTTTAAATGCTCTAATGCCTCTGAATGGCTGTTGAAAGGATTTTCATTACCTAAATAGGAATAAATAAAGCATTCCATTTCTCTTCTAGCCACTTCCGCTGAATCCTGCATTTTAAAAGTACCTGAAGCCGCATTGCGAGGGTTGGCTAAGGGTTGATCTCCTTTAGCAATCTTATCCGCATTAATTCGATCAAAGGAGGTAATAGGCATATAGCCTTCGCCCCTGATTTCATAGGTGGTAGGTAAAATCGTGGAATTAACGCGGGTGGGTAAACTTTTGATGGTTTTTACGTTCGCTGTAATATCATCCCCTCGCGTTCCATCTCCTCTTGTTACCCCTTTTTGTAAAACCCCGTTTGTGTACCAAAACGACAAGGCTACCCCATCAAATTTTAACTCACATACGTATTCAAATTTCTCTCCTTCTAACCCTTTTTTAACCCGCTCATCAAAATCCCGTAAATCGGTTTCATTGTAAGTATTCCCTAAGGATAACATGGGGAATTGATGGGTAACAGATTTGAATTCTTTGATAATGGTGCCGCCTACTTTTTGAGTGGGGCTATCCGAACGAGCAAATAGTGGATTGGCTTGTTCTAATTGAATTAATTCAGCGAGTAATTGATCGAATGCTTGATCCGAAATAATACTTTCATTCTGTTGATAATAGGCCTCATTATAGAGATTGATCTTCTCAATGAGTTCATTCATCCGCTGATTTATATCCATAATCGAAATTAAAACTTAATTCA
>JAURHT010000028.1 GCA_030833145.1 Aquirufa sp.
CACCTAAAGGCTTCGGAGCGGGTGGAAGTGTTAGGCCTAAGGCCGCAAAATTCTCTTCTGGACTAGTTTTTGCCATGTAATTGTCTAATTATTTCGGAGATCAAGCCCGTCCAACCAGTTTGGTGGTTCGCTCCTAATCCTTTTCCGGTATCTCCATCGAAGTATTCGAAGAAGAGGTGTGAATCTTTAAAATGCGGATCTTTGAACTTATCGTATTCGCCATACATCGGTGTTTTCCCGTCTTTATCCGGCACAAACATCGCTAACAAACGTTCCGAAACTCCGCGAGCGGCGTCTTTGATGTTCATCATTTCACCCGAATTCGTTGGGAATTCTACCTCGTAATCTGATCCATAATAGTCAGAGAACTTAGATAAGGAGTCCAAAATCAAGTAGTTCATAGGGAACCAAATAGGCCCGCGCCAGTTCGAATTTCCTCCAAACATATCGCCCGTAGACTCTGCCGGCGTATAATCAACCTGCAGCGTTCCTCCTTCATAGGCAAATTTATACGGGTTCTCTTTGTGGAATTTGGACAAAGAACGAATGCCAAAATCAGATAAGAATTCGGTCTCATCGAACATCCTTTTCATAATCATCTTCATCCTGTGACCACGTAAAATCGAAAGCAAACGCGACTCTCCTTTACCCGGTTCGTACCAACGCGAAATCAAATTCGCCAGATCCGGACGATTCGCTAAAACCCATTCCACGCGGCGTTTGAAAGCTGGTAGTTTCTCCAGCATTTCAGAAGTCAAGGTCTCTACAGCGAAAAGAGGAATCAAACCTACCATCGAGCGCACTTTCAATAGTTCCGCAGAACCATCTTCTTTATGCAACATGTCATAATAGAATTGATCGTCCTCGTCCCAAAGATTCAACTTATCTCCACCGATCGACTGCATCGCCCCGGCAATGTGCAAGAAGTGTTCGAAGAACTTCGAGGCCATATCTTGGTATACCGGATTTTCTAGAGCGATTTCGCAGGCAATACGCAGCATATTTAAGCTGTACATCGCCATCCACCCCGTTCCGTCTGCTTGCTCTAGGTGTCCACCCGTCGGTAATTGAGCAGAGCGGTCGAAAACTCCGATGTTATCCATTCCTAAGAATCCACCCCCAAAAATATTGTTTCCTCCTTCATCCTTCAGGTTTACCCACCAAGTGAAGTTCAATAATAACTTATGGAAAATACGCTCTAAGAAGACCACGTCTCCTTTCCCGCCGTTCATTTCTTTATCGATCTCGTATACTTTCCAGGTTGCCCAGGCGTGCACCGGCGGATTTACATCGGAGAAAGACCATTCGTAGGCCGGAATTTGACCATTCGGATGCATGTAATATTCGCGGAGGATAACGGCTAGCTGTCTTTTGGCAAAATCAGGATCTAACCTGGCCAAAGGCAAGGTATGGAACGCTAAATCCCAAGCCGCAAACCATGGATACTCCCATTTATCCGGCATCGACAAAATATTCGCCGCGTACATGTGCCTCCAGGTGCTATTTCGGCCATTTTTTCGACTCGGATCCGGCTTAGGCATCGATGGATCGCCCTTAATCCATTCGAACACATTATAATAATACCATTGTTTCGTCCACAACATTCCGGCATAGGCCTGGCGCTGTAAGGATCGCAAATTATCGTCCTCAATTCCCTTCTGCAATTCCGCATAGAATTGATCTGCGTCGATGATTCGGTCCTCGAATATTTGGTCAAAATCCGCGAATGGTTCTCGCTGCGTCACATTACTCAAACGCAAACGGTAGACTTTCTTTCCTCCCGCTGGAATTTTATCTGTGTATTTGACGGAGGCTTTTGTTCCTATGTGATTCGGATTTACCGCATGCTTATTCTTATTGACGATGTATTCGTTAATCCCATCTTTGGTAAAATGCGACAGATTATCTGAATGATGTAAACGCTGAAAATTCGTCTCATTGTCGCAGAAAAGGAATTCATCTGCATCTTCTGCATACAATTTAAAACGGCCCACCACGCGGTGATCTACCTCGATAAAGGAATTACCCACACCCGTTAAAAGTGGTTTGTAATTGTATTTCTCGTAACCCCAGCACCAGGTATTTCGGTACCAAATCGTGGGCAATACCGTAATAGGTGCCGCCACTTTCGAGCGGTTTTCCACGGTTACTTTGATCAAAATATCTTGCTCGTCCGCTTTCGCATATTCGATCGAGATATCGAAGTATTCATTATTGTCAAAAATCCCCGTATCCAATAGCTCGTATTCCGGCTCTTTTCGGTTACGTTTTTGCGACTCGTCGATCAGCTTTTGGTAAGGAAAAGTGTGCTGCGGATACTTGTACAGCATTTTTTGGTAGGAATGCGTAGGCGTCGAATCTTGGTAATAATAGAGTTCTTTAACATCCTCTCCGTGATTCGATTCCGCTCCAGTTAATCCAAAAAAGCGTTCTTTTAAAATATGATCTCGGTGATTCCAAAAGGCAAAGGCAAAGCAAACGTGTTGTTTATTGTCTGAAATACCGCCTATCCCCTCTTCACCCCAACGATAAGCTTTTGAACGCGCCATATCGTGCGTAATCGTTCCCCAGGCATTGCCGTGGGCAGAATAATCCTCTCGCACGGTTCCCCACTGACGTTCCGTCAAATAAGGACCCCATTTCTTCCAACCTTTATTATCGTTTCGTAATTGTAACCGCGCGCGCTCCGCTCCCAATCCTGACATAGTAAATCTTTAATGTATAAATTCGTAACTTAGGTATAAATGCAAAGACCAATTTACGTAAATTGCCTCTAAAATCAGCAAATAAACAATGAAAAAACTACTCTACTTAGGTCTTCTTTTGACCTTTTTCGCTTGTAAAAAGTCAGACCAACCCTCTTCTGAATTAGCCAAAATCGTAGGCGAATACTACGAAGAGCAATTAAAACTCAATCCAACTGCTGCCACAGCGAACGGAGATAACCGCTACAATGATCAGTTAAACATCGATTTTACCGACAGCCACCGCGCTTTAGTCAAATCGGTTTTAGAGAAATACCAGCAATCTTTATCGGCCCTAAACCGAGATGATTTAAATGCAAACGATCAAATCACCTACGATTTATTGAGTCGCGACATCAAATTAGGTTTGGAAGGTTTGACATATCCAGATAATTTGACTCCATTGAATCAATTCTATGGCTTCCACCTAACTTTCGCTCAATTAGGCTCAGGCCAAGTAATTCAGCCTTTCAAGACGGTAAAGGATTACGAAAACTGGGCGAAGCGAATGAAAAAAGGCGTGGCCTATTTAGATTCATCCATCGTTTATTTCCGTAGAGGAATGAAGGAGGATTATGTATTGCCAAAGGCTTTGGTAGTCAAAATCATCCCTCAATTAAATGCATTCGCCGTAAAGGACATCAAGGAATCCACTTTCTATGGTCCATTAAAGCAATTCCCTACGTCATTCTCTGAAGCAGACAAAAAACGTTTTACCGCAGAATACACGGCGGCGATTCAAAACGAAGTTCTCCCAGCTTATGCTCGATTATCTGCGTTTTTACAAAATGAATACTTACCGAAAGCACGTACAAGTAGTGGGATTAGCGCATTGAAAAATGGAGCAGCCTATTACCAATACCTCATCCGCGTGTTAACCACCACGGACAAACCGGCGGATGAAATCTACCAAACTGGCTTAAGCGAAGTAAAACGCATCCGCACAGAGATGGAGAAAACGAAGAACGCGGTAGGCTTCAAAGGAACGTTAGCCGAATTCTTCACTCACATGAAGACCGATCCGAAATTCTACCCATACAAGACACCAGCAGAGGTTTTAGCCGCTTTCCACGCGATTCACAAGAAGATGGAGCCATCATTGAAAACGATGTTCGGTCGTGTACCGAAAACGCCATTCGAAATTCGCCAAACCGAAGCTTTCCGTGCTGCCTCCGCGTCAGCAGAATATTTCCAAGGTTCAGAAGACGGAACGAGACCAGGCATTTTCTATGTACCTATTTTAGACGCTAAAAAATTCAATACCACTTCCGGAATGGAAAGCTTATTCTTGCACGAAGCAATTCCTGGCCACCATTACCAAATCAGCTTACAACAAGAAAACGCTGATTTACCTAAGTTCCGCCGATTCGGTGGAAACTCAGCTTATGCAGAAGGCTGGGCATTATATACAGAAAGTTTAGGCAAGGAATTAGGCCTTTATACAGACCCATACCAATACATGGGCGCATTAGGCGATGAAATGCACCGCGCCATCAGACTTGTGGTCGACGCCGGAATGCACTCTAAAAACATGACTCGCGAAGAAGCCATCAAATATATGATGGACAACGAACCGTTAAGCGAAGAAGGCACGATTGCTGAGATCGAACGTTACATGGCGATTCCTGCGCAAGCTTTAAGTTATAAAATAGGCGCTTTGAAAATCCGTGAGATTCGCGAGCGTTTGACGAAAGAAATGGGTCCTAAATTCAAGCTTTCTGATTTCCACGACGAATTATTGAAGGATGGAAATATGCCTTTAGACGTGTTGGAAACCAAAATGAACGCTTGGGCGACTTCCGTGAAATAATGAATTTAACGACAACTTTCCCCATTCCCCCAGCACCTGTTCTGATGAATCATCAGAGTCGGGTGCTGACGATGGGTTCTTGTTTTGCCGCCTCGATGGGAGCGCGATTAAGTAAATTGCCGCTGGAGGTAATGACGCAGCCTTTTGGCACTCTATTCCATCCATTTGCGATTACTAGGGCTTTATCAGGGGAGGTTTCGGAAGATTTATATGAACACGGGGGGTATTTTTTGCACCCGGATTACCATTCTGTATTTACGGCGACTTCTTCGGTAGACTTGCTGGAAGACATTCGTTCAGTGGCAACGGAGGTCGTGAATTTTAAGACCTCAGCAGACTTTTTAATCCTAACCTGGGGAACTTCATTTAGTTATTTCGACAAACATCTAAATAATTGCGTCGCAAACTGCCACAAGATGCCGGCGGATCGTTTTGAAAAACGATTATCGACCGTTGAGGAGATCGTTAGAGACTTTAATTCTCTTCTCTCCACTCTCCCATCTACCACGCAAGTCGTTTTAACTGTCTCCCCCGTTCGTCATACGAAAGATGGCATGCAGGAGAATCAGGTTTCTAAATCTACCCTGCGTGTAGCGGCTGACATCGTTTCCAAACAATTCGAAAACGTACACTATTTTCCAGCCTACGAAATTATGCTGGACGAATTGCGCGATTACCGTTTCTATGAGGCAGATATGATTCATCCGAACCAGCAAGCGCAGGATTATATTTGGGAGCGTTTTGTTTCGACCTATTTCGACCAAGAACTGCAGGCAATTACAAAGAGGTGGGATTCGATTTACCGGACTTTGGCACACAAACCTCACCCGACTAAATTATTCGACCACAGAAGGGTTTTAGAAGTGTTATTAGCGGAATTAAATGGGGGAAAATACCAAGAAATTGATACATGCAAAATCGCCGAATACGTCGCGCATGAAATAAAAAACACGTATATTTGAGGTTTGATAAGGAAAAGAGATTCATGGGAGAATTAAGCGTAAGCAAAGAGATTATATTAGGTGCCTTAAGTACCGTTCAAGAGCCAGATCTGAAGAAAGATCTAGTGACCTTGAATATGATTAAAGATGTGGAATTAGGCGTGGGCGAGGTTCGCTTTACCGTCGTTTTAACGACACCAGCCTGTCCACTAAAAGAGAAGATCAGAAAAGATTGCGAGGACGCGATTCACAATTTTGTGCATCCAGACCTCAAAATCGTGATTAATATGACGGCCGAAGTAACCACTTTGACCTCGAAAGACCCTTTAATTCCTGGCGTTAAAAACGTGATTGCAGTGGCATCCGGTAAGGGTGGCGTAGGTAAATCAACCGTAACGGCGAACTTAGCGATGGCCTTGAAAAATGCCGGCGCGAAAGTGGGAATTTTAGATGCAGACATTTCTGGACCCTCTATTCCAGTGATGTTCGGGGCAGAAGATTTACAGCCTTTAGTGACGGAAGTAGACGGAAAGAACCGCATACAACCGATCATGCAATATGGCATCAAGATGATCTCCATGGGGTTTTTAGCTCCTACAGAAAGTCCTGTGCCGTGGAGAGGGCCTATGATGACGCAGGCTTTGCGTCAGTTTTTTGGGGATACGAACTGGGATGAATTAGATTATTTATTAATCGACCTTCCTCCAGGAACTTCTGACATACATTTGACTTTGGTACAACTAATCAAACTTACTGGTGCAGTAATCGTAACGACTCCTCAAAAAGTCGCTTTATCTGATGCCACGAAAGGTTTAGCTTTCTTTAAACAAGCGGGTATCAATGTTCCTTTATTAGGTTTAGTTGAAAATATGGCTTATTTCACTCCAGCTGAATTGCCTGAAAATAAATACTATTTGTTTGGTAAGGATGGCGGAAAGCAATTAGCCGAGAAATACGCGGTTCCATTCTTAGGTGAGGTTCCGTTAATTCAAGCCATTCGCGAAGCAGGTGACGAAGGTAAACCTATCGCGTCGAGCGAAGGTCCAAGTGCCGATGCTTTTGCATCCATTGCCGCTAATTTAGCGCAGCAAGTAGCCATTTCTAACGCGAATCAAGCCTCTTAATATGGAAAATCACCCGCTACATAATCGCATTCAAACCGCGTTAGACAGCATTAGACCTTATTTAGTAGCCGATGGTGGCAATGTAGAAATTGTCGAAATCACTCCTGAAAATGTGCTTAAATTAGCCCTAACAGGCAATTGTCAATCTTGCAACATGTCAGCTATGACTTTTAGAGCAGGGGTTGAAGAGGCCATCCGCAGAGATGTCCCAGAAATTACAGCAGTAGAAGAAGTAAAACCCTAATAGGCATATGATGCGGATAGGAATATTTTTTGGCGGCCCCGCGCGAGAACGGGAAATCAGTTTTTTAGGCGGCAAAACAGCGATGGCCCACTTAAACAAAGCTTTGTTTCAGCCCATCCCCGTTTTCGTGGATAGCTTAGGCAATTTTATCTTGATCAAGGAGGAGCTCATTTTTGAGGAATCGATTCGTTCATTTTATCCCCCAAAACGCCTACAAACCGCTCCATTCAACGTCTACATCGAATCATTGCCAGATGCGGATGCGACAGCGCTTCTACAAGAAGTCGGAACGATTATTCAGCCGGCTGATTTTGCCAAACACTTTGACTTTGCCTTCATCGCCATGCACGGTCCAGGTGCAGAGGACGGCAGTATTCAAGGACTATTAGAGTGGTACAACATTCCTTACTCTGGACCTAGTGTGCTAGGATCTGCCATCGGTATTGATAAGGCCAAACAAAATGAATGGCTGAAAAAGTCCGTTGGTTTAGAGAAGAAATTTTTCGTTTTACAACGCGACGACTATGCTAAATACGGCAGAGAGACCCTTCTCGAACAAGTAAAGAAAGAAATCGGTATCCCTTTTGTGGCCAAAGCCCCGCACCAAGGATCTTCCATCGGTCTTGCCTTCGTGAAAGAAGATTCCCTGGAAGTTTTCGATAAAGCCATCAAAAAGTGTCTTTTCATCGAAGAAATTTACCGGGAGGAGTGGATTAAACTAGACGAAGAGGCACAAGTAGCTTTATTACAAAAAATGGTGAACCTTGACGAAGGCATCGGCTTCCCTGTCGTTTTCCAAAAACAAGTTTACCACCACCCTGCTCACTTATTAGAGGCTCTTCAGGAGTACTTCACGTATACAGTCACAAAAGCAAGCATTCAATCCATTCACTCAGAAGATGCCATCTTATTAGAGTCATTCGTGAATGGAAATGAGTTCAGCTGCGGCGTCATCCAAACCCCAGCCGGACAGGCAGTTGCCCTACCTCCTACGGAAATCGTCATCGATGAATCAGTAGAAGTGTTTGATTTTAATGCCAAATACAAATCTAAATTAACGCGCAAACGCATCCCAATGCACGCGAGCCTGGCTCACTTACAAGTGATTCAAGCTCAAGTAAAACAAGCCTTTGAGGACTTGGGTTTTGGGGTTTGCACTCGCATTGACGGATTCCTAGACACAAATGGCGTTGTCGTTTTACACGACCCGAATACGATTCCAGGCATGTCACCTAGCTCATTAATCTTTAAGCAAATGGCCGAAATCGGACTTAATGTGACGGATTCTTTGACCTACTTCATCCGTCAATCCATCCGTGAGCGCTTAAGAACGGGCAAAAACTACTATTTCATTAGCCAGCAATTAAAAGCCTTAGACGAAGCCATTGCAGCTTCTTTGCAAGCCAAAGCAGCTAAAGAGGCCCAAGTTTTAGAGATTAGTGGCGCGAACGATGAGGCCTTAGAAGCCAGCTTCCAAGCCATCAAGGTTCAAGCAGCGGAGTTAGCCGCTCTTGGTACAGAAAATTTCCGCGTTTGCACTCCTTTAGAAATCGAAGAGGGCGAAACATTACTTCCATTACACGTCGCACATTTGAGTAAAGATACGGCCAAAGAAATGCTAGAAGCCATCAAAATGGGGGTTCATCCACTGATTGCTCACACGAGAGAAGCGGCTATCGACATCACTAAATTTTACACGAATGTCTAATACAGAACTGAACCCATTGCAATACCCTATCGGGAAATACAAACAGCCTGAGGTCATTACGCCAGAGATCAGAGCCGCTTGGATCAAAACAATCGCAACAACAGCTGACGATTTAACTGCCTTATTAAAAGGTGTTGATGAAACTTTATTAGAGAAACCTTACCGTGAAGGTGGCTGGTCTGCTCGCAAAGTGATTCACCATTTAATGGATAGCCACATGAACAGCTATATCCGTTTCAAGATGGCCTTAACGGAAGACAATCCTACCATCAAACCCTATAGCGAAGACGATTGGGCATCGATGCCAGACGGCAATCAAGCGCCTATCGCCTGGTCTATTGAGGGTTTACGCTACATCCACTTGCGTTGGGTGTATTTAATGGAAACATTAACCGAAGCGGATTGGAAGAGAACCTATTTACATCCAGAACGTGGATTTACCTATCCTTTAGATAAGGTGTTGGGGATATATGCGTGGCATTGTACCCATCACCTAAAGCATATTGAAAGCGTGCTTTAGCGTATAGATTAGAGAGTATAGAGTAGAGATAAAAGCATAAAGCATAAAGCACAAAGAATAAAGCATAGAGTTTGAATCGCCTTCGGCGATGCATTTATGAAATGAATTATGATTAAAATCAAAAGGGGCTGAAGCCCCTTTTTTATGCGTTAGATACGTTAGCTCCCCAGATAAAAAACAGGTTAAAAATCTAAGAAATCATTGCGCAGCACGATTTCTGGATTTTAAAGCCGCTTTTTTATGCCACGGCGCCGTCGTATTCATCCCCATCTGAACCGCTAACGCAATCATCAGCAGCGTAAACAATATTAACACCCAGCGAAAGATTTTTTGATTCTTGTTCATAGTTGATGCGTGATGGTGGCCGAGCCTTTGGTGATTTCTGACCAAGAACTTAGACCCGGAAAATGCAAAGATAGACAACCCGCAGTTTCCATTTGGATCATATCGCCTGTTAAATACGAGGCAAGGTAAGAAATAGATGGATTGTGCGCGACTAGGTACAAAATGGGTTCCGATCGCTTCGCGATTTCGGTCACATAATCTGGTCCACTCGAGATATACCAAAATTCGGATAACTCAAATTCCGAAAAGGGTTTACCTAGTAATTCAGCCGTTTCTCTGGTACGAATGGCGTCAGAAATTAGCCAAAATCCAGCAGGAAATTGCTTCAAGTGCATCCATTCTCCTAAGAGAAGGGCTTCTTCGATACCTCTTTCCGAAAGATGGCGACCTTTATCGTCAGCTGTATGTGGCCCTGCGTGCGCGTGGCGAATGAGTATGAGTTCCATTATTCGAAGTCTGCTGCGGTTAATAAAGGGAATTTGCCTGATTTGTGTTCGGCACCCATTTTTACATAATGTGGTGGGCCGTATTTAAGGCGATTAATTTGATCTTCATTCAGCGTCTTAATGACCTTTGCTGGCGTTCCTAAAACAAGGGAGTAATCAGGAATTTCCATTCCCTCCGTGACTAAGGCGTGAGCTCCGATGAGGCAAAACTTGCCTACTTTGGCCCTATTTAACACCGTAGCTTGCATTCCCACTAAACTACCCTCGCCTATTTCTGCGCCATGAACAATAGCACCGTGACCGACCGTGACGTGTGGACCAATGATGGTTTTATCGCCTTCATCCGCATGCAAAACGGCATTGTCCTGAATGTTACAGCCCTCACCCAAGTGAATTTCCTCTACATCCGCGCGAATCACCGCGCCATACCAAACAGATACATCCTTTGAGATAATAACACGGCCCATTACGCTGGCCGTCGGTGCAATAAAAATCGCCATAGTGTTTTTATTTTATTGGTCAAATATACCTTAAATTGCGAGTCTATGAAAGAATTCTACGATTTTGGGCAATGGAAAAAAGAGGACCATATCGCTTCGATTGGCTGCGGATATGGCTGGTGGGAAGTGAGCCTATGCTTACATTATCCAGCACAACACCTAACGCTGGTGGATCCACTCGTAGAGCAGGAGGATATCCAAGACAGTATTGACTATTTCACGGAGAAAACGGGTTTAGTTTGGAAGACGGGGGTCGCATTGAATCCGGAAAGTTTGCAAAACCAGGATCAAATTTGGGTCTTTAATGCTTGGCACGAATTCGAAGATCGCACAGCAATGCTAGCGAAAATCAAAAGTGCCTTAAACGAAAATGGCATCGTCATCATCGAAGAAGAGATATCTAAAACAGAGCGATTACAGCACGATGGATGCGGTAAAGACCTCTTTTTTGAGCAGGAGATCATCGACGAATTCGAGCAAGCGGGGCTACAGTATGTGGCGACGCAGGTCAAAGATGAGGTAGCCATTTACCTCAAATTCCGAAAATGAAAGCGGTTTTTTAGCTTAAATAAAATCCTTTTCGCAAATTTGCAGCGGAATTAAACACTTATGTCAACAATCGAACGTCCCTTTATTATCGGTATCACTGGAGGTAGCGCCTCAGGTAAAACCCTCTTCTTAAGCCGATTAATGGAGCAGTTCAAGACCGATGACATCTGTCTTTTGTCCCAAGATAATTACTACCGTCCCATCGAAGATCAGACGAAAGACCACAACGGAATCGAGAACTTCGACCTTCCTGGGGCCATCGACGACCAAGCTTTTGCGGCTGATATCGAACGATTACGCAATGGCGAAATAGTTAGTCGGGTAGAATATACCTTCAACAACACGGAGAAAGTGCCAGACATGTTGCATTTCCATCCGCGTAAAATCTTGGTGGTAGAGGGAATATTTGTGTTCCACTTTCCGGAGGTGGCGCAGCTTTTGGACCTCAAAATCTTCATCGACGCCCAAGATAAAATCAAATTAAAGCGCAGAATCAAGCGCGACAATGAAGAGCGTGGTTATGATTTACAAGATGTGATGTACCGCTGGAAATACCACGTGAAGCCCACTTATGAGGAATACATTCGCCCTCACAAACGCAGCTGTGATATCGTGATCCCGAACAATCACCACTTCGAAAAAGGACTTGATGTAATCGTTTCTTACCTAAAGAATCAGATCTAGGTTATAGTGTAAACCTTTGTTTTCCCGTTGTGCCCTTGCGTGTTTGATGATCAAATAGGCCACATTTATCATATTTCTTAATTCGCATAAAGGCACCGTAATTTTCGATTGACGATACAATTCTTCGTGCTCTAAATAAATCAATTCCAAACGATCATAGGCTCTTTTCAAACGGCGATCCGTCCGAACAATCCCCACGTAATTCGACATAATCGACTCTAACTCACGAGTCATTTCGGTTACTAAGACCATTTCTTCCGGATGACGCGTTCCGTCATCATTCCACGATGGAATGCCCTCCGGCAAAATTTGAGTTCCATATTCGGATACCGATTTCTCGAAAGCGCGGTGCGCATAAACGATCGCTTCTAATAGGGAATTAGAGGCCAAACGATTCGCTCCGTGCAAGCCTGTAAAGGAACATTCGCCAGCAGCATATAAGTTTTCAATGTTCGTTTGGCTGTATTCATTTACAATAATTCCGCCACATAAATAGTGCTGTGCGGGAACGACCGGAATCATTTCTTGCGACATATCAATCCCCAACACCTTCAGGCAATGGTTATAGATCATCGGAAAATGCTGTAGAATCTCCTCTATAGGAATGTGACGCGTATCTAAGAAAACGTGATCCGTTCCATTCTTTTTCATCTCCGAGTCAATCGCCCGCGCCACAATATCACGAGGAGCTAACGAAAGACGCGAATCGTACTTTTCCATAAAAGTAGAACCGTCTTGATTCTTCAAAATACCTCCGTGGCCACGAACGGCTTCGGAAATTAAAAAAGAAGGTTTCTTTCCTGGATTATATAAGGCCGTCGGGTGAAATTGAATGAATTCCATTCCTTGAACAAAGGCTTTAGCGCGGTAAGCCATAGCGATTCCGTCCCCTGTCGCAATCGTCGGATTGGTCGTCGATTGATAGACTTGACCGATTCCACCCGTCGCTAACAAGGTAGTTTTCCCTAAAAAAGTCTCAATTTTATTCGTCTTGAGATTCAAAACATAGACCCCAAAACACTTCTTACCCGGCGTATCCTTCGTCACTTTCTCCCCTAAATGGTGCTGGGTAATTAAGTCAACGGCAAAGTAATGGGTGAAGAAATCCACGCAGTCATATGATTTGACTTTGGCTAATAAAGCCCTTTCAATCTCATTTCCAGTAGAATCTTTATGATGTAAAATGCGTTTATCGGAGTGACCTCCCTCTTTCACTAAATCAAAACTTCCGTCCGCTTGGCGATCAAAATCAGTGCCATAAGCAATCAATTCCTTCAAACGTTCTGGTGCTTCTTTCACTACGATTTCGACTACTTTGCGATCACTCACAAAGTCGCCGGCCACCATCGTATCGTCGATATGTTTTTCAAAGGAATCCGCTGTATCCCAGACGGTTGCAATCCCTCCTTGCGCGTATTTCGTGTTCGTTTCTTCGGCCACGGTTTTCGTAATCAAGGCAATTTTGATGGGAATTTGACGTTCCTGAAAATAGTCCGCCACCTTTACCGTGTAAGACAAACCAGCAATTCCAGAACCAATGACAATAAAGTCGTATGAAGGCATAGCATTTACTAAAGTGACGCAAATTAATCAAAAAGAGCCTTCAATCCGAAAGACCACCCGAAATGTGGACTTTATTTTGTAATTTTGCGGCATTAAAAAATATAAACCCTTAAAAATCAATTTATACCAAATGGAACAATCGCCTAACAACAATTCCAAAACTGCTCTTATTGTCTTAGCTGTGCTAACGGCAGTATTAGGAGTTTTGTACTTCCGTTCGTATCAAACGACGAAAGATCAAGCAACACAAATCGAACAAAAAGCTACAGAATTAGCGAATACACGCTCTTCTTTAGACTCGATTTCTACGCAATTAGATGCTAAAATCGCAGAGATTAAATCGCTAGGTGGTCAAGTAGCTGATTTAGAAGCATTGAAAGTTCAACTAGAACAAGATAAAGCATCTTTAAAGAACTCAAACCACGCAACGATCGCCTCTTATGAAGCGAAAATCAAAGAATACAACGCGGTTTTAACAACTAAAGATGGTGAAATCGTTGAGTTGAAAAAGCAAAACGGTATTTTAACAGAGAGCAATCAAACGTTAACAACGCAAAACGCAACGTTAAACACAGAGAACTCTGGTTTGAAAAACCAAAACCAAACGTTAAACGATACGCTTTCTTCTGTTAGCCAACGCAACAAAGAATTAGCGCGCAAAGTAAGCATCGCAGCTGCTTTAAAAGCTCAAAACTTGAAAGTTTTGGCGGTGAATGCAAAAGGAAAAGAAACAGAGAGAGCTCGCTTGAACGGTAAGAAAATCGAGAAATTAAAAGTGGTATTTAGCCTTGCAACAAACCCTATCACTAAGTTAGAAAGCAAGACGGTTTACGTTCGCGTATTAGATGGCGAAGGTGCTACTTTATCTGACGAAGCAATCGGTTCTGGCCGTATCACGATCAACGGAAAAGAATTGACTTACACTGCTAAGCAATCATTTGACTATTCAAACGATGGCCAAACAGTAGCGGTAACTTACCCACGCGGTGGAGTTGCTTACAAGCCAGGTAAATACACAGTAGAATTATATGCAGAAGGTTTCCAAATCGGAACTGGCGCATTCGAGGTAAAGTAATTTCCTCCTAGATTTATTGAATGGGGCCATCCGAAAAGGGTGGCCTTTTTTATTTCTTCTTTTGCCAAAAGAAGGTATTGAAACCCTTATTATAGAGTAAGCTGGCGCCCACTGTTTGGTTAATCTGATAGGAGTTAAAGGAACCTAAGATAGTCGTCTGCACGTTCCGATTATAGGTCTTCAAACGTAAACTTCCATCTGGCTTCACAAACCATTCCAAGGCCCAATCGCCAAGTAATACCTGCGGACTCGTTTGGTTTCTAGCATCGGTAAATCCACCACTTCTCGTGATGCGTAAGCGATCATTAAAGTTATACGAGGCACGTAATTGTAGATTGGACAAGATGTCTTGATTCAAGGCTCCCCCACCTAGCGATACTGAAATATCTAAATCCTTGTTGATTTTAGAGGCCAAATTACTCAACTGATTCGAGAGCATCTCCGTAAAATTACCCATCAAATTACCCAGCGCTAGACCACTTCCACCGAATGGAGAAACTAACTGGCCAAATAACAAGATATTACTTACCTGACGCGTTAATTCCTGATCATCGGTTTTGATCCGATTCGTAAAAGCTGTCACCGCGCCGTTCAAGGTCATATCCTTCGGATAATCCCGGATACCAATATCAAAATTCACGCTAGGCGATAACAAGCGATCCTGTAAACTAATCGTCACATCGACTGGATAACGGCGCTTAAATTCCGGCAAATTACCCTTATTAGTCGTATCTAATAAGATGGGGAATAAGGACGCATATTGCGTATAAATTGCCTTGATATTTACGTTTGCTTCGAGTGGATCACCGGTCCATGAGATCTTAGAACCCCGTTGAATCGCGAACTTTTTATTAATTAAATTTTGAAGCGTAAAGGTATAATCCCCCTGATCGATGGCATAATCACCCACCATTTTAAAGGCTCCTTTTTTATCCAAATTCATCTTAATGTCACCTGAACCATACATCCGCATCACATCCCCTTTCTTCGCATCAAACTGAACCTCGCCATAGGCTTCTGGAGTCAAGGCTAATCGAAGGTCTAAGGTAATCCCATCCTCCTGCAGTTTTGTTGAAACAGCCGCAACTGCTTGCTCCACATTAGTCGTCGCAATTTCACTGACAAAACTATAATCCTCCGCTTCCGTAGCATCCATCTCGCGATCCAAAGGAATGAACAAGCGTGTCCCTTTCTCCGATTTTAAATCCGCCGAAACGACTAAGTTATCGATCGATCCTGAAACCCGTATTGGACCTGAGGCATAGCCTAACCCGTAATAAATCGAATTCGGCTCCCGACTCGTATTTAATAATTTATAATGATCTAAGTTCGCTTGGATATCCAGCTCAAAAGGCTTACCCTCTGGAAACTGCAGCGTGGTATTGACTAATGCTTTATTCCCTTCTGCATCAAGTACTTTCCAGTTTTTGGCATAAATCTTACGCGGCGTAAAGTTTACCGTATCCGATACAGACATCGATGTTTTCAAATAATCAAATACCGCTCCCGCCTTCGAGAATACGATATCTCCCGTTATCTCCGGCTTCGTAGGCAAGCCTCCGATGTGCAAATTACCCGATGCAGAACCTTTCAAACCAGAGAAAACCCCTTCCGTAAAGGGTTCTAAAATCTGCAAATCCGTCTGATTCAATTCAGCTTTCACATTCAATTTTTGGTCCTCTTCAAAAGGCTTATAGGACCCAGTCAATGACAAAACGGATTCCCCTAAACGATTTAAATTCAGATTTAAATCCATCGCTTTATCGTCTGCTAAATAGGTACCTACCCCTTGCAAATTCCCAATATAAAACTTGTTCAACCGCAACGAATCCACTAATAACCAGGAGTCCAAACGGGTATGGTGGTACCAATCTTGAATCGCAATTTCTCCATTCAATTCACCTGTCGTCTTCGTGGCAAACAGGGGTTTCAAGGTAGATAATTGGAAGTGATTCGCCCGCAATTTAATGGTCTCCGTCGTGTCATTTGAAAGGCTACCTTGCAGGGAGATGGATTGATTTTGGTTCGAAACTAACACCCGATCCGCCTTCCATTCCGGCCCTTGAATCGTGATTTTATTGGCTGGATCCATCGCCCAGTCTTGGCCTAAAATGCGGAAATAGGTATCCTTAAATTTCAGAGACAAACCATCTTCTTCGAAAGCCCAAGCCCCCGCTAAATGAGCTGAATTCTCCTCACCTTGCTGTTTAAAATCAAGGCCAAAGTTGATGCGATCTTGATCCCAAAGCGCATCCAATTTAAAATTCTCTGTAGGCGTCAAGAAGTTTAATTGCTGTTTTCTAGAAGAGAAAACCAGACTAGAGGAAACTTCAGGAGCGCCTAGGAATTTCGAACTTTGGAAAGAAAATACCGACTGATAAAATTGATATCCACCAAAAGCCAAGGTGTCTGGATAGGCTTCCAAACTCACTGAAAGCGTTCTTCCTTTCGAGATATTTCCCGAGAAAACCGTGTTTTCACCAATCTGAACGGAGGGAAAAAAGCGCGCTAAAATGGGATCAATCCGATGACAAATGACCGTAAAGTCCGCCTTGTATTTGGTATCTGTTTCGTGGCGATGGGTGGCATAATAACCCCAGCGTTCGTCTGCTCCTTTTTGGAAATAAAGCGCATATTCATCCGCTAATTGGCCTAATTGCGATTGCAATAAACTAGGGGTAAACTCGCCACTAATCTCTGCCGAAACTAGGTCTGAGGTCAATTTGTAATGGCGTTTTTGG
Organism: Aquirufa sp.; assembly: GCA_030833145.1. The sequence goes on from JAURHT010000028.1 coordinate 16,995, forward strand.
CCTGGTCCATTTTCAGAAGTTAGCGTCACTAACTCCACGTGTAAATCTGGTTTACTAGGTGTTCGTAAAGTAGAATTGTAAAATACCGTGCGTCCCTCCAAATCATCAAAACGATTACCCTTAAAGTCTAATTCAAAATCCGTCGATAGACTTACCTGAGGGTCCATTAAACGAATGTTGTGCAAGTTTGAATGACTAATCTCCCCTTGCATTTGATACACCGGTTTCGACCCACGCAAATCGATTAAACCTGACATCGTTGCGACTAAATTCGTGTCTTTCGAGCTTACATTACCCTTAAATAATTGCTTTTGAAAGTTTCCTTTCAACGTAATTTTATGGTAGAGGTATTGATTAAAAAAGATCTCTGAGACGTTACCATCAAAATCAATATTGGCCGATTTCTTCGCAAAACCACTTCCTTTCAAACTTCCTTCGGCATCTAAAGTCCCTAACACAGGTTCCAAACCTAGTAGTTTACCTAGCTTAAATTTCTGCAATTTGATCTTGCCATCGTAGCGCGAAAAGGCCATCGAATCCTGCAAATTCATTTTCACATCCGCCTCCACATACCCTAAACCCGTTTTCAATTTTCCAGCCGTTCTGAAAACGCTTTTATTCCCTTTAAAGAGGCCATCAAAGGCCACAGGGCCTAGAATAACCATATTTTCAGCGGCAGACTTTGTGATATATGGACCTAAATCTTGCGGGTAAAACAAGGACGATTTCATTGCAAAATCCATCTCCGTCTTGTCCACATTCGGCAATCCTTTGAAATTAAAATCCCCTCTTAAAACACTCTTTGCACCGAAACCTAATTCAAACTTTTTCAAATCTAGTTTCGCCACTGTACCACTCAGCGCACCCTTCAAACGATACATCCCTTTGTAGTCATACATCGCCTCCACAAATCGCCCTAAATCCTCCCCTTTCACTAACGCACCATTGAAATCCGCTTGCATATCCACGTCCGTAATCCAACGCGTCATCGAACTCATATCGCGGTAATTCACGACAAATTTCCGTGTGACGCGCGAATCATTAAAGCGCAAATCCAATTGATCAAAACGCATTTGGTGATCCGAAATCATAAACACCGTATTCAGACTTTTCACGTCAAAACCTGTCAACGGATCCCTCGTACGCAAACCAATAGCCTGAAGCCCAAGCGTATCATTTTTGATGTAAAAATTCTTGACTTTGGAATAAACCTTCGCTAAAGTAAAGTGAGAAATATCGAAATGACGGCGAGTGGCCTCGCTTCTAACCGTGTTATCATCCAGCGAAAAAGCACCATCAATAACCTCCGCTTCCGGTATCGTAAAAATAGAAGAAGGCCCTTTTTTTACCGTCTTCAACCCTCCCGTAATCCAGTTTTCCAGGCGCAAAATAAACTCCTCAATGTTCATTTTTCCAGTCTTCTTCTCAAAGATCAAATGCACATTAGGCCGCGTCAATCGCGCATAATCTAAACTTGGTTTTCCTGGCTGCAAGAACAAATGAGTGATGCTAAAATTCACATCGAGCTGATCGATTTGAATCATTTTAGCTCCCCAAGGGTCTTTTACCTCTAAGCCTTTGATGCTGACTTCGTCAAAAAACTTAACCTGAATGCCCTGCATTTTCACGGGGTAGCCAATCGCCTTTTCGACTTTAGGCGTTAAGTAATTCGCTAATAAGGTCTGGTTAACGGGCGCTCTAAGGAGAAGAATGGTGGCAAAAATCAACAAAAAAATCCCCAGCAATCCGTAGAGGATTGTTTTGACGAAGATTTTGAGATATTTGACCATATTGCCGTATTTTTGCGCAGAATTCTATTTTTATGAAGCTACTGGCTATTGAATCTTCTTGCG
>JAURHT010000180.1 GCA_030833145.1 Aquirufa sp.
AAAGAGCTAACGTCAGCATGCCTGCCAAAGATAAAGCGGCTAATTTTTTCATGTAGGTTTAGAATTTTACACAAGGAATGCAGAATTTCATTGAATAACAATAGGTTATACGGAATTATCAGGTCAAGCCATCCTTCGCAAAAATGAGTATCTTCGTTTAACGATCTACACCTCTATGAAAAAACTCCTTTTTTTACTCCTTAGCTTTAGTGCTTTTTCAGACGTTAAACTTCCCGCATTAGTCAGTAATGGGATGGTGCTGCAACGGGATATTCCAGTCAAAATTTGGGGCTGGGCAAACGCTGGTGAAAAAGTAACCGTAACGTTTAAAGGAAAAAAATTACGCGCTTTAACAGATGCGTCTGGAAACTGGGCATGCACCTTACCGGCAACCCCCGCTGGAGGTCCTTATGAAATTTTTATCAATGAAAAATCGGTGAAAGACGTCCTTTTCGGGGATGTGTGGCTTTGTTCCGGTCAATCGAATATGGTTTTGAATATGGAACGGGTGAAGGAGAAATATCCCACAGATATTGCTTCCGCTAACAACCCACACATTCGAAATTTCTTCATTCCTACGGCCATTTCTAAAGTAGAGCTTAAGCAAGATTTACCTGCGAGTTCGTGGCTTTCGGTTACCCCGGAAAACGTCCTGCAAATGGGTGCCGTATCCTATTTTTTCGCCCGTGATTTATATGCGAAATACCAAGTGCCCATCGGAATCATCAACTCCAGCGTGGGCGGAACTCCCATCGAATCCTGGATCAGCGAAAAAGGGTTAAAGGAATTTCCAGCTTATGTAAAAGACACCAGTTCCGCGATCCCCCCACCGCCAGCATCTAGAAAATCTACCGACCGTGGACTAGTAGAAAAGTGGGCAAATCCGGCTTATCAACCTAAAGGTTGGAAACGCTTTGCTATCCCGGGTTTTTGGGAAGATCAAGGTTTGAAAGATCTGAATGGGGTGGTTTGGTTCAGGCGCGAAATCGAAATACCTTCTTCGCTTGCAGGATTACCTGCTAAACTATTCATGGGTCGAATCGTCGATGCAGATCAAGTTTTTGTGAATGGCGAGCAGGTAGGAAATGTGACTTATCAATATCCGCCTCGTAGATACACGGTGAAAAATGGTTTACTAAAAGCAGGCAAAAATTTAGTAGTGATAAGGGTGACGAATACCGCAGGCAAAGGGGGATTTGTTCCGGACAAAAGATATGAAATGATTGTAGGCGATCGAAGCGTCGATCTCCAAGGAGATTGGGAATACAAAGTGGGTGAGGTATTTCCTCCGGTAGTAGAAAAGCCCGCTCCCTCTAATTTCACTCCTACAGCTTTATACAACGCAATGATTGCGCCTTTCTTACCTTACTCCCTAAAAGGAATTGTGTGGTACCAAGGCGAGACCAATGTGTGGAAACCGGACGTTTATGCATCGCTTTTACCTGCCTTGGCGAAAGACTGGCGCAACAAATTCCAGCAACCCGAACTTCCCTTTTTATACGTACAATTACCCGGTTTTCAAGACCGTAATTTCCTACCTTCAGAAAGTAATATGGCGGTCTTACGGGAGGGACAGTTAAAGAGTTTACGCATTCCGCGCAGTGGCATGGCCGTGACTTTAGATCTAGGCGAATGGAATGACATTCATCCCTTGACGAAGAAACCGATCGGCGAAAGACTGGCGCTGGCCGCGAGAAAAATAGCCTACGGTGAAAACATCGTTTCTTCAGGACCCATCTATGAATCTAATGCTATCGAAGGCAACCGGATTCGCATTCGTTTCCGCGAAACCGGAAGTGGTCTTGCTATTAACAAAACGGACGAAGACGAGCTAACTTATTTCGCGATTGCGGGGAAGGACAAAAAGTTTGTCTGGGCGAAAGCAATCATTGAACGAAACACGGTGGTGGTTTGGAGCGATGAGGTGGCAGAGCCGATGTACGTACGCTATGGCTGGGCAGACAATCCAGAAGGAGCAAACTTGATAAACGTGGAGGGATTGCCAGCCTCTCCATTTAGAACGGATTTTTAACTATTGTATCAATTTGCTACATTTGAATAAACAATTCCCTAAGCATGAAAAAAATACTCGGATTACTAGCCATTTCAACTGCCGCCTTCAGCCAGCAGCAGTTCATTCAACAAAAAAATGGCCCCACTTTAGGCTTCGATCAAGCTAAAATTATTCAAAAAGACGGCCTTTCATTTAAAGACCTGAATAAGAATGGTCGATTAGATGTGTACGAAGATTGGAGAAAGCCGGTAGACGAGCGTGCAAAAGATTTAGCGAAGCAATTAAGCGTAGAAGAGATTGCTGGTTTGATGTTGTATTCGGGTCACCAAGCGGTGCCAGCTAGAACTGAAGGTTATTTTGCGGGGACGTATAATGGCAAACCTTTTGACCCTAAAACGATGGATCCAAGCGATCTAACGGATAAACAAAAGAAATTTTTAAAAGAAGATAATCTGCGCCACGTCTTGTTGACGACGGTCTCAAGTCCCGAAGATGCGGCAAAGTGGAACAATAAAATCCAGGCATTCTGCGAGTCGGTGGGCAAAGGTATTCCAGCAAACAATAGTAGTGATCCACGTCATGGAACATCCGCTCGTGCCGAATTTAATGCGGCTGCAGGTGGTTTGATCTCCATGTGGCCATCATCGTTAGGAATGGCGGCTACTTTCCAGCCTTCTTTGATTCAAAAATTCGGTCGCATTGCGGCAACAGAATACCGCGCTTTAGGTATAGCAACGGCCCTTTCGCCTCAAGTAGATATCGCGACAGAACCGAGATGGTTGCGTTTTGATGGGACTTTTGGAGAGAGCTCGAAACTTTCAGCCGCTATGGGTGAAGCCTATTGCAATGGTTTCCAAGGAGACAATTGGGGTGGACTAAGTGTGAATGCGATGGTAAAACACTGGCCAGGTGGTGGCTCTGGAGAAGCGGGTCGCGATGCGCACTATGCGAATGGAAAATTTGCGGTGTATCCAGGAAATAACTTTAACGAGCACTTAATTCCCTTCACAGAGGGCGCATTTAAGTTAAAGGGGAATACGAAAAAGGCGGCCGCAGTAATGCCTTATTACACGATTTCTTGGAATCAAACGAACGAAAACGTAGCGAATAACTACAATAAATACATAGTCACTGATCTGTTACGTAAAAAGTACGGGTATGATGGAGTTGTTTGTACCGACTGGTCGGTAACTGGTGACCACAAGGCGATGGACGTATTCGTTGATGGTAAAGTGTGGGGGGTAGAAAACTTAACGATGGCGGAACGTCATTACAAAGTGTTGATGGCTGGAGCAGATCAGTTTGGTGGAAATAATGATATGAAACCCATCATCGCAGCCTATGCCATGGGGGTGAAAGAACACGGTGAAGCCTGGATGCGCGCAAGAATGGAGCAATCAGCGGTGCGTTTATTGCGCAATATTTTCCAAGTAGGTTTATTCGAAAATCCTTATGTAAATCCAGCGGATACGAAACAAATTGTGGGGAAACCAGAATACATGAAGGCAGGTTTTGAAGCGCAATTAGCCTCGATTGTTTTGTTGAAAAACAAGGCGAATGTGCTACCGATTAAGGAGAAGAAAACGATTTATATTCCGAAGCGTTTCATCGCTGCCACTCGTCACTTCTTA
>JAURHT010000237.1 GCA_030833145.1 Aquirufa sp.
GAGCCTCGGTTTCATCAAAAGCATCCTTTGTAATAAGATTCAGACGATTTCGTTTTAAATCATACATCCCCACATCCACCTGGCCTTTTTCCAAAACACGCACCAGCATCTTTGTTCCATTCGTGTTCATCTCCATGGATAAATAGGACAGATTCGCGATTTTCTTTTTCTGATCACCCGTACTGCGGCCATTTTTATCAACTTGAAACGTTTTTAACCAACTGAAGCCTTGGTCAGAAAACAAAACATGCAACTGATTTTTTCCGCTCCAAGATAATAAAGGACCTTTACCAGAGGATAAGCGATTGACCTCTTTTAGGCCTGACTGCAAAATCACTTGGGTCTTTTTTGAAGAAATCGTATGCAAATGAACGCTGAATCGACCTGATTCATCACTCACCCATACCTCGTGCAATCCATCTGGACTCATCCGATACGATTGTATTCCAGCAGATGTACCCATGAAATCATCGGTAGAGAATACTTTTTGGGAATTTACCTCTAATTGCTTGGCATCGTTTAAATAATAATCAAACCACTCCTTTAAAAACTTGGAGAAGGGCTTTCTAATCGTGCTAGACACACTTGACTGCTCACTCCGGATGATCCGGGTTAAATTCAGAATATTACCAATGGCCTGTTTACCATATGTGCTGGCAATGTAAGACCAAATCGATTGCCCCAGCAGCTCAGCTTCCTTTCCTTTCGCTAATGGCAGTTTTCTGATCTTATTTTCACTAATGATTTGATAAGTGAAACGGCGCATCTCTGGAGAATCCCCTGAGGAAATAAAAGCAGCCATCCCTAAAACGTACCAATCAGATAAGTTTAACAACAATGAACTTTGTAATACATCCTTTACACTTCCGCCATAGAGCAGGTCATGCAAGTAGACGCGCACCACTTGTTTCGTTAATTCTTGCTTAAATGAATATAAATTATCTTTGAATGGGATTTCTAGACGGAATTTAGAGAGGTTTTCACTGTCTACCTCTTTCGCATTACTTAGTGATATTCCACTATTACTTTGTAACCAGGATTCGTGGTTAGGGTAGATAAATATCTTGACTTTTTGTACCGGAGAATAAGATATCAGTTCTGTAATTCGAACAAAATCAGCTTCTAAATAGGTTAGCGTTGACTTAGCTAATGGCTCGTCCTTGTCCAGGTAATAGACTTCGTAATTCGAACTTGCCACATATTTCCAGGCAAATTTCTGGTATTGAATTCGGTGATTCTCCTCTATCCATTGCGAATTCTGTGCTTTAAGCTGAATGTAGCTAAAAGACAGAAGCAGTAGGACGGCGAAAAAGAATTTTACACTACGCATTTGGCCAAAGACTTTAAAACCAAATTTACTGATTTAAACGGAAAATAAATGATAAAATCGACGAATTGATGCCTCAGAATCTACCTCTGCTTTTCCGAGAATTTCTTGCGTCCATTGTTTAGCGAAAAAAGGGCTTAATGACACTCCTTTGGAGCCAAATCCATTAAAAATACCCGATTCCCCATCTGGCCGAAAACCCACAAACGGACGACGATCCTGAGTCGCAGGACGAACACCGGTCTTTTGGGAAATAACGTCATAAGCTTCCACTCCCATCCCTTTCAATTTATCCGCTAACGCCTCCCTGGATTCTGAAGTAATTTCATTCGAAAATTCCTTCCAGCTATACGTGGCCCCTACCTTGAATTGCTTTCCACCCAAAGGCAGGATAAAGCCATTTTTATTTAAAATATAGTCCTCAGAGGGTTCATTTGATTGAATTTCCATTAACTCCCCTTTAGCTGGTAAGAAAGGTAAACTAGCCCACAAAGGATTTTTTTGACCATGAAACCCTTCACAAAATATCGCTTCATGGCCTGTGTAGGTTTCTGTGTTTAACAAACCCTTATCGATGAAATAAAGTCGTGAGATTTGCAATAACTTCACTACATCCACCCATCCGGCTTGGTCCACCCAAACACCCTCCGATTCCCAACGCAAATAAGCATGGTCAATCGTTTCCCTTCGATCCATTAACCAGGTCTTCATCTCCTCATTTGCAAAGGGACGAAAAAGTGGCATGGGATGAAAAAAGGAAGCCCCAAGCGTTTGCTCTAAGCGAGAATAAAAATCAAATAAATAAGGGAATAAGTCTTCTGCGAGCCAGGTCTTTTCTAATTTTCTACCCGTCACCGGATTAAAAATTCCCCCAGCGGCCTGTGAAGAGGTAAAATGAGTTTCCGGCGAATCGTATAGCACAATCGGAATCCCGGCCTCTAAGAAATGATGGGCTAAAATGGTGCCAGCTAAACCCTGGCCTATGATGTTAAATGGATTAGCGTTTTTCACCTTGCACGCGTCGAACGTGATCTAAAACAAACTCAACTTGCTCGTCCATCGTACGATAGGAGGTATCTAAATCAATCGCATCTGCAGCCCGCTTCAATGGACCTTCACTCCGGTTTGAATCAATTTCATCCCTTTTACGCAGATTTTCAATGATTTCATCCAATGGCAAATCCTCCCCCTTTTGCAGTAGTTCTAATTTGCGTCGCTGTGCTCGAATGTGCGGCTCAGCTGTCATGAATATCTTTAACTCGGCATTTGGGAAAACAACCGTTCCAATGTCGCGGCCATCCATCACTATCCCCTTCTTTTCGCCCATTCGCTGTTGTTGAGCCACCATTGCATGCCTTACTTCAGGTATAGCCGCTATCTGGC
>JAURHT010000281.1 GCA_030833145.1 Aquirufa sp.
CAAAGCAGGAATCCAAGGCATGCTCATGGGACGCTACATCTCCGAGCATGATGCGTTAATCGCAAATAAATTAGCCTACGCGATCTGCGGTGGCGATTTAGACGCTCCGCAAGTCGTGAGCGAAACCTACTTACTCGACCTAGAAAGAGAGGCCTTCCTTTCTTTATGCGGCGAGAAAAAGACCATGGACAGAATCCAAAGTTTATTAGGTGGCGGTAAACCACTCAGAAATTAAATTTTACGAAGATGAATGCATATATCATAGCAGGTTACCGCACAGCAGTTGCAAAAGCCAAAAGAGGAGGTTTCAGAACAATGCGTCCAGATGATTTAGCGGCGGAAGTCATTAAACATTTGATGCAGCAAGTGCCGAGTTTAGATCCGGCACGTGTCGACGATTTAATTGTGGGTAACGCCATTCCCGAAGCTGAGCAAGGGATGCAAATGGCGCGTTATATCTCGCTTTTGTCTTTGCCAAAAAGCGTTCCCGGTTTCATCATTAACCGCTATTGCGGCTCTGGCTTAGAAGCGATTGCTTTAGCCTCCGCTAAAGTAGCATCTGGCATGGCGGATTGTGTCATTGCAGGAGGGACTGAATCGATGACTATGTTACCTATGATGGGCCATAAAACGGTATTGAATTATGGCATCGCGAACGAGCATCCTGATTACTATATCGGAATGGGCTTGACGGCGGAGGAAGTGAGCAAGAAATACAACGTGACGCGCGATGAGCAAGATGCGTTCTCTTTTGCTTCCCACCAAAAGGCTTTAGCCGCACAAAAAGCGGGCAAATTCACTTCGCAAATTGTTCCTATAGAAGTATCAGAGAATTATTTTGATGCTAAAACCGGCAAGAAACAAACCCGCAGCTGGACAGTTTCTGAAGACGAAGGACCCCGCGCGGATACAACCATTGAAGCTCTAGGAAAACTAAAGCCTGCATTCGCGATGGGTGGAACGGTAACCGCAGGTAATGCCTCCCAAACTTCCGATGGAGCGGCATTCGTTTTAGTCGTTTCGGAGAAATTAGTGAAAGAATTACATTTAGAACCAATCGCTCGCCTAGTTTCTTATGCTACAGCAGGGGTAGAACCTAGTATCATGGGTATAGGTCCGGTAGAGGCGATTCCAATTGCATTGAAAAAAGCGGGATTAACGCTGAAAGATATCCAACAAATCGAGTTGAACGAGGCGTTTGCGGCACAGTCCTTGGCGGTGATGAAAACCCTAGACATCGACCCAAATATCGTCAACGTTAACGGTGGAGCTATCGCTCTTGGACACCCACTAGGATGCTCTGGCGCTAAATTATCCATCCAATTATTTAATGAAATGCGTCTTCGCAACCAAAAATACGGTATGGTCACGGCCTGCGTTGGTGGCGGTCAAGGGGTCGCTGGAATTTACGAATTACTATGACCCCAGATGAGTATATTGCGTTAGGGTCTGATTTTGGGGCACATAATTACCATCCATTACCCGTCGTTTTAGAACGCGGCGAAGGCGTGCATGTGTATGATGTGACGGGTAAAAAGTACCTGGATTTTCTTTCGGCCTATAGTGCCGTGAATCAAGGCCATTGTCATCCGCGTTTAGTCAAAGCCATCTCCGACCAAGCAGCTCGACTAACCTTGAGTTCCCGCGCTTTCCACACGAATCTATTAGGTTCGATAGAGAAAAAGTTAGCGGAGAAATTTGGCTACGAAAAAGTCTTATTGATGAATACGGGCGTAGAGGCTGGAGAATCTGCCATCAAGTTAGCTCGTAAATGGGCTTACGAGGTGAAAGGCGTTCCAGCAAATCAAGCGGAAATCATCTTTGCAGAAGGAAATTTTTGGGGTAGAACCATCGCCGCGGTTTCCTCTTCGAATGACCCGTCTTCGTATCACAATTTCGGTCCGTTTGTTCCAGGATTCAGCCGAATTCCTTATAATGACCTCAAGGCTTTAGAAGAAAAATTACAAAACCCGAATGTAGCGGCTTTCATGGTCGAACCCATTCAGGGAGAAGCTGGGGTGGTCATTCCATCGCCAGGCTATTTGAAAAAAGCCGCTGATCTGTGTAAAAAACACCGCGTTCTTTTTATTGCTGATGAGATCCAAACCGGTTTAGGGCGAACAGGCGCCTGGTTAGCTTGCCACCACGAACTAGTTCATCCAGATATTTTATTATTAGGAAAAGCGCTTTCAGGCGGATTTATGCCGGTTTCAGCGGTGCTTTGTAATGA
>JAURHT010000282.1 GCA_030833145.1 Aquirufa sp.
GATCATCCACTTTGGAAAGCACATGCAGCTGATGCAGAGAATGCTGGGCATGGTGGAATTGATTATTTTGTACTCCGTGCTTTCATTGAATCTATTAAAAATAAAGTGGCACCTCCTATTGATGTATATGATGCAGCAGCTTGGTCGGCCATTTCACCACTTTCAGAGGAGTCTATTGCGAAGGGCTCCGCTCCTATTCAAATTCCAGATTTCACTCGTGGAAAATGGAAAACGAATCAACCAATCTTTGCGTTAAACGATCAATACTAAACCTATGACAAACTCTAAAAATTCAAACGGCCCTTTAATTATGATCGGAATACTATTCTTTGTATTCGGATTTGTTACTTGGGTAAATTCAGTTCTTATTGCCTTTTTTAAAGAGGCTTTCCAGCTAAATAACTTTCAATCGCTTTTAGTAACCTCAGCTTTCTTTATCTCCTACTTTGTGATGGCCATTCCTTCTTCTTGGGTATTAGCTAAAACAGGCTTCAAGAATGGAATGTCTTTTGGATTATTAGCCATGGCTGTTGGGACACTTCTATTCATCCCTGCCGCTAAAGCTGAAAATTACTCCTTATTCTTATTAGGACTATTTGTAATTGGAACAGGTTTGGCCTTATTGCAAACAGCTTCTAATCCCTATGTAACGATTTTGGGGCCATCTGAAAGTGCTGCGCAACGGATTTCTGTGATGGGCATTTGTAATAAGGTGGCTGGAATTTTGAGTCAAGTAATTTTCGGCGGATTGTTATTGTCTTCTGCAGCGGGTGCTGCAAAATTAGAGACAGTGATTATGCCTTATGGTATTATGACTGCGATTTTGATTGTTTTAGCGCTTTGGGTGCGTTTCTCAACATTGCCAGAGGTAGAAGCTGAAGAAACGGCTGAAGAAAAAAGTGCTACTAAAGATAGCGTTTGGGCATATCCAAATTTAGTTTTGGGACTTATTGCCTTCTTTTTATATGTAGGCGTTGAGGTAATGGCTGGGGATACCATTATTAATTATGGTGTATCAAAAGGATTCAGCATGGATGTTGCCAAATCATTTACTAGCTATACCCTTTATGGTATGTTGGCTGGTTATATCGTCGGAATTTTATTCATTCCTAAATACTTAAGTCAATCTAAAGCTTTGAATTACTCGGCTATTCTGGGGATTTTATTCTCAGTGGGTGCTGTGGTAGCAGATGGTTATTTGTCTGTATTGTGCATTGCTTTATTGGGTTTAGCGAATGCGTTGATGTGGCCAGCTCTATGGCCATTAGCTATTCTGGGATTAGGTAAATTCACAAAACTTGGTTCGGCACTGATTATCATGATGATTTCGGGTGGTGCTTTAGTTCCGTTATTGTATGGATCGATTGCTGACCGTTTTGGTGATACGCAAACGGCATATGCAATCATGATTCCTTGCTATTTATTTATTCTTTATTATGCAACAATTGGGCATAAAAAGAGTTCTTGGTAAGTAGAAAGATAATTTAGAAGAGCCCCATCTTTCCATTGGTAGCTGGGGCTTTTCTTTGTAATTTTGTTTTATGTCTCGAATACTTGAATCTCCGCATGCTCATTTAATTGCCGATGGCAATTCGTACGCACGTTCTCTTGTTTCATACCAACGAAGAGAAACAATTCCCGTGCAAATTGGAGATTTGTATTTAGGTTCAGATTTTCCCATTCGAATTCAATCCATGACTACGGTGGATACCATGGATACGCAAGGTTCCATTGAACAATCTATTCGAATGATTGATGCCGGATGTGAACTTGTTCGAATTACGGCTCCCTCTGTTAAAGAAGCTCAAAATTTAGAAAATATACGTAAGGGTTTGCGTGCGCGTGGTTATCAAACACCTTTAGTTGCCGACATCCATTTTACACCCAATGCAGCAGAATTAGCTGCGCGCATCGTTGAGAAGGTTCGTATTAATCCAGGTAATTATGCCGATAAGAAGCGCTTTGAAACGATTGATTATACGGATTCATCCTATCAAGCAGAATTAGAACGTATTCGAGATAAGTTTTTACCATTGGTTAATATTTGTAAAGAATATGGCACTGCGATGCGTATTGGTACAAATCATGGTTCTTTATCGGATCGTATTTTAAGTCGATATGGTGATACGCCTCTAGGAATGGTGGAGTCTGCTTTGGAATTCTTGCGCATTTGTGAGGATGAGAAATATTACAACATTGTTCTTTCAATGAAATCTTCC
>JAURHT010000084.1 GCA_030833145.1 Aquirufa sp.
ATGTATTGGAGGAAAATTTACTGATTGCTAATCTTGAACTGTTAAAGCGAGTTCAGCTAGAAGCAGGTATAGAGATTATTTGTGCGTTAAAAGGATTTTCATTTTACCACGAATTCCCCTTAGTTAAGCAGTATTTAGCTGGAGCCACCGCTAGTTCCTTACACGAAGCGCGTTTAGCTTTTGAGGAAATGGGCGTTAGGCCTCATGTGTATTCCCCTGCCTATTTAGAGTCGGAATGGGAGGCGCTTGCTTTGTATGCGGGTCATATCACGTTTAATTCCCTAAATCAATATCATCAGTATAAAGATCGTGCTCACGCTGCAGGGATATCTTGTGGATTACGTATTAATCCAGAATATGCAGAAGTAGAGACAGATATGTATAATCCTTGTGTGGCTGGTTCACGCTTAGGTATTCGTCGTTCAGATTTAGGTGATTTGCCTAAAGGCATAGAAGGATTGCATTCACATACCTTGTGTGAAAATGATTCGTTTGTTTTAGAACGCACGTTAAAGGTTATTGAGGAGAAATTTGGCGATTTGTTGCCTAGCCTAAAATGGTTGAATTTAGGCGGTGGCCACTTAATCACAAGAGCGGATTATGATGTGGCGCATTTAATTGGTTTGTTAAAAGTATTTCGTCAAAAATACCCTAACCTTCAGATTATACTCGAACCGGGATCTGCGGTAGGCTGGCAGACAGGTTTTTTAAAATCAACGGTATTGGATATTGTCGAATCTGCTGGAATAACGGTGGCTATTTTAGATGTGTCTTTCTCCGCTCATATGCCTGATACGCTAGAGATGCCTTATAAACCTCGAATAAGAGGAGCGAATTCAGATCCTGAGATAGGGAAGCCTACGTATCGTTTTGGCGGTATGACTTGCCTTGCTGGTGATTTCTACGGTGATTATTCGTTCGAAAAGGAATTGAATATTGGGGATGAAATCATTCTCGAAGATATGATTCACTATACGATGGTGAAAACAACTACCTTTAATGGAGTTAACTTACCCAGTATTGGTAAATTGGATAAAAAGGAGCAATTCCACTTATTGAAATCTTTTGGATACGAGTCTTTCAAAGACCGTTTGTAAGTGTGGAGAAGATCGGTCTCGAACCGACGACCTCTTGCATGCCATGCAAGCGCTCTAGCCAACTGAGCTACATCCCCATTAAAAATTGACTTTTACGCCTACACCACCCTGAATGTGTAGAAAAAATGGATTGGGTAATAATTCGGAATACAGGCCTAATTCAGCAAAAAAGGATAAATTGGGCGCATCTATTGGAAAATACTCCATTCCAGCAATACCCGCAGCACCTAAACCTCGTTTTGTTTCTGGGAAAACAGAATTATTGGAGAATAAGTTTCTAGACACAAATTGAGGTCCTGCTCCATAATAATAATGTAAATCTGAATTGACTAAGGTAGGGCGATGCCATAAATACAAGGCATTTAACGAAAAACCGATATTTCTGAATTCTCCATCTTGATAGGACCGATTAGTACCCCATAAACCGCCATAACTTCCAAAATTGAATTCAACCGCATTTCTACCATTTGGTAAATAGCGTTTAACCATAAATCCCCCCGGCTCACCTACTCTAAAACCTGCCGCCCAATCTTTCATCTGAGCCTTAACCGAAGTTAGGCTAAAAAGTAGAATCAAGATGAAAAATAAGCGTTTTAACATATTAAGCTGAATAGAATTGGGCGATTAGATCAACTAATTTATCGTTTTCTTCTGATAACCCAATCGTAATTCGAATAGAATCTTCACATAAAGTGACTGAACTACGGTTTCTCGTAATTAATTTAGACTCAATCAAAAACGCAAAAAGGTCATTCGCTTGTTTAAAGTGGACTAATATGAAATTAGCATCCGAAGGATAAATTTGAATTACTTCAGGGATATTTTGTAAAGAACTTATTAACCGATTCCGTTCTGATAGGATCGTTTTAACGGATTCTTCTTTAAAGCTTGTATTAGCTAAAGCCTTATAAACAATCTCCTGTGTTGCTCCGCCAATATTATACGGTGGTTTTATTTTATTCAACAAGCTGATAATGCTTTGATGCGCAAATGCCATTCCTAAACGCAACGATGCTAATCCATAGGCTTTGGAAAGTGTCTGCATCACAATAACCTGCGGATATTTGGCTAATTCTAAAATGAAACTAGTCTCATCTGAAAAGTCAATATAGGCCTCATCAATAATGATAAAACCTGATTTAAATGCCTCGATTAACGTATAAATATCCGAACGATTTAATTTATTCCCGGTAGGATTATTAGGCGAGCAAAGGAATAACAGTCGCGTATTTTTATCTACTGTTTGTAATATACCCTCCACATCCAATTGATAATTTTTGGTCAAGCTAACCTTCCGTTGTTCGATATGATTAATCGATGCGCTTACTTCATACATTCCATACGTAGGAGGGCACAATATAATGTTGTGGATACCTGATTGACAGGTCATGCGCATGATCAAATCAATAGCCTCATCTGATCCATTTCCTAGGAATATTTGATCTGTTGAGCACGATTTTATAGCAGCTAATTGCTCTTTAATGGCTAACTGCAAAGGATCTGGATAGCGATTCCAATTTTCTACGACACCCGAACCTAATGGATTTTCGTTCGCATCTAAAAACACTCCCTCTTTCCCCTTGAATTCATCTCTGGCAGATGAATAAGGTTTTAGGCTCCAAATATGGGGCAATATGAAGTTTTCGAAATCCATATTTAACTTAATCTAATTTTAACGGCATTCGCGTGAGCTTGTAATGATTCTGCCTCAGCCATATCAATAATAGTCTTACCTAATTGCTCCAAACCTTGCCTAGAGATCGACTGTAAAGTAATTTTCTTGGTAAACGAATCCAAATTAACACCTGAATAAGCTCTCGCAAATCCATTCGTAGGTAACGTATGATTAGTACCTGAAGCATAATCACCAGCAGACTCAGGAGTATAATGCCCTAAAAAGATAGATCCTGCATTACGAATGTGGTCTGCAAATCCTTCGGCATTGTCACAAGCTAATATCAAGTGTTCTGCTGCGTATTCGTTTAATAAGTCAATGGCCTCTGCTGAAGTATTTACTAGAACAAATTTAGAGTTAGCTAGTGCTTTTTCAGCTAAGTCTTTTCTAGGTAATTCGGCTAGCTGATGATTGATTTCTGCAATCGTATGTTCCACTATATCAGAGGAAGTGCTAATTAAAATAACCTGTGAATCTGATCCGTGTTCTGCTTGTGATAGCAAATCTGAGGCAATGTAAGCTGGATTAGCTGTTTGGTCTGCATATACAGCTACTTCTGATGGACCAGCTGGCATATCGATGGCTGTTCCTAACCGATTAGCATACATCTTAGCAGCAGTAACATATTGATTTCCTGGGCCAAAAATCTTATAAACAGCAGGAACATTCTCCGTACCTAAACTCAAGGCAGCAATAGCTTGCGATCCGCCTATTTTAGCCATCTTCGTCACTCCACATAATTTCGCTGCGTAGAATATGGCCGGATGAGTAGCAGGTGTACATAGTACGATTTCTTGGCACTCAGCAATGCGAGCTGGAATAGCTAACATCAAAACCGTCGAAAATAGGGGAGCTGTTCCACCAGGAATGTATATTCCTACCTTATCAATCCCGGTTGCTTTTTGCCAACAAACAACACCTGGATTAACCTCAATTTTATTAGGTACTAACTTTTGTGCAGCGTGAAAGGCATAAATATTTGCATAGGCGTGATCAATAGCCTTTTGTAATTCTTTATCTGTTTTTGAGGCTAAATCCTCAATTTCTGCCGCTGAATATAGTATATCTGTAATCTCTCTCTTTTCGTAGGTAGCCGTTAATTCACGTAAGGCTTGATCACCTTTCGATTTAACCTGGCTAAAAACGTCAGAAATCAAGGCCTCTAATTGTCCTTGTTCCAAAGCTGGACGCTGACATATAGCCGCATATTCTGAACGAGAAGGGTAATTGATCTGATTAAACATGATTAAAGAATCATTTTTTCTATAGGTAAAACTAGTATTCCTTCTGCACCTGCATCACGTAAGTTCTCGATGATGTTCCAAAAATCATTTTCTTCAATCACAGAATGTAACGAAAACCAACCTTTTGTGGCTAATGGCAATACTGAAGGTGATTTCATGCCTGGTAATAAGGCTGTCACTTTTTCTATATTTTGCTCTTGAACGTTTAAGACAACGTATTTGGCATTTTGACCTCTTTGAACTGAATCAATTCTAAATAACAATTTATCTAGAATAGCTTGTTTCTCGGATGATAACGCCTTGTTAGAGATCATTACCGCTTGGCTTTGGAAAACCGTAGCCACTTCTTTTAGTCCATTGCTTAATAATGTACCTCCAGTCGATACGATATCGCAGATACCCTCAGCTAAGCCAATGCTAGGCGCAATCTCTACGGATCCAGAGATCTCGTGCATATCTGCCTTAACACCGTTCTTTAATAAGAATTGGCTTGTTAGATTGGGATACGAAGTAGCGATGCTTTTCCCTTCGAACTGTTTAAGATCTGTATAATTTTCACCACGAGGTATCGCTAAGGATAGGCGGCATTTAGAAAAGCCTAATTCTTTCACAATATCCACTTTGCGTGTGTGTTCCATTAAAACGTTTAGACCTACTACGCCTAAATCAGCCACACCGTCTTCCACATAACCCGGAATATCGTCGTCACGTAAAAAAAGAAATTCAATAGGGAAGTTGCTTGAAATGGAACGAAGCTTAGAACCGCCAGACTCAAACTTAATGCCACACTCCTTGAATAATTTCAAGGAATCATCGCTTAAACGTCCTGACTTCTGTACGGCAATTCTGATATTGTTTGTGCTCATCGTATTTAATCTAAAAAAAGCAAGCCTCGAGGTTATTCGAGGCTTGCAGAATCAATTTTATAAAAACATTTTGATTGGGTCCTCTAGGTATTGTTTTAGGGTTAACAGGAACGCAGCTCCAGTTGCACCATCTACCACGCGATGATCACAAGTCAAGGTTAATTTCATAATGTTAGTGGCATAGAATTGACCATTCTTAACACCTACTGTTTCTTTAATTCCACCCACAGCTAGAATACAAGATTCTGGCGAGTTGATGATAGAGGTAAACTGATCAATACCGAACATACCTAAGTTAGAAACCGTAAACGTGTTACCTTCCCAATCTTTCGGTTGCAATAATTTACCCTTCGCTTTCGCACCTAAATCTTTTGCTTCAGCAGAGATTTGAGCGATCGATTTTTCAGAAGCAAAACGGATAACTGGCACTAGTAAGCCGTCTTCAACCGCAACCGCCATACCGATGTGTACGTGTTTGTTCACACGGATACGATCTTCCATCCAGTAAGAATTAACTTTAGGATGTTTTGCTAAGGATAGGGCAGTAGCTTTAATCACCATGTCGTTAAATGAAATCTTAACAGGTAAAATTTCATTCATACTTACGCGTGCCTCCATCGCTTTGTCCATATTGATTTCCATCGTAAGATAGAATTCAGGAGCGCTAAATTTAGACTCAGATAAACGACGCGCGATGGTTTTGCGCATTTGGCTGTTCGGAATATCTTCGAAGCTTTCCACGCCGCCTGTGAAGTTCGCGTTTGCTCCACCTGAATTAGGATTGTACTCTTCTACGTCAGCTTTCGTGATACGTCCACCTTCACCCGTTCCTGTGATCCAGTTTAGATTATATCCTTTTTCTTTTGCCAAAGCACGCGCTAAAGGACTAGCCTTCAATTCTGCACCTGGTTTTGAAGCCGTTTTTTCTTCCACCACTGGGGCTTTAGTCACTACAGGTGCTGGGGCACTTGCCACTGGGGCAGCTACAGGAGCTGCTGGAGCAGGTGCAGGAGAGGATGCTTTCGGAGCAGCCTCTGCATCTAAAATTAATTGATAATTAGCACCCGGTTCACCTACAATGGCAATAATACCATCTACAATAACACCTTGTCCTTCTTTTGCACCAATATACAATAGAGTACCATCTTCATAGTTCTCTAATTCCATCGTCGCTTTATCTGTTTCTACTTCCGCAATGATATCTCCATTCTTGATTACATCGCCTACGGCTTTTAACCATTTAGCGATGACACCCTCAATCATAGTATCACTCATTTTTGGCATACGAACTGCCACTGCTTTTACACCACTTAAATCAATGGCAGGAGTGGCAGCCGACGCTTGCGCTACTGGAGCAGCTGCTGCGGCAACAGGTTCTGCTGCTACTGGAGCAGGGGATGTAGCGGTTGCAGGTGCAGCTAAAAGAGCTGAATAATCTTCACCGGGTGTACCTACAATAGCAATAATTCCATCTACTGGAACCGCTTCGCCTACTTTTACACCAATATATAATAAAGTACCGTCTTCGTAATTTTCTAATTCCATCGTCGCTTTGTCGGTCTCGACTTCCGCAATAATGTCTCCAGATTTAATAACGTCACCTTCTTTTTTAAGCCAATTAGCGATAACACCTTCTAACATGGTGTCGCTCATCTTAGGCATTCTAATTACTTCAGCCATCTTATTTTGTTTGAAAGTTTAAAATTACGCTTTAAACCCTGTTTTTAAAAATTTTATGTGATAATTATTCTCTATTAATCTAGTTTCAGAACGGCCATAAATGCCTCTTGTGGAATTTCTACGTTACCCACTTGGCGCATCCGTTTCTTTCCTTTCTTTTGCTTCTCTAATAATTTACGCTTACGAGAGATGTCACCACCATAACA
This sequence comes from Aquirufa sp., assembly GCA_030833145.1. The sequence goes on from JAURHT010000084.1 coordinate 6,769, forward strand.
TTTGGCCAAAACATCCTTACGCAACGCCTTCACCGTCTCACGCGCAATGATTTTTTGTCCAATTGCCGCTTGAATCGCAATTTCAAATTGTTGTCTTGGAATCAATTCACGTAATTTCTCACACAAACGTTTGCCCCAGTCATACGCCTTGTCGCGGTGAACGATAGCTGATAAGGCATCCACTTTATCACCATTTAACATGATGTCAAGCTTCACCATTTCACCTGGTTCGTAATCTTTGTATTCGTAATCTAGGGAAGCATAACCTCTAGAAATCGTCTTTAAACGATCAAAGAAGTCAAAAACTACCTCAGATAAAGGCATATCAAACGTTAATTCAACGCGATCCGTCGTCAAGTAGATTTGATTCACTAAAATACCCCGCTTATCCATACAAAGGCTCATAATCACCCCTGTATACTCAGATTTAGTAATTATTTGTGCCTTAATATAGGGTTCCTCAATGATGTTAATCAAGTTCGGTTCCGGCAAATCAGCTGGAGCAGACACCCATAATTCTTCATTTGCCGTGGTAATTACTTTGAATTTTACAGAGGGAACCGTAGTGATTACCGTCATATCAAACTCACGTTCTAAACGTTCTTGCACAATTTCCATGTGCAACATGCCTAAGAATCCACAACGGAATCCGAATCCTAAGGCAGCCGAAGTTTCTGGCTCCCACACTAAAGAAGCATCATTTAACTGAAGCTTCTCCATTGCATCGCGTAAATCCTCGAATTCTGATGTTTCTACTGGATAGATACCGGCGAATACCATTGGTTTTACTTCTTCAAAACCTTGAATAGCGGATAGGGTAGGGTTCGCGACGTGTGTAATAGTATCACCCACTTTAACTTCCTTAGCTTCCTTGATACCAGAAATTAAATAGCCTACGTCACCCGTTTTAATAATTTGTTTAGGCTCTTGTTCTAGCCCAAGCGTACCAATTTCATCTGCGTAATATTCCTTACCTGTATTGATGAACTTTACTTTATCTCCTTTTCTGATTTCCCCATTATACACACGGAAAATAACCTCAATACCGCGGTAGGAGTTAAACGTTGAATCAAAGATTAACGCTTGTAATGGCGCTTCTGGCTCACCTTTGGGAGCAGGAATTCTAGCCACTACGGCATCAAGGATATCTTGAATACCGATTCCTTCTTTACCAGAGGCGTGTATGATATCTTCTTTCTTACAACCAATAAGATCGATAATTTGGTCTGAAACCTCTTCCGGCATTGCGCCAGGCAAATCAATTTTATTTAAGACAGGGATAATTTCTAAATCGTGGCTGATAGCCAGGTACAAATTGGAAATAGTCTGCGCCTCAATACCTTGGGATGCATCTACAATTAATAAAGCACCTTCGCAAGCCGCAATTGAACGGGATACTTCATAGGAGAAATCGACGTGTCCTGGTGTGTCAATCAAGTTAAACGTATACAATTCCCCATCTTTAGGGTATTGCATCTGAATCGCGTGAGACTTAATGGTGATACCGCGTTCACGCTCTAAATCCATATCATCGAGCAATTGATTCATCATATCGCGCTTTTGAACGGTATTAGTGAATTCAATTAATCGATCGGCTAGTGTACTTTTACCATGGTCGATATGGGCAATGATGCAAAAATTACGCAGGTGTTTCATATAGAATTATTTCTCCTTAGGGCTTCCCTAAAAACTAAGCTACAAATATAGCCAAAACAAGGCATTTAACCCGTTTTATTGATTCATTAAATCTTCAATTTC
>JAURHT010000007.1 GCA_030833145.1 Aquirufa sp.
CCGTGTAAATACTGCGTTCTTGAATCCAGTCCTGGAAATCCGTTTCGCTGATTTTATTAGGGCTGTTAAATAGTGCGTGATTCGGTTGTAAGAATATAGGCTTCGCTTCCTCTTTTGTGATTCGATTGCGAGTTACTTGCAATGGATAGGGCGACATACTCGACTTCATTGGTCCTAAGAAACTGGCGGTATTGTATTGAACCACATAATTTCCGCCATTTTCGATGTATTTCATGATTTCGGGATAAGCGTTTTCCCAATACTCATTGGTATTATAAGCTCTCACTCCGGTAAGCACGACATCGTATTTTTGAAGATTTGCGGCGGTTAAGTCTTTTTCCCCTAAGAAGTCGACTTCATAGCCCATTTGCTTTAGTGCCTCTGGGACTTTATCGCCGGCACCTTTGATATAACCTAAGCGATGGCCTTTTTTCGCGAAGTCGACGTGCAATAAGCTCAAGTTCACGGGTGTGAAATAGCGTTGTGTAGGGATGTGAGGGTATTCGATGGTTTGCAAGGTCAAGGAATCCACCCAGTTTTCGGTTCCGGAAGTGATATACAGTTGGATGTTGCTCGATAGTTTCCCTGCAGGTACCGATGCCTCAGTAAAGGAAATAGGCCATTCGCGCTTCTCTCCTGCTTTCATTCCGTCTTTTAACGCGATGTTTGCCAAAACCGTAGCTCCCGACATCACCTCGATTTTACCTGGCTTTAAGGCCGCAAGTGCTGTGATGGAGAGGTTCGTAGTTTTCGTTACCTTGCTACCCTTAGGGAGTAAGACCACATTAGAACTCAGACTAAAGACCGTTTTTGGAGTCACGGCGATAGGCTGCAAGATCTCCCCTTTCACTGGATCGATGATGAGTTCTTGTACGGGTTTCTCTAGGGAAAATTCTTCCCCTTGAATCATAAAAGTGGCTTTTGCCGTATAGGCTGGATCTACTTTTGCTTGACCGATCTTCTGTTGTTCACTCACATTAAAGTGTCCAGTTGCTTTCGCTTCTTGTATCCAATAGGGTTGCGTAATGGGCGCGGAGGCCGTAATGCTATGATTGAATGGATATTTTTTATAGGGTTCTAAACTGCCCTTAACGGTCGAATCTATACCTGCGAATGAAATCCTCACATTTTCCACCTGAATAGGTGCGCGAACGATAAATTCCGTCTTAATCGGCAGTTTTTCGCCTACCGCTACGATGCCTTGGGAAGTTGTTGCGCCTAAGTAAATGCCGGCTGCATTGACAATCCATGCGTTGATTTCAGCTAGTTTTTTTTGCGTCCATGGGCTTTTAGGAAGCGCATGGATGGATTTCTTTAAACCGATCAGAGCCGAAATGCTTTCGTAAGGTTTCTCTGGATTGTAGGCTTTGATGATGGGAATGATCAGCGCATCGATGTTCGGATTCACTCGATTCCATGAAGCGTCTACCCCATCCCACAAGTATTCTTTAGGAGCATCACCGCCTAAAGTGGCGAAGTATTCGGTACTTCTTCCGCGGTCTACCGCAAAGCCAAAACCTTGGGATTTATGCTGGCTACGGCTGTAGGCGGCTAATTCGCCGGTGCTTTGGCCTAAAAACGGCAAATAATCGCCAATGTTCACTTTGAATTGGGAGTCAGATATGGTCGAATTTCCCGTAGATCCCGGGAAACGGAACGTATTCCACAATAAGCGTTTCGCCTGCCAAACCTCTACCCCCTTTTTCAATTGTTCTGGGAACATTTTGGGGTCTGCCGCTGCTTTATAAGCTTCGATGGCGAGTGCCGCGGAGGCTGAGTGATGTCCGTGTCCGGCACGCGCATCCGGTGGAAAACGCGTGAAAATGATATCAGGACGGGTTTTGCGAATGACCCAAACTAAGTCTGAAAGAATAAGTTGCTTATCCCAAAACGCCAAAGCCTCATCCGTCGACTTCGAAAAACCAAAGTCAAACGCACGGGAGAAATATTGATTCGCTCCATCGATTCTCCTGGCAGCTAGTAATTCCTGCGTTCTAATTAATCCTAATGGCACACCTTGCTCGTCGCCGATGAGGTTTTGGCCTCCATCTCCTCTAGTGCAAGCAAAATAGTTTGTTTCCCAATGTTGCTGCTGGGCAAACCACGTGAGCATATGCGTGCTTTCATCATCTGGGTGAGCCGCTACGTGCAAAACAGATCCGAGCACCCGTAATTTCTGCAAATCTTCGCCTAATTGGGCTGATGTGCGTTGTTGGGCTAAGGCCGGAAGGGCCAATAAGGCCAAAAGGATGAGTTTTTTCATTAGTTCAACATGTTTCGGTTCCAAGGTCCACGGTAATTTCTTGCTAAAAGAGCTGTAGCTTCCGGGTCATTTAACACGGTTTTCGTTCCCGGATCATAGGAAAGTGGTCTACCTAATTTCATGGAAAGATTCGCAATAATGCAGGATGCCGTAGAAATATGCCCTTCTGAGATATCTGCAATAGGTTTTGAACTTTTATCTATCGCAGCTAAGAAATCGAGCATGTGTCCACGAGTGGCTGGAGCCGCATTTAATTCGATGCGATCCTCCTTTAGATCCTCTGGATACTTTTCTTTTTCGTAAACCACATCCATATGCAATTTCTCGCCTTTGGGATCTGTAGGCGTGAAATCATATTTCATCGTGCTCATTCGAAGGGTTCCTTTCTCTCCATAAATGGTTAAACCCCACGGATATTCTGGATCAGGAGGAGTTCCCCAGCTTCTATGTTGCCAAACACAATTCAACCCATTGTATTCAAAAACGGCCGTTTGTGTGTCAGGGATGTTGGATTTGCCCTCTTTTTGGACATAGATCCCTCCCTCTGAACTTACGCGGTTAGGCCAGCCTAAATCCAGCATCCAACGCGCCGTATCGAACATGTGGATGCACATATCACCCATAATTCCATTGCCATATTCCTCAAACGTTCTCCACCAGCGGGTGTGCGGTAAACCGTCATAAGGACGCAATGGCGCAGGTCCGGTCCACATTTCGTAGTCAAAATAATCTGGAACGGCCTGTACTGGCGGATTTCCGTTATTGCGCATGTGGTAATAGCAATACATTTCTACATGTGCCACTTTACCTAAAAGACCTTTATCTATGATTTCTTTTTTGGCCTGGATTAAATGAGGCGTGCTTTTACGCTGTGTCCCCACCTGAACCGTTTTGCCATATTTTCTGGCGGCAGCGACCATCGCCTCGCCTTCCAACACATCTACAGAAATCGGTTTTTGGACATAGACATGGGCCCCAGCTTTCACTGCATCAATCATTTGTAAGGCGTGCCAGTGATCCGGGCTTCCTACAATGGCGATGTCTAATTCATTTTCCTTTAATAATTGGCGGTAATCGCCATAAAGGCGCGGTGTTTTACGTGATTTTTGACGTGCTGCTACAAGCTTTCCTGCTTCTGTTAACATATTTCGATCCGGATCACACAAGGCCACCACTTCTACAGGCACTACCTGCATTAAACGGAACAAATCGCTTTTCCCGTACCAACCAGTGCCTATAAGGGCCACTCGGTAAGGACGTGTTGGATTCACTAAATCTAATCCATAAGCGCCAAAAGTAGACAAAGCCAAAGCGGCCGATGCCCCTTTCATAAAATGTCTGCGGTTAATGTTGAATGTTTTCATAGGACGATCGTTACGACTGATTCAGCCGGTATTTCTAGGTTTAGTTTTTCTACGCTCAGGTTCTTTTTGCGGCCCTCGTTTTGGACTAATAATACTGTTTTTCCATCTGGTCGCTTGAAGGCTGCTGCCTGAATCCCTTCCGGCACATCGATTCCTAAGCGTACAGAGCCGGCCGGTACAAATCTGGCCACTTGCATAACAATATAATACGATTGATTGCGGGTGATATCCTGACCTGAGATGGTTAGCGCACCTAAGCATTCGGTGCAACCACCTGGTGTATGAGGCCCATAGCTAGGATCATTTGCTAAATTCCATTCAATGGCCGTTTTTGCGTGGTTATTCACCGCGCCTAAGATGACATTCTTTACGTGCCACATAAAGTCGCCCGTAAAATCGCCTTTATACCCCGTCCATTGTTCAGTAAAATACAGGTCTTTATCCGGATGCGCCGCTTTCACTTTGCTCAAGGCAGAAATATCCCCATTGTACAAGTGAAAGGCTGACCCACTCACATATTGCTTTGCTTCTACATCGTTTAATAGATCGATTGCGTATTCTGGATGATCGCAATTGTGATCGTAAATGATGATTTTAGTGTTGATATTTCGCTTTTTGAATACAGGTCCTAAAGCCGTTTTGATAAAATTCGCCTGCATCTGCGAACTCATGTACATGCTGGGATTATTACCTGGATGAAGGGGTTCATTTTGCGGTGTTAATGCCCAAATTGGAATACCCTCCTTTTCCATCGCCTGAATGTAATTAGCCAGGTAATTCGCATAGGTTGTATAGTGTTTTTCCAAAAGCGATCCCCCTTTGCTCTCTCCATTATCCTTCATCCAAGTAGGTGGAGACCAAGGTGTGGCCATCAATTTTATTGCTGGGTTAATCGCTAAAATTTGCTGTAAAACAGGAATTAAATCCGCTTTTGAGGGCTCTAGACTAAATTTTCTAGGCTTGTCCTCATACGTAAATACCGTTGCATCTAAATCTGTTGCACCTACTCCGATTCTCAAAACGGAGATTCCGTTTTTGCCAAAAAGCTCTTGTAAAAGTGCAGCTCTTTTCGTGGGTTCTAAGGCCTGAATTAATTGAGCGCTTCCGCCTGTTAACGTAAATCCGAATCCATCGATGCTTTGAAAGGTCTGTTCTGGATGTACCACAATCTTAGCTCCATTAAAATCGGAATACAGATTTTCGGACTTTTGAAAAAAGGTTTTCTGTTTAGGTTGACTTAGGTACAGCTCCGTTTGGGAAAAACAGAAAAACGGCAAGCTTATTAGCAGCACTAGTTTTTTCATAGGTTTAAATTTCATTAAAGGTATCGAATATTTATAAAAAAATAAACCGCCTTTTTTAGAGGCGGTTTATTGGTAATAAAGACAAGTAATATTTACGCTAAACTAAGACTTGATTCGCTTTCTTGCTGCAGCTTGGTGGCTCGAGAGTGCCTTGTGATTTTCAAGACCAACTAGAGTCACTGATCCCCCATCACTTTCGTAATCGTGCTTAAAGTGTTCGAAGTTTTCCATAACCGAGTGATCGACAAGATGTGTTTTGGAAAGATCAATCGTCACTTTAAATCCGCTAGGAATAGATTCTAATTTACGTTTGATGCCTAGGTAGTTTGTAAACACTGCCGCATCAGAAATTTCGATTAAATACGCATCATCCGTAAATGAAACTTCTGTAGGAGCGCTGAAAATGGCTTTCAATGGTTTTCCGTTGAAAATATTCACCAAAATCTCAGTTAAAATACCAGCTGCGATACCTACTAATAAATCTTCTACTAAGGTAAAAATGATAGTCACTAAGAAAATCAACAATTGCTCCTTCCCTTTTTCTAGGGTATGAATAAATTCTTTCGGGTGTGTTAATTTGATACCCACCGTGATTAACATAGCTGCTAAAGCCGTATTAGGAATTAACTCAATCAATTTAGCCGCGATTAACACGAATAAAAGGATGAAGAATCCGTGGAAGAAGTTCGCCCAACGTGTTTTGGCTCCATTCGCAATATTGGCAGAAGAACGAGCTACCTCTGAAATCATCGGTAAACCACCTAAGAATGCCACGACTGTGTTACCAATACCCGTTGCAATCAAATCCTTATTTGCATCTGATTTACGTTTGTAAGGATCTAACATGTCCATTGCTTTCACGGTTAGAAGAGATTCTAATGAACCCACTAAGGCAAACATGATGACAAATTTGATGAAGATTCCTGATTCACTTAATCCTTCAAAAGAAGCATTCAATTGAATATTATCTACCAAGCTTCCAATTTTTACGAGTGCATCCGGTGCTATCGTTTGGAAGTTCATGTAAAGTTCAGCTGGAATAGCTAAGGCTAAAACGACTAATGGCGCAGGAATTTTCTTGATAATCGGATTCTTAATCGCTGGCCAGCCCATCATGATGGCTAAACTTACTACACCGATGATGGTGGCTTTGGGGTCTAAATGCGACACAAATTCTGGAATAGAAGCGAATAATTCCAAAGGTCCTTTACCTTTCGTCGAAACTGAAGTATGCAAGAACACCGGAATTTGTTTTCCGATAATGATCAATCCAATCGCAGCTAACATACCGTGAACGGCAGAAAGTGGGAAGAAATCCATCAATTTGCCCAGTTTGAAAACTCCAAAAAGTATTTGTACTAAACCGGCAACGACCATAGCACCTAGTGCTAAATGCCAGCCTAATACATTATCTCCTTTTCCAAATTCAGCTACTGCACCAGCTACAATGACAATTAATCCGGCTGCAGGCCCTTTGATCGTTAATCGTGATCCACTAAAAATACTCACAACTATACCACCTATAATGGCAGTTAGTAATCCCATGATTGGGGGAAAATCAGAGGCTTTAGCTATACCTAAACTTAGAGGTAATGCTAATAAAAATACAATAAATCCCGATACAGCATCGGAAGAGAAATTCTCTTTTAGGCCTGCTAGGCCATCTTTAGGCAATTCTATTTTATTTTTCATTTTATCTAAGTGCTAAGTTATTAAAAATATCTGTTTGAAAATTCGGCATGGGTTCTATAATTAGGACCCATAAAAATGCGGGCATAAATACGGATCACGGCTAATCCATCCAGGATAAAGCTGAGTGATACGATGCTCGCTAAAATAAATTGATCTTCATGTATGTGTGAGAAGATTAAATCCTCCCCTATGAAGGTAGGTGTTATCGGAAATCCAGTAAGTCCCAAACACGCTAATAAAAAGATCAGGGCAATTTTAGGATGGTTTTCAGATAAACCTTGGAAACGATTCAGGGTCATTTTTCCTTCTTGTTGGAACAAACGTTGTAAACAAAGATATCCTACAAGTCCAGCCACCATAATGCCACTTAAATAGAGCACTGATTCAAACGAATCAAATTTCTCATTTAATGAAATGGCTAAGGCAATCCAGAAATGATTCATAATCACTAATATCCAGCTTAATCGAATACTTTTTCGCTGTGTGAATGATTTGAATACCATGATTAAACCTATTCCAGCAAAGATGATAGGTAACCAATGCAAGGAGGTCTCATTTAATTGATTTTGGTTCGTTAAGTAATAACTAATTCCAAAAGCAGGGATGAAATAAGCTATTAAGCGTTTTCCATTCATGAAATTCAATTTATTTCCTGCCCATTTCATTGGATTCCAAAGGTATTGGTACATAAACGAATCTAAATTCCATTCTTTCAAACAAAGCACATACAACGTATTACGCAATTTTGTAGGCAACAGGCGCTCAATCGAACTAGCACGCGGCTCGAAATGGTAGAATTGTTCTCTAATCAAATAAGTAACCACGGATGGTGAAACCAATAATTGATAAGTTCGTAGGAAAGCATTACCAGCGAAATGGAATAAAGCTAATTTTTCAAACCCAAGCGAAACTTCGATGAAGATCAAACCTATTTGCGCAATGGAGGCATAGGCAATCTGACTTTTCACCGACGATTGAACTCTTGCAATTCCAGTTGCTACTAAAGCCGTTAATAAGCCTAATACCGCTATGAGTATTCGCACAGACGTCTGATTCTCCCAAAAAGGAAACGTTCTTAGCATCAAAAATACACCGATATGCACCGAAAGCGAACCATAAAAGATGGCCGAAGATGGCGTAGGGCCTTCCATTGCACGGGGTAACCAAGATGAAAAGGGTAATTGAGCTGATTTTGCCGAGGCAGATAGTAAAAACATCAAGGAGATAAATACCCCGATGATACTATGTGTTTGCAAATGCTCATGCACGAGTTCAGCATTGTTTAATTGGGAAAAAGTAATGTTTTGGCCCCATAAATGATGACTAGCCCACATCGCTAAAATAATTCCCACATCGCCAATACGGTAAATAGAAAATACTTTCACCGCATTCTTCACCGGCAAATAGCGTTCACGGTAGAAAGAAATTAGTAGGAAAGACGAAATTCCTAGAATTTCCCAACCAATGAAAAGGGTCTCTAAATTTCCAGAAAGCGTTGTCACACAATAACCCACATAGAAAAAGAGCGTGGTGTTAAAAAAGCGCTTATACCCCGCTTCGCGGTGTAAATAATAGCGAGAATATAGGGTCACCATAAAAGTTAATATGGCTCCCACAAGTAAATAGACCGCTGTTATTTTGTCGAACAGAAAATCAATTTGGAACACGTATTCCTCGTTTTTAAAGAGGATCAGGTCATTGATTTGTATCGTTTCAGCGCCAGTAAAAAGCCAATAAGCCACGAATCCTATCGCGAGGCTTAATTGAATCGCTAAGGTGCTAAAAGCCGTGACAGAAATGAGTGTCTCGTTCTTTTTTGGTAAAATTAAACTCACCAAAAATCCGAAAATAGGCACCCAGATAAATAAATGAAGGGTTAAATTCATGGTATGATTAATTTTGATTGATTAAATACACAGGGAAATTTTCTTGCGATGACGCTAACAATTCATCCAAATTATCAATCTCTTCGATATCCTTTGTCAACGGTTCGTAAGGAATAAACTCTCCTTTTTCAAATACAGATAACTCTTTCGTTTCCGGATGAATGGACACGAGTTTCACCCAGTCATTGATAAACCATTCGTAGGTTTCTTCGGCCTTTTGGATGGTTTTTAATACAATTTCTGGGAAGTGTTCCACAATCAACAACAAACGAACAGGGTCGTGAACTTCGGTCATTTGAGCCGGTAAACCGGGTCTCAAATCGCCGTCAATTCCATTGGCTACCCCAAAAAGTCCCATCACATTGTGTGGTAACTTTGTTCCAGCGCCTAATTTCTCGCCATCCACTCTGGAGAAGTAATATTCTAAATTGATCCCACCACACACCGGTGCAGCCGCTTTCAAAATGTTGAATAAATACGTCCCATCTGGATCCACGCGGTAATCAAAGGAGTTCAAGAACGAACGTCGATCTAAGAAAACACCTTTCGACAATTCTCTCCTTCCCACGATGCACAAGGCATTCGTTGCGTGATTTAGTTCTGGACGCGGTTCGAAAATAGATACAGAACGGATTCTGATTTTCTCATGAATGTCACTTGCTCTCGCTGATGTGTCAATAGACTCGAAGCGTCTTGAACGTTCTTTGGCATTCATATCTAAGGCCTTAGCAAACAGTTTAACGTGTTCCGCGTGCTTGATTTTATAGTCCGCAAACGTAATTTGTTCATCATAGAAAACGACATCATCTCGCGTTGTATCCCGTAATCCACCCACAAAAACGGTTGTTTCTGGGATATTAATCCCCTTTTCTCTCAAGATGGCTCTAACTTCTGGCTTATTGGCCATCTGGCTGATCACACGCGCATTGACTGATCCAGCGCGTCCTGAACAAGCTCCACAATCATAGGCCGCATAATGTGGATTGTTTACAGAACTGGCTCCATGGCCAATGACATAAACGATGGGAGCAAAATTGTTCACTAAACCGATACTTTTCAGTAAGCTTTCGACTCTGACGGCCATTTCTTCGATTTGGAACCCTACTTGAAGTCCGTTCTCCATCGCTTGGTAATCCACCCGAATGGTCGAGAATTTATCTACGTGTTTCAATGAAGACGCAGTCGCAGGACTCATCGACGGCTTGAATAGGCTAACGAGAAGTTTAGCAGCAGACCAAAATCCAAGCGTTTGGCTAAATAACCAACCTGAATAGAAATTGTGGCTGTGTTTCGAGAAGTGGAGATCTGTTCCTAGCTTTTTCTCGCTTCCCTCCTCTTTAATGAGGAATTTAGGGGTCACTGGAGCTGGACAAAGTTTGGTATAAAACTTACCTCCCACTGGCTGATAGAAAAATTCCACGGAGAAGAATCCAGGCGTGCCAAAAGTTTCACAAGCAGAATCTAAATTCTCCAAATGTCTTCTAAATGAACATTCCCGGTCATCAATGCAAAACATTGCTTGGAAACTTTTCGAATGTGGTTTAACGGACTCTACCTTTTCCATTTGCAAGCCTTTTAAAACCTGGTCATAATAGGACCATTCAAAGGCTTCTTGCCACAGACTCAATACATCCATTTTCTCAGAATAGACAATTGGATCGTGAAGCGGAATAATTTTCTCCGTCACGAAATTTCCCACTGGCGACCAAGATTGATCTAACTTGTAGTTCAGTGCATCAAATTCTAACAATAATTCGAATAGAATTAAATCCTCTAATTTTATAAATCGGGTATCCAATAAGGTCTGGGGAAGATCCTCCACAGTAGAAACCATGCCTGACCATCCCTGATGTGAGAATTGCTGATCATACAAGTATTGTTCATACAATGATTCGTTCTCTCCTACTATTTTTTGTAGCATCTTCGTTATGGTCAATGCAGGGTCTAATAATAGTTTTCTCGTCTCTTTGTTATAAAAAATACTCGCGAAACTCGTGCTTTCTACCGTTCGGATGGCCTCTAAAAATGATTTCCCCTCTAATGGGAAATTCCAAATAGAAATTCCTTGGTCTAAAAAGCTTCCAATAATTCGAAATAAGGTAGGGTGAACTAAGGAGTCTACATCGATTCCATACGTAGTTTTCCAAATTCCACGTAAAGCTCCTACGCGACCCGGTTCAATGTTAGGATACTCTCCAAAGAGTAATTTACCCTTCCAGGCTTCCGCATTTCCTTTTTTCTGTACCAGAACGCGTTCTAATACATCATCTGAGATGCGTCCTTCCTGATACATCGATCGAAAGATCTCTAATGGGAAATAGACTTGGTAACCTAGTTTAACATGCGCTGTTGCTAATGCTTCGTGAAACGAAAGGTTTTGGAATGCATGCAACGTATTGTGGTGCACAAAGTCCATTAAAGGAGCTTGTGCCGGCAAAAAGTGTTTCAGTTCATGAATCACATGATGCTCATTAAATGATATATGCATAAAATGATAAGATCAAATCTAAAATAAGGCAGATTGAATAAAGTATTGCGTAAACAATAGGTAAAAAAAGGGAGGTATTTCTACAGCCTAATATTTCTGAATGTCAAGAAAATAGGTGTTTTTAAGAAGGCGAATGCCTTAGTAGGGAAACCTGTAAATCTACTTAAAATCGTATGGTTTACAGGGAATAATAAGGAAGAAACTTGGTTTAAAACAAAAGGGATAAATAAATTATCCTCCTCATTCTCAGTCGTATCTTCTTCTAATAGAAAATCCATAAAACCGAAATCAGCGGACTCGGTTTTATGGATTTGTTGTGATTTTTCTTTTTGAATGGAAGCCGTGATACCGCCCTGCGCTGAAGACGTCAATGACGTCAAAAACGAGAGAGATATGAATAATAAAAATATTTTGTTAAGCTTCATTAGTACAAATATACACTTATTTTAGTGATGATAAGTATTCCACCACATCTCTAATTTCTCTTTTACTCATCAAAGAGCCCATTGGAGGCATACCAGATGGCAAGTTTTCTCTTGATTTAATGCGCGTTACAGGAATACGCAATGGTTCTGCATCATTCGTTTTTAATTGCACCAGTTCATCCGTTTCAGAAATAATGGAACCTGAAACTTCTTGTCCATCTGTTAATACAAAATTCGTAGTACCATAACCTGGAGAAATGCGCGCACTCGGCTCAATCAAGGCCTGTAGCAATTGCTCTCTTGTCAATCTAGAAGCCACTCCTTTTAAATTAGGACCTACGGTAGTTCCTTCTCCACCTACGATGTGACAGCGTACGCATTGTACGGTTGAATTATAATTAAAGATATTTCGTCCGTCAGTAACAGAACCTCCAAACAACGCTTCTTTGAATTCATCTGTTAAAGTCCCTTTCACTTTTAGGGCATCTAATTTGGCCACTAATTTCTCTTCATTACTTGCTTCTACTGCCTCCATTAGGTCTAATTTGATTCCAGAGGGCAATTGATTATCCACCATTTTTTGAATTAAGTCTGCTAAAATAACGGACGTGTTAGCCGGCTTCATTTGGGCCATACTTTGCAAAAGAGATTGCTGCTCGGTAAGCGATCCTTTTTCGAAAATCGGTTTTGTGATTGCGGGTAATTCAGTGGCGCTTAATTCGATTTTGTTCAAATTGCTTAAGGCGATACCGCGGACATTTTTGTCCTCATCGCGGATACCTTTTTCTAAGATGGTACCTAATTGAGGTATTTGAAGTTCTGCCAAAGAACTTAATAAAGCAGCCCTTACCTTCGCATTGGGATGATTTTTGAAAAGGTTGATTTCAATCTCCGTGAATGATTTCAATTGTAACTCTGCTACTAATTTTGCCGTTGCAATTAAAACGTCCGGATTTTCTGAAGCAAAGAATCCAGGGATTTTGGGCTGAATACGGGCAATTACATCGGCTGGATTTCTTTCCAAAACACCTCTGTGGCGGCCATCCACTCGGTCCATGACCGATGGATTCGCCCAAGAACCTAAGGTCGCAATGGCTTCAGCACGCAAAGCCTCAGAGATTCCCGTTCTTTCAGAATAAGCAATCAATAAATCAATTTCTTTCTCTGAACCTACGCGCAAACAAGCATTGATTGCTCTTCTAATAATCACCTCATCTTTCAAGCGCGAATCAGCTAAAGTCGCCGCTAACGCTGGTAATGCCGCGGGAATGGATTCATCATCATTAATTGCTCTAGCCGCTTCTGCTACGATGTATTCATCCGAATCTTGTAGGAATCCCGCCATTCCAGGATGAGCTAAACGACGTAATACGAGTACCGCCGCGATTCGCAAAGAACGATTAGGCGAATTTTGCAAAGCTAACATTGGTTCCGCCTGTCCTATTCTACTTAAGGCTAAAACAGCAGCGTGACGCAAATACAGATCTTTGTCCGCGTTTGTTTCTACTAATTTTACTAAAGCCGGAATGGCTTTCTCAGAACGAATGCGTCCTAATGCCTGTGCTGCAAAGAAGGAAACACGTGGGTTTGATGAAGCCACTAATGGAATCAATTTATCTGAAGCAGATCCATCGAAAATATCCCCTACTACTTTCGCAGCCTGTGCTACAATTTCTTCATCTGAGTCTGCTAAAAGTGGTTGGATGGAAGCCGCTGCTTTGATTTGGCCTAATCCCCAAATTCCATGTACACGGGCTAATTGATTCTCTTTTTGTTGAACCGCTTTCTTGAAGATAGCTGTTGCTTTTCTTTCCGCTAGTTCATATTGCGCCTTTAGACGAACGCGTTGATCCGCATAGAATAACAAATCATAAAGTTGCGTCAAACTCTGTTTCGCATAATCCTGCTGGATATACTTCTTCGTTTGCTCACGTTCTGCTTTCAAATCATTCTCTTTCTCGTCCACATCGATTTTCCAGATGCGACCATAATTCTTTGTATCCCAGCCAAAAATCCAATCCGAAGCATATAATGCTCCTTCCGGACCGAAACGAATACCGGTAGGTAAAATCCCTTTTACTACATCTTCTTCTGATTTGAAGTCAAAAGAAGCTCCTTTCGGCTTTAAGTCAAATGACCAGATATGGGACATATTCGCATTTCCCACGAATTCCACCAAGAAGAATTTATTGGTCCAGCGCTTTCCTAAAGCCGTTCCTGGGTTCCAAAGCATTCCCGTAGGACCATTGTGGAAATTGCGAATTGGTGGAATGATATAGGCTGCTTGACCTTCCCAACGCGGGACAAATAATTTCTCATCCATCCATACCTTGTACTGGTTGTTCCTTGGATCAGTGTATTTTCCATATTGCCAGTTCGAGCGCCATCCGGCATCAGAACCTTCCACCACATGCACTAAACGCTCACTTTCTCCTGGATGATCACCATCGTTATCGGAGCTGATTAAATTACCGTAGTTATCAAATACGAATTCGTGTGTATTGCGCAATCCGCTGGCATACACTTCAAATTCCGATCCGTCTGGGTTAGAACGAACGATGACGCCTGAGTTCGGATTTTTGTATTGCTTACCGTCTTTAGCCGTAATATTCGCACCAATATCTCCGATTTGCCAATAGATTTTACCATCTGGCCCTTCTGTCAATCCTGACATTCCATGACCACCAAAACCAATGTGAACGGCATAACCGGTCGAAATAGACTCCGGTTTAGTCCACTGCCCACCTTTGTGTTTTAATCGCATTAAATCAGGGCCTATGGCCACAAAAGCATCTTTCTTGCGCACTAATAGCCCGCCAGCTACATCCGTAACTTCTTCATTGAAACCATTGAAAACGCGTGTGGATTGATCCGCATAACCATCGCCATTCAGGTCTTCAACCTTGTATATTTCCTCTTTCTCCACTTTTAAATCCAACCAATCGTGGGATCCGTCCCCATTCATATCTGGCAACCAGGTATTTTTTGCTGAATTTTCTGGAGCAAATGTGCGGCGTAAAAAGGCTCTGCGATCTTCCACCGTTTGGAAACCGATGGATTCTGTCATCCAATCGCGGTGCCCACGAATATCAAATTCAGATGCTTTATTTCGATTCGTACTATTAACAAAAATTGCCCCTTTATCATCAACGGCGATGGCAACAGGATCTTGTAACAAGGAATCAGATGCCCATAAATCGATTTTAAGACCAGGAATAATTTTAATAGGTTGTTTATCCTTAATGGCTTTCGCGTTTTCGGCTACTTTGCTTTGGTCCTCATAAATGATCTTGTAGGTATCGTCTTTACCTTGTTGGCTACAAGAATAAAGCGCTAATGCAGTGCAAGAAAGTAAGAGTATTCTTTTCATTGGTGTTATTAATTTTCTTCGTCCATTAAGCTACGGCGTTGTTTTGCAGCTTGTTTAGTCGTTTTAAATCGGTAGTTAAAGGTCAAATTAAGTGATGTTAATCGCCCTTGCGATTCTCCTCGTGTGTAAAAACCAGAACCATCTCTAGGTTCTAAGAAACGAGATTCATAGCGATTAATTCGGGAGCTAAATATATCTAAAATACTTAAACTAAGTGTCCCGTTTCCCTTCAAAATATCTTTGGAAGCAGATAAATCAGCCCAGGCGATATACCCTCTCGTTCCTTGCGGCGTTTGTTGAGGCGCTTCGTAATTTGCTCTCACTTGTAAATCCACTGCTCCTAATTTAATGCGGGAACTATGTCTAACAAACCAAGAATAGGTGTCTGCCTTAAAGGCTGCATTGATATTGGTAGCGTCCGTAATCGCTCTAAAGGCATTAAAGCTTAAATCTGCTTTGTAGGCTTTGGTAAAGGTATATGAACTGGCAATTTCAACCCCCATCGACTGTTGATCACTTAAATTGACTGGTAATGTTTTTGCAAAACCTAAGGTATCAACGGTTCTGAAACGGTCGATTTTGCCAAAGGTTTGACGGTAATAAAGGGACGAGCTAATACTTCCCTTATCAAAGTAACGTACGTTTCCTAAATCAAATGAATTGGTAAATTCCGGATTTAAATTAGGGTTTCCAGAGAAGAAATTTCGGTTATCAGAAAAAGTAACAAAGGGCGTTAAATCATTGTAGGTAGGACGTCTTACCCTTCTAGAATAGCTTAATTGAAAGGAATTGTCGGGAGTGATGGTATACGTAAAATGAGCACTAGGGAACAAATTTGCGTAAATTCTCGGGTTCTTTTCCTTCGTTTCTTCTAGTTCAGTTTGGATATCAGTAGTCTCAGCTCTTAACCCGAATTGGTACGAAAACTGCTTCATTTTGTTTCCAAAAATCAGGTAGGCTGCCGAGATGTTTTCTTTATAATTAAATACGTTTTTCAAGCCTGGGATAATGGTAAATTGTCCTGATGGTTGTTGTTCTGTAACGATATAATCATTGATCATATTCCTGAAACTGGTGCGAAGACCCATTTCGATTTTGGCATCTTTACCGATCGGATTAACATAATCAGCTTGCAAAATCCATTGGCGTTCGAATTCGTCATTTAAGGCTTTTTGTACCTTATTAAGTTCAGGAAAAGCAGATCCATCTGGTTTCTTCCCTTTTTGAGTATAGGTTTGATCCGATCTTTCCCAATAATCTAAGTAGCGCAAATCGGCGCTAAATTCTTTTCCTTTTTTAGCAAAGTTTTTCTTGAAAGTGAGGGCATATTCTCCATTCGGTTCTGCCTCTTTTTCATCTTGTTGGCGATATGTATCGCTGTACAAATTAAATAAATTTCCGCGGTAATCCAGGTAATTAAAGTCTGTAATGCGTTGAACGTCAGTTCTTCTAAAGATATAGGAGGCGGTTAAAATGGTTTTGTCATTGAAAAAATAATCCGCTCCACCTCTTACATTATTAACTAGGCCAGTGACATTATTAGACGAATGTTGATCCAGATAATTTGTCTGCTTTCCGGTATAAACTTCTTGGTAAATACTGCCTCTTCCAGGTGTCCGGCGATAGAATACGCCGTAATTGATAAAGAAATTGAATTTGTTTTTTCGGTAATTGACGATGGCTGTTCCGCCAAAATTCTCGGGATATCCTGTCGTTGTTTCGATCGCCCCGTTGAATCCTTGGTTTTGGTTCTTTTTTAGTACGATATTGATGATACCAGCCATCCCTTCCGCTTCGTAACGGGCAGAAGGATTCGTGATGATTTCGACTTTATCGATGAGATTTCCTTGTAAGGATTGCAGACCGGATGAACCATTAATTCCGGCTAAAGTAGAGGGTTTTCCATCGATCAAAATGCGCACGTTATCACTTCCTCGCAGTTTAATCGCACCTTCTGGATCTACTTGGATAGATGGTAAATTCCCTAATATTTCAGAAGCCGTCGCCCCTTTATTCGCTAAATCCGTCCCTACATTAAAGATTCGCTTATCGAGGTTGAGTTCCATGGAAGCTTTTTGGCCCTTTACCACTACTTCATTTAAGGTCTGATTGCTTTCTTTAACGCTAATAGATCCTAAATTAATGGAGCTTGTAAATGACTGATTAGCCATCTTCAAAGCGTCATAACCAATGCTTTCAATCAATAAGTCATACGTTCCTGGTGCTACTTCGACTACAAATTTTCCCTTTTCATTCCCGATCGTTCCAGTCACCAGTGAAGTACCTTTAAAAAGACGAATGCTAGAAAATGGGACGTTCACTTCCCCTTGAATTTTAATTTTTGTTTGGGCAAATAAGCTGGAAACGCACAATAAGAGTAGTATCGGAAGAAGCCGAACGTTTTTCATACAATAGGTTTAGAATCGTCTTGTAAGTTAGAAAGACAATTTTACATTGTTTATACCCTCCTGACCCGATTTTATTCTTATTTTTAGCAGATATATCAACCAGCTATGAAAAAATTCGTTACACTCTTTTTATTAACTATTTCTTTTTACTCGAAAGCCGATTCTTATCAGGCCCAAGCGAAACGCGTAACCATTCACCGAGACGAATGGGGCATTCCACATATCTATGGTAAAACGGATGCAGATGCTGTTTTTGGCTTGATGTATGCCCAATGCGAGGATGATTTCGCTCGAGTGGAGATGAATTACATCGAGAAATTGGGACGAATGTCTGAAGTAAAAGGGGAAAAGGAATTAGCTTATGACCTCTATATCAAATTGTTAATTGATGAGAAAGAGGCCAAAACAGAATATAAAACCTCTCCTGTTTGGCTTAAAAAACTCTTGAACGCTTATGCGGACGGTATTAATTACTATTTACAAAAACACCCAGAGGTCAAGCCTCGGTTAATCACTCATTTTGAACCTTGGTATCCCCTATTGTGGACAGATGGATCCATTGGAGCCATTTCTACGGGAGATGTTACAGAACAGGAAACAGCCCTTTTCTATGGTTTACCTACTCAAGTCGCTAGTGTGAAAAACCAAAATCCAGATGAGAAGTTGACAGGCTCAAATGGCTTCGCAGTAGGTCCTTCCCTCTCTAAATCCGGTCATTCTTTACTCTATATTAATCCGCACGTGACGTTTTATTTCCGTCCTGAAGTACATGTAGTGAGCGAACAAGGCTTATCAGTGTATGGAGCGGTAACGTGGGGTCAATTCTTTGTCTATCAGGGATTTAATCCGTACAATGGCTGGATGCATACTTCCTCTGAAGTCGATGTGGCGGATGCGTATGTAGAGACTACACGCTCGCGGGATGGACAGATGGAATACCTCCTAGATGGCAAATGGATTCCTTTTCAAACGAAAATTATCACCTTAGGTTCACGTAAAATCAAGGCCTATTTTAACCACCGTGGTCCCGTGTTAGCCGCTAGAAATGGGAAATGGATCTCCGTTCGATCGTATAATAGAGCTCGAAAGAGTTTAATGCAAAGTTGGTTGCGCACTAAGACAAAAGGATTAGCTGATTATATACGTGTGATGGAAATGCGGGCAAACACTTCGAACAATACCGTTTATGCTGATAACAAGGGTAATATCGCTTATTGGCACGGTAATTACGTTCCGCGTAGAGACAGCTCAAAAGACTGGGGCGTACCCCAAGACGGTTCTTCAAGCAAGATCGATTGGAAAGGACTTCATTCTGTTGAAGAAATCGTTCACGTATATAATCCTACTTCTGGGTGGATTCAAAATTGCAACTCCACTCCTTTTACCGTTTCAGGAACTTCGAGTCCATTACGTGCAAATTATCCTGTCTATATGGCCCCTGATGGCGAAAATTTCCGAGATCGCAATGCGGTTCGTTTGTTCTCACAAACCGGCAAATTGGATTTACAGAGTTTGATTGGGTTAGGTTATGACCGTCGTTTGACGGCTTTTGAAACTTTACTACCTCCACTTATACATGCGGCAGGCAACGAATCGGATTTAGCAGAGGTGGTGAATGAATTGAAAAATTGGGATTACAATGCGTCTGCGAGTTCTGTTGCTCAAACCATCGCTATTCGCTGGGGACTGAAAATAATGCCTAAAATTCCTAAGCCCAAGCAATTTGGAGGAGAAACAGAAGTTGTTCAGAATATGGAAAGCTATGCAAAAACGGGTGCTAGATTAGAAATGGTTCAAGCATTACGAGAGGTTTTAGCGGAAATTAATAGAGATTTTGGTACTTGGCGGGTTGCCTGGGGCGAATTAAACAGATTCCAACGTATTTCCAATGGTGACGCTTTACAAATGGATGATTCGAAAGTGAGTATTCCAGTGCCTTTTACTTCCTCAGCATGGGGCCAACTACCCTCTTATACGAGTCGATCGATTCAAGGATCTAAAAAATGGTATGGGGTGAATGGCAATAGCTTTATAGCGGCGGTGGAATTTGGCCCTAAAATTAAGGCCTATTCTCTGCTAGCAGGTGGTGAAAATGGGAATCCCAACTCCCCTCATTTCTTTGATCAAGGTAAAATGTATGCCGAAGGAAAATTCAAGGATATTTATTTTTATAAAAGCGATGTGTTGAAGCACGCGGTCGTTTCTTATCATCCTTAAAAAAGGGTATATTTATATCAAATTTCAGTCAAATGCCTAATCAAATACAAGCCGGATTCGAGTTTGAAGCTATCTTCCAAGAGGCGGCCATCGGCATTATTGTAACCAATTCACTTTTTGAAATTATTCTATCGAATCGATTCGCAGATAAATTATTTGGTTATGAAGAGAATGAACTAAATGGCGAAAATATTTCCCTATTAATTCCGAATCACCTGAAAGATAGGCATCACGCTCACATTGATCATTTGGGTACCGAAAAACCCATCTCTAGACCAATGGGTGTGGGTTTAGATTTAAAAGCTAAACGAAAAGACGGTTCTTTATTTCCTATCGAAATTTCTCTAAGTCACTTTAAAGCAGAGCGAAGTATGCATTACATCGCTTTCGTGAGTGATGTGACGTTAAAGCGAAAAGTAGAAATGGAGTTGATTTTAAAGAATCAACAAATCAACCAGCTAAACGAAACGTTAGAGCAAGAAGTGGCAGCTAGAACGCAGGCCCTTCAAAATACGCTGGATAAGTTAGAGGTAAGTGCGAAAGAATTAGAAATCTCTTTAGAAAAGGAAAAAGTATTAGGGGATTTAAAGACACGTTTTGTTTCGATGGCCTCACACGAATTCAGAACGCCTTTAACCTCCATCTTGGGTTCTGCAACTTTGATTGAAAAATATACGAAAGCAGAGGATCAACCAAAAAGAGAGCAACATATCAATCGTATAAAATCGTCTGTGAATCATTTAACAGAGATTTTAGAGGAGTTTTTATCTGTGGGTAAATTAGAAGATGGTAAATTAGAAATTCATCCAACTGAGTTTTCTATACAAAACTTTTTACAAGATATTCTAACCGACTTTAGTACCTATCAGCAGGCTATTTACCTGGAATTGGACGATGATTTCAGTTGTGTTCAAGATGCCTCGATTCTACGTAAAGTCATTTTTAATGGTTTGTCTAATGCCTTGAAATTCTCACAGAAGGAAATCATCCTGAAAGTGGAGAAACAAGGGAATCAGGTTTTGATTACCATTATTGATCAAGGTATTGGTATTAGTGAGGAGGATCAAAAGCATTTATTCGAACGCTTTTTCCGTGGTGGAAATGCCACCGTTATTCAAGGAACGGGTTTAGGATTGCACTTGGTGGATCGCTATATGCGTTTATTAGGGGGTAAAGTGGAAATTAAGAGTGAATTAAATAAAGGGACTGAACTACATATTCAGTTTCCAGTGAAATAATAGCATGGGAAAGCGCCTATTAATTATTGAAGACAGTGTAGATATTCGGGAGAATACGGCAGAGCTGTTGGAATTATCTGGATTTACAGTGGAGACCGCTTCAGATGGTTTGGAAGGGGTACGATTAGCTCGAACTTGGAATCCAGATTTAGTGATATGCGATATTATGATGCCTAATTTGGATGGATTTGGTGTTTTACAAGTCTTCTCCAGTCAACCAGAATTAGCCTCGATTCCCTTTATCTTCTTGACGGCTAAAACCGATCGGGCGGATATGCGCAAGGGTATGGAAATGGGGGCCGATGATTATTTGACTAAACCCTTCCAAGAAGTGGAATTATTGAAAGCCATCGATGCTCGTTTGAAGAAAGCAAAAACGATTACACCGGTTGTAGAATCGATTTCTGATGTTGAAGCCGTGCACGAAGCCTTGGCGTTTTTGGATTTACGCACCTGGGATGGAGAAAAGAAATCGCAAACTCACGGAAAGAAACAGGTGATTTATGCGGAGGGAGATCATCCGATTCGTTTGTATTATTTAGCCAAAGGAAAGGTAAAAACCTACCATACGAATAAGGATGGCAAGTATTTCATTACTTCGTTCGTTCAGGAAGGCGAATTTTTCGGTTTTGTTGACCTCTTAGAAAACCAAGCTTACCGCGAAAGTGCGGAAGCTTTAGAAGAATCGACTATCCTTCTCGTTTCAGCTGTCGATTTCTTGCAAAGAATAAAGGAAAATATCCACTTGGAAGTCTTTTTCAGAAAAGCCTTGACCAGTTATTTATTGAAAAACGAAAAGCTGATGGTCGAAATGGCTTATCAAAGCCTACGCATGCGGGTAGCAATGGTTTTAGTCGAATTAGCTAAAACCTACGGCACTTCTATGTCCGAACCTTTGGTGATCAAACTTTCACGCGAAGATCTTGCTTCTCGCGTGGGAACAGCTACCGAATCGGTTATTCGTACTTTAAGTGACTTTAAAAAAGAAGGTTATTTGGATGTTAAAGGAGGCGAAATGACCTTGAAAAATATCGAAGGACTAGCTAAACTCAAATACTAGCTAAACGGATGACAGATAATCGGACTGAGGCTCGAATGAGCTAAATAATCAGAATAAGCCATTCCGATACCCCAAGCTCCCCTAAAGAGTAAAATTCCTGCTACGAACCATCCAAGGTATTGAAATATCGGCTGTTTCTTTAATTTGGAAGACCCCCAAATATATAGCTGAAGCGCTGGTAATGTCGCTATGCCTAAAATCACCATACTAAAAGCTCCATATAAGGGTTTAGGTTGAATTAAGGCTACGCTTAATCCTGCCACAACTAATCCACAGGGCAATAATCCATTGGCCATTCCTAAAAGGAAATACCCTGAAGGCCCCATTTTAGACCCTATTATTTGTAATCTCTTTCCAATCGATTGATGTAAAAAGGCAAGCGGCCCCTCTCCTATGTTTTGAGTTATAATTAGGAGGATAAAAACACCTGCTAGTACGTAATAATAAGACCATAGATTGGGAAATAGCCAGATGGATCCGATGCCTGCCACGAAATATCCCAGCGTGCCATATATGAAAATGCGTCCAAGTGGATAAAGCAGCATCCTAGCAGGTGATTTCCCGCGCGCGTTAATTTGAGCCACAATGGGTCCACACATCGCAAAGCAATGCCAGCTTCCGGCTAAACCAATCAGAAAGGTGTAATACCAGGTATGCATTAAGGAATGTTTATTCTTTGTTCTTCGATGTAGCTTTTGCCGTCTTTCTCCCAGCTTAAACTGACGTTCCAAGGACCTTTGACTAAAAAGGGCGTATTGATTAGTGCTAGGCCAGTCGAATCGGCAGAAACACTAAGTGTTTTATCTAAATTGGCATTGGATGGGCGGTAAAAAACTAAACTCCCTTTTGAAATGGAAGCAGGGAACTGAATTTTGGCTTGCTGAAAATCGGCCGAAAACGCTAAACTAGCCTTTGAAGTTAAGGCTTCCGTTTGTTCCCGCTCATTGATTTTTTTCTGAAATGCCTGGCCATCCGCATAGTAGTTTTTGCCTACTAGTTCGATGGATTCTTTGGACATGTTGACATAAAAATACGCCATAAATGCCCCAAAAAGCACAAAGGTGACAATAATCCCATGTCCCCAATTAAAGCTAAATTTATTCATCTGGTTGTATAAAACTAGTTTTGATAATATCTTCTTTTCCACTTGTTTCGGTAATTTGAACCGGAACTTTCTCCCCATTCTTCCATTTACCTAGTTTGATTCTTAGGAAGAACTCCCCTTTTGCCATTTTTCCCGGGTTGACTAAATTCAGAGGTTTCCCTACCCAAACAATCTTAAAGGGCTCAGGCGCCTCTATTCTGAAGCTTTGCTTTTCCATCGACTTATTCAAAACCTCCATTTGGTATAAATTACTTACCTCATTCGTCTTTTCATCCAGCTGGAAAATCATTCCTGGCGTACGCAGCAGTGTGGTTTCAAAATTAGTCCGTGTGACTAACATATAACCTAAGCCCGCGATGATTAAGGCCAAAACGGTGCTGTATGCTCCAATCCGCAAGGAGAACTTAAGTTTTTGTCCTGTATTTACTCCATTCAAAGAATCATAGCGAATTAAACCGGTAGGCTGGTGGGTCTTTTCCATCACCATATCACACGCATCAATACAGGCCGTGCATCCAATGCATTCTAATTGATTACTACCATTTCGAATATCAATTCCCGTAGGACAAACACGTACACACCAATGGCAATCGATGCAGGCGCCCTTCTCTTCGCCTTTTCCGCGCGGTTCTCCCCTTTTGTGATCGTATTGAACTAGAATAGAATTATTATCTAATAAAACCCCTTGCAGGCGACCATAAGGACAAATAACCATACAAACCATCTCTCTAAACCGGGCAAAAACAAAGTAAAAGACCGCGGTAAAAATAAGGATGGCTACTAAACCTATAATGTGGTCAAGTGGAGATTCTGTAACTAATTTTAGCCATTCTTTTTTGCTTATGATGTACATCAAAAAGGTATTCGCTATAGCGAATGACAAGAATATGAACAAGGTATGCTTTGTTCCTCTCTTCAGGATCTTTTCTGCATTCCAAGGGGATTCTGCTAGTTTTCTTTGCGCTTTATCATCTCCCTCTATCCAGTATTCAATCTTCCGAAATAACATCTCCATGAAGATGGTCTGCGGGCACGCCCAGCCACACCAGATGCGTCCGAATAAAACGGTAAATAAGCTGATGAATAAAAGAAAGGCAACTAATCCCAATGCCACTAAATGGAAGTCCTGCGGGAAAAAAGGAACACCCCAAAAGATGAATTTCCGCTCCAATACATTAAACAGAAATATCGGATTTCCTTTATATTCTAACCAAGGCAATCCAAATAATAGCGTTAATAAAAGGTAGGAGAAATACGTTCTTAGACGGTAGAATTGACCGATTATGCGACCTGGGTAGATCCAAAGTCGTTTCCCATCCTTCGTCTGGTTGTACAAATGGTTCCGGTAATCATCATTATTAATATTGAATTCTGACATAAAAAAAGAGGGTCCGTTGCCGGACCCCTTTTACATTAAAATGGAGACTTTTCTCGGCAGGTACTCAACCCAAAAGGTTTGTAAAGTAAGCAAAATCGAAATATTCCAGTAAGAGCAATCACAACTGCCACAATGTAGACTGTTAAGGCTAGGTTTGCGGGGATAATCTGGGCATAAGCTAGAATGGCTAAGCTTACGGCGATCGCTAATCGAAAGATGCGATCCATTTTACCTACGTTCTGTTTCATAATCAGGGTGTTTTAGTTTCAGTTCCTTGTGGCTCCTTCGCACCTGGAGGATTAGATCCTTGCAGTGATAAAATAAAAGAGGCTACTTTTTGAATTTGTAATGGGTTTAAGGTTTTATTCCAGGCAATCATCCCTTTTTCGGGAACGCCATGCGTAAGTGTTTTGAAGATCGATTTGATGTCTCCTCCATGTAACCAAAACTTATCTGTTAAGTTAGGTCCCACGCCTCCTTGCCCCTTATCACCATGACAAGCTACACAATTTGTGGAATAAATTTGTGACCCCTCTGTTAAATCTTTGGCCTCTTTCACTACCGTTACATTATCCTCGTTTACTGAATTAGCAAACTTCTTCATATACTCTTCTCTCGCTTTTTCAGCAATTGTAACCTCGGTTTTATATTCCGTCTCTTGAATATTGCCATCTTGGTAAACGTGGTAATACATGCCATAAACGACAGCGAAAAGAATTGTTAAATAGAATAAATACATGAACCATGGCGGCGTAGGATTGTCTAATTCCGCAATATCATCGTATTTATGCTCCATTAGGAGGTCTTTTTCTTTTTCCAAAGGTTTTAAACCGGTGAATCCATCCCACCAGCTTTGCTTTACCACCGGTTCAGGCAAGGCTTGATCCGCTAATTTTTTCAAGGTCACGTGCAATTGTAGCGTTACGACTAAAATGACAATCCCAGTCATTAGGATCATACTGACTAACCAAATTTCAACAACAGTAACTGACATAATCGTATTATTTTGAGTTCTCATTTAGGTTATTACCTTCGTTAAAGGGCATCTGCTCCATTTCAACGAGGTGCTTTTTGTCCATCCAAATCAAGTAGATGCCTACTAGAATGAAGAATGTCAAAAAGGTTAGCAGCGAGAAAATCATATAATTATCTGCTCCTGGTATGTTCGATATAAATTGCTTAAACATGCGCTTATTTTTTAGAAATGTCCGTACCTAAACGTTGTAAGTAAGCAATCAAAGCAATAATCTCTTTGTCTTGGCTTACCTTAATTTTCTCTGCAGCTAAATTTGCTTGGATAGCTTTCGCCTGCGAATTCAGATCTTTCACCGCATTGTTAATCTCTTCTGTAGAATAAGGCACACCTAGTTTTTTCATAGCGGCTAACTTATCCTGCGTTTGAGACGTGTTTAACGTTTGCTCTAATAGCCAAGCATAATTTGGCATAATCGAACCAGGTGACATGCTACTAGGCTCTCTCATGTGGTGATAGTGCCAAGAATCAGGGTATTTACCACCTTCTCTATGCAAATCCGGTCCCGTACGTTTAGATCCCCAAAGAAAAGGATGGTCATAAACGAACTCTCCAGATTTAGAGAATTCACCATAGCGTTCCGTCTCACTTCTAAATGGACGTACTAACTGCGAGTGACAACTCACACAACCCTCGCGGATGTAAATATCACGTCCCTCTAACTCTAAAGAGCTATATGGTTTCACCGATTCAATCGTAGGAACGTTTGACTTGACCATAAACGTAGGAACTAATTCCACTAATGAACCCACTAGAATCATCACTAAAGAAGCCACCAATAACTGGATTGGACGTTTTTCAATCCAACGGTGCCAGTGTCCATCACTTTCGTGTTTCTCCTCGATAATAGCTAATGGAGCAGCTTCCGCTTTCTCATTCGCTAACAAAGTGCCTTGAGCCATGGTCTTGAACAAGTTATAGGCCATTAAAATTGCCCCTGTTAAGTACAAGGTTCCGCCTAATGCGCGCATCATGTGCATCGGCAATAATTGCAAGGTTGTATCTAGGAAGTTGCCATATTGCAAGGTGCCTTCTGCCGTGAATTGCTTCCACATCATCCCTTGGGTGAAACCAGAGATATACATGGGGATTGCATAAAAGGCAATTCCAATCGTTCCAATCCAGAAGTGGGTTTTAACTAATTTTTCTGAATATAAATTCGTTTGGAAGATACGTGGAACTAACCAATACAACATCGCGAAAGTCAAGAAACCATTCCAGCCTAAAGCTCCTACGTGTACGTGTGCTACGATCCAGTCTGTAAAGTGGGCGATCGCATTAATATTTTTTAAGGATAACATCGGCCCTTCGAAAGTAGCCATACCATATGAAGTAATACCCACCACCATAAATTTCAAGATCGTATTCTCGCGTACTTGATCCCATGCACCGCGCAAGGTCAAAAGACCGTTGATCATACCACCCCAAGATGGAGCAATTAACATGATCGAGAAAACAACCCCTAAAGACTGAGCCCAATCAGGTAATGACGAATACAACAAGTGGTGAGGTCCAGCCCAGATATAGATAAAAATTAGAGCCCAAAAGTGTAGAATCGAAAGACGGTACGAATAGACCGGACGGTTCGCCATTTTTGGCAAGAAATAATACATCAACCCTAAGAATGGGGTCGTTAAGAAAAACGCCACCGCATTATGGCCATACCACCACTGAATTAAGGCATCTTGAACTCCTGCATAGACATAATAAGATTTGAAAAGAGAGATGGGTAATTGCATTGAGTTGGTCAAGTGCAATACAGCCACCGTAATGAACGTCGCGATGTAGAACCAAATCGCCACATACAAGTGACGCTCTCTTCTTTTAAAGATGGTACCGAACATATTAATGCCAAACGCCACCCACACCAAGGTTATCGCAATATCGATTGGCCATTCTAATTCCGCGTATTCGTGTGATGTCGTGATTCCTAAAGGTAAAGTGATAGCTGCAGCTACAATGATTAATTGCCATCCCCAGAAATGAAAATTGGACAAGAAATCACTGAACATACGCGCTTTCAAAAGGCGTTGCAATGAATAGTATACCCCCGCAAAAATGGCGTTACCCACAAAAGCAAAAATCACTGCATTCGTATGCAATGGTCTGATACGGCCAAAAGTTCCGTATTGGGTAATGTTCATAGAGGGAGCAAAAAGTTGTGTGGCGATTATCACACCCACTAGCATCCCCACAACACCCCAAATAATCGTGGCAATGGAGAAATTTCGAACGATTTTATTGTCGTAATAAAATTGCTCTAATGAGGTAATTTTTGTACTCATAGCTTGTTTGTTTTTTGGTCATCCTGTAAAATGCGCATCGCAGGTGTAATTAAATCCTCTTGTTGTCCCGTTTTAATGGACCAAACAAAGGCAATGACAAATCCGATCGCCATAAAAAGGCTCAATCCGATCATTAGGTACATTATTTCCATTGTCTACGCATTTTATTTGTTGCAATTTCGGGACAAAGCCCTTCGTAAAACCTGACTTTACTCAGCTTTTATTCTGATTTTAGAACGGTATAATTGCTGCCCTTTCCAATTCATCCCCCAGGTCGCAATCACTAGCATGCTGATTGAATTAATTGGCATTAAAATGGCCGCTATCAAAGGGTATAAATTCCCCTGAATAGCATAACTTAACCCAAAACTATTATAGACTAAAGAGAGTATAAAGCTAGCTTTGATGAGTTTTAGGCCAAATTTGGAGTAACGCAAATACTCCCCTAATCGAGGAAATTCGGATCCCTTTAATATCGCATCAGACGAGGGCGTAAAATGCAGATGATCGTCTGAAACGGCGATACCTACGGCTGCCTGTTTTAAAGCCCCTGCATCGTTTAGTCCATCCCCTATCATGGCCACGATTTTACCTTGTTTTTGAAGCGTTTGGATATATTCCATCTTCTCTAAAGGACTACATTCGAATTTTACGTGATCTTGATTTTCAAACCAATCCAGTAAATGAGCCGCGTGTTCCTTTTTATCGCCTGAAATCAAATGGACTTCATATTGATGTCTTAAACTATGCAACATACCTTCCACCCCTGGTCTATTTTCCCACGGAAATTCGATAAATCCGATGGGTTCCTGGTTAATTGAAACGAACAATCGTGTTTCAGAACTGATAAAACCCTCTGGAATACGGAGTTTATTCAACGTGTATTTAGCGCTTCCGATTTGGACAAATAAGCCATCAAATGACGCTTGAAGCCCTTTTCCACTGAGTTCTATAAATTCGGTTAAGGGAATAATTTTACGATGTTGTAAGAATTTTTTGACCTGCTTCGAAAGTGGATGGGTAGATTGAAACACGAGCGAATAAATAGCATTCCATTCTGTATCGTTCAAATCACGGTTGAAATGAACGCTAGGTTCCTGTTGACTTTGCAAGGTTAGCGTGCCTGTTTTGTCAAATACCAAAGTATCCACTTGGGCCATTCGCTCGAATGTCTGAATGTCTTTTATGAAAAAGTTAAACTTTGCGAGCCATCTGATTCCATGACCTAGGGCGAACGGATAAGAAACGGCCAAGGCACACGGACAGGCAATCACTAGAATACTGACTACCGCATTAGACCAACGGCTTTGATCTACATTGTACCAATAGATACCCGCCACCGTTGCTAGGCTTAGAAGTACCACCGTGAAATACATCCCCACTTTATTCGCAAAGTTCTCCCAGTTTTCTGTTTTATGGTTCGGATCTTTAAAGGCTTGTTGTTCCCATAGTTGTGTTAAATGGCTCTGGTTCAACTCTTTGCTGATTTGAATTTCGATGGCCTCTCCTACGTGTTTGCCACCTGCATAAATGGATTGACCTGCTTGAATAGGTATTAATTCGCTTTCGCCGGTGACAAAGCTGTAGTCCATTTGACTTTGGCCTTTTAATAAATAGGCATCAGCAGGAATTATTTCTTGGTTTCGAATCAATAAACGATCCCCCACCTGAATCTCTTCTAAAGGAGCGGTCTCTTCTTTGCCATTCGCAATTTTTGTGACCACTAATGGGAAATAGGCTTTGTAATTGCGTTCAAATGAGAGGAAATCAAAGGATTTTTGCTGGAACCACTTCCCTATTAATAAGAAAAAAATCAGGCCTGAAACGGAATCGATATAGCCCGCCCCCGTATGCGATAAAATTTCAAATACACTACGACCATAACCTACGAGTATACCCAATAGAATGGGTAATTCGATGGTCATTTTACGCAATTTGAGGTGCGAGTAGACATTGCTAAAATAGTCTGAACCAGAATAGAATACGGCCACGCTACCCAAAGCTAGGTTCAGGTAACCAAATAAAGCCTGTAGAGATACATCGTCAATCCCTAAATACTCTGGAAAGCTAAATAGCATGGCATTTCCCGCGCAAAAACCGGCGATTCCAAGCTTAAGAAACAGCTTTTTTTGATCACTATTTTGTGGTTTTTCTTCCGCATTTGAAATATGCGGTTCATAACCTAGGCTTGCAATTAAGGTGGCTAAGGCACCTAAACTAAGTTGATCTTCTTTAAACCAAACCGTTAGATCCTTCTTCCCAAAATTCAAACTTGTCTTTATTATCTGTGGATTCAATTTTTGCAGATTCTCCAATAGATATAAACAAGAGCGGCAGTGAATGGCTGGCAAGTGGAAGCTAACTTTGGAAAAATCTGCATTCGAAAAGGTGATTAAGCGATCCCTGAATGCTTTGTTGTTTAGAAAATCAAAATTCTTGTCTGTTGGAGAAATGCCCGGATTAAGATCACAATTATAATATTCTTCGAGGTGATTATCATTCAGTAACTCGTAAACTTGTTCGCATCCATGGCAACAAAAAGTCTTTTCTTGATGAATGATAGGCGTTTCAGAACATTCATCTCCACAATGATAGCATATTACCTCTTCGAGAACCTCCGTGTACATAGTTAAAATCTAATGTTCAAATTTCCGGAGATTCCGCTTTGCTAATCGTGATAAATAGCAACTTGAAAACTGATCAACGTCAGGTATTGGGATTTTATAACCTTGTATTTTCGCCTTATTATTTAAGCCAATGAACAATTTTTCAGATACGGAACGGAAAGTGTTAGCCAGTGGAATCGAGCTCCGCTACTTGCCAGATGAATATTTATTTCGTCAAGGCCAAAAAGCAGAATTTGTATTTTACCTGCAAGAAGGAAGTTTAGTGTTAGAAAGTCCTGTGGGCTTTGTATCGATTGATCGCAAAGGCGTATTTATTGGGATTGAGGAAGCGATCGAAGAGAAAAATCATGTGTATTCAGCAATGACTTCGAGCTACTCGCAATTTTTGGTTTTTGAGCGGAAGTATTTTCAACTATTGATCGATGAATTCGATTTAGCTCTTCCCTATTTTGAGTTTAAAAAAGCGGAATTGAATGAACTGCTAAAAAAGGTTCAGCAGAAATACGCAACGATATAAAAGTTTAGAGTGGTATTTAATTGGGTTTGGACTCCCTTTTGCTTTTAGCGGAAGGGAGCTTTATTGTAAGGGACTATCCTTTTCCTTTTTCAGGGTATTATAGACCATTTTGTCTAAAAATCCATTCATCCATTTATTTAGGAATACGGTTAATTTTCCTTGGAAAGTGAGTACTAACGTCTTCTTTTTAGATTCGTATGCCTCAGTAATGCGTTTAGCCACTTCTTCTGCTGACATCATTTTTCCCTCATCGCGCATGGAATCCCCTGTTACTTTCCCCTCACTGTTTAAAGAGGCAGCTCTAATATTCGAAGCGGTGAATCCTGGGCAAGCAATTAATACATGGACCCCCGTTTCTAATAACTCCGTTCTTAGCGCTTCTAAGAAACCATTCATCGCGAATTTGGAAGCTGAATAACCTGTTCTTACTGGAAGTCCGCGGTAGCCGGCGATGGAAGAAATACCAATGATTCCTCCTTTGACGGCTTTTATATGAGGTAATGCGGCATGGGTGGCGTAAACCGTACCCCAAAAATTAATGTCCATCACTTGCTTTAGCACTTTCAGGTCCACGGTCTCAAACATCGATCGCATCGAAATGCCTGCGTTATTGATTAATAGGTCAATTCTGCCAAATAATTGCATCACTTGTTCTACCATTGCGCGGGTTTGCTCCTCAGAGGCTGAGTCGCAGACGATACCTTTGGCAGCTATGCCTGCGGCTTGTAATTCTGCTTCTGCCGCATGTAGATTTTGCTCATTTCTACCTGTGATGATGATCTGAGCTCCTTTTCTGCCGTATTCAAAGGCTAATGCTTTTCCGATGCCAGAACTAGCTCCCGTGATGATAACTACTTGATTCTTCATGTGAATTAATTTCATCGCGAAGTTAAGGTTTTATCTTGAATTGGTTGGCTTGCCCATATAAAGCCGTATTTTTGTGCACATTTTTAGCAGCATGAGTAAGAAAAAAGAAAAGAAAGCCCCTGTGGTGTTGGAGCAAATTGCGATTTTGGATTTTGCCGCTGAGGCAAAGTGTATTGCCAAAGTGAACGATGAAGTGATTTTTGTACAAGGCGCTGTCGCTCCTGGCGATATTGCTGATTTACGTATTTTGAAGTCCAAAAAAAGCTTCAAACAAGCCCAAGCCATCAACATCCAACCGCTTTCTGAACACCGCACAGACGTAGCTTGTAGCCATTTTGGCATCTGTGGCGGCTGTAAGTGGCAACACGTTGCTTACGAAGCTCAAACTGCCTTTAAAGCGCAACAAGTCAAAGACAATTTGACCCGCATCGCTAAAGTGAAATTGCCCGAATTTCAACCCATTCTAGGTTCAGAGGAGACATATTACTACCGCAATAAATTAGAATTTACCTTTTCTTGTGCGCGTTGGCTCACAGAGGATGAAATTGGTAAAGAAGATTTAGGATCCATGAATGCCTTGGGATTCCATGTTCCAGGCCGTTTTGATAAGATTTTACCCGTCGATCATTGTTACTTGCAACCTGATCCATCCAATGCGATTCGCAACGGAGTGCGTGATTTTGCTGAAGCAAATGACATCTCCTATTATGAGTTAAAAAACCAACAAGAGGGAGCTTTACGTAATTTAATTATCCGAAATACGGTTACGAATGAGTGGATGGTCACCGTCCAGTTCGCTTATGCCACGGAAGAGGAAATTCAAAAGGTAATGGAATACTTGAAGTCAACATTCCCGATGATCACCTCTTTGAATTATGTAGTTAATCAAAAAGGGAACGACACCTTCCATGATTTAGAAGTCGTTTGCTACCACGGAAAAGCCTTTATGGTGGAAACCATGGAGGATTTAAAGTTCCAAATAGGCCCTAAATCCTTCTTCCAAACCAATGCCAAGCAAGCGCTAAAACTATACCAATTAGTACGTGAATACGCTGATTTACAAGGAAATGAAGTCGTTTATGACTTGTACACAGGTACAGGAACTATCGGTTTGTTTTTAGCAAAACATGCCTCCAAAGTAGTTGGACTCGAATACGTCGAAATGGCGGTGGAAGATGCACGTATTAATGCCGAATTAAATGGTATTAAGAATGCAACCTTTTTTACCGGCGATATGAAGAAAGTTTTGACAGAAGAATTTATTGCTATTCACGGCGCTCCAGATGTTATTATTACTGATCCTCCACGTGCAGGAATGGATCTAGATGTCGTGAATCAAATCCTTGCGGTCAAACCCAAGAAAATCGTTTATGTTTCTTGTAATCCGGCTACGCAAGCCCGCGATTTAGCCTTACTGGATGTTGCCTATGAAGTAGATGTGGTTCATCCGGTGGATATGTTCCCTCAGACGCATCATGTGGAGAATATAGTACGACTTATTTTGAAAGCATAAAGAATAAAGCAAAAAGCATAGATATAGAAGCAAAAAGGGCGATTAATCGCCCTTTTTGCATTTCATATGTTTATCCCCGAAGGGGATTCCAACTTTGTTCTTTATGCTTTGTTCTTTGTGCTTTAAGTTTTAAAAATTGCGTCAGCAATTTTTAAAACGGCGTGTTTAACGGATCATAATCCTCCGGCGGTAAATTCATCTTACTGCCTTTGAAGACAGAATCGTTACTAGACTCAAATGCGGATGTTTGATCACCTAGTGCACTTAAGTCGAAGTTACCACCTTCATTGTTTGAGAACGGTTGGAAATCTAAATCACAGTATTTGGTGAATTTACCAATGAATTTCAGCCAAACGCTATCGAGCGATCCAGAACGGTTTTTGGCCATGATAATCTCTCCCATTCCCGTAATGGAGTTTCCTTGATCATCCGCCGTGATGCCGTAATATTCTGGACGGTAGATGAACATTACCTGATCGGCATCTTGCTCGATGGCTCCAGATTCACGAAGGTCAGACAGTTGAGGTTTCTTATTTCCTCCTCGTGTCTCTGTAGAACGATTTAGTTGAGAAAGTGCGATAACTGGCACATCTAATTCTTTCGCTAATTGCTTCAGAGCACGAGAAATTTGGGCGATTTCTTGCTCGCGATTTCCGCTGGCTCCTTTACCCGAACTATCACCAGTCATTAGCTGTAAGTAATCGATGACGATGAGGTCGATGCCTTTTTGGGCTTTTAAACGACGACATTTCGCTCTTAATTCCAAGATTGATAAGGCTGGCGTATCATCAATAAACATATTCGCTTCGAATAATTTATTGATTTTCGTATGCAATTGCTGCCACTCATGTGGCTCTAATTTTCCTTTACGGATTTTATCAGCCTCGATTTCCGCTTCTGCAGAAATGATACGATTCACGAGTTGAACAGCACTCATCTCAAGTGAGAATAACGCGACAGAGTGATTGAAATCGACGGCAGCATTACGGCAAGCCGAAACGACAAAAGCCGTCTTACCCATACCTGGACGAGCCGCAATAATGATTAATTCTTGTCTTTGCCAGCCAGATGTCAAACGGTCTAAGTCCGTAAATCCAGACGGAATACCTGTTAAACCACTTTTTTGTAATTGTTTCTTTTCTAATTCATCCACGGCCTTCTTCAAGATATCCGACATACTTTCGTAATTCTTACGGATATTGGATTCTGCGATGGTAAAAAGCTCCTGCTCCATTTTATCTAATAAATGAAACACGTCAGACGTGTCTTCATATGATAAGCGTTGAATTTCAGAAGATATTTGAATGAGCTGACGCTTTAAATATTGCTCAATGATGATTCTGGCGTGGAATTCTACGTTCGAAGTGGAACTAACACGCGAAGTTAATTGAGCTAAGTAACTAGTGCCACCTGCTTTTTCTAGGCTACCGTTTTGCTTTAAAAAATTGTTAACGGTAAGTAAATCAACTGGTTGAGAAGCTTGGAATAAACCTTGAATGGCCTCAAATATCAACTGGTGTCCTTCTTTGTAAAAGGAGGCA
The DNA here is from genome assembly GCA_030833145.1 of Aquirufa sp. The sequence goes on from JAURHT010000007.1 coordinate 34,582, forward strand.
GGTCTTAGTAATTCGATGACGTTTGCTAGGGGTTCTTTCTCTAACATTAATGCCCCTAATAAGGCTTCTTCTAGGTCTACCGCTTGAGGAGGTAATTTTCCTAAACCCAAATCGCTTAAACGCGTGGGCCCTGCTTGCGTACGAACGCCAGCAGACTGATTTCCTTTTTTATAAATGGATGAAGGGGTGTTAGATTCCATACCACAATTTTACGTTAAATTTTCAAAATTATCTTATAAAGGAAGATATTAAATTTCAAGAATTTCTTATTTTTACTCCCATACGATTTAAACCCATTTTTACTTGTTAGAAAAAATAATTTCCCTCTCAGAGGTCTCTCTAATTGACTTTTTAGGCGTTGCAAACGCAAATATCAATTTGTTGACTAACGCCTTTCCTCAGTCCAAAATCATTGCCCGTGGCGAACAATTAACTGTTCGCGGATCGAACGATCAGATTGCTTTAGTAGAAGCGATTGTAAACTCCTGTGTGGCCCATTTGGACAAACACCATACCCTCACGGAAAAACACATGCAAGCCTACATTGATGCGGTGTTGAATCCGACGGGTGAGGAATCAGAACAACCGTGGGTGGAGGATAAAGACGTGCTTCTTTTTGGCAATAAAGGAATCGTGATTAAGGCCAAAACTCCGAATCAACGTAAACTAGTTGATGCTGCTACCACGAATGACATCGTCTTTGCGATTGGACCTGCTGGTACGGGTAAAACCTATACCGCAGTGGCTTTGGCAGTGAAAGCATTGAAGAATAAAGAAGTTAAGAAAATTATCATCACTCGACCGGCAGTAGAAGCTGGTGAAAACCTAGGTTTCTTACCCGGGGATTTGAAAGAGAAAATTGATCCGTATTTGCGTCCCATTTATGATGCCTTGGATGATATGATTCCCGCGGAGAAATTGAAATTCTATTTAGAAAATCGGACGATTGAAATTGCGCCTTTGGCCTATATGCGCGGACGTACCTTAAATAAAGCTTTTATTTTATTAGATGAAGCTCAAAACACCACTTCCATGCAAATGAAGATGTTTTTGACGCGTATGGGTATCCAATCGAAGACGATTATTACAGGCGATAAATCCCAAGTGGATTTACCTAAAAACCAAACCTCTGGTTTGGGAGAAGCAGAACGCATACTTTCAGGAATAAATGGGATTGCCTTTGTAGAATTGGATGGTTCAGACGTGGTGCGTCACCGTTTAGTGCGTAAAATCATCGAGGCATATGGAAAGCAAGAAAAATAGGATCATTCAAGCGATTAGTCCGGAAGAAATCGAACAGGTATTTGCCATTCGGACGGAAGTGTTTGTCAAAGAACAAAAGTGCTTGCCGTCTGAGGAATTTGATGAATTAGACGCGGTAGCTAAGCATTATTTACTTTTTGAAGACGCCACACCAGTGGCAACGGGTCGATACCGCAAAACAGATAAAGGCATTAAAGTGGAGCGAATTGCTACTTTGGAGTCAGCCCGCGGTAAAGGCTATGCTTCTTTAATTATTCAGCATATTTTTGCGGAATCTGCTGCAGAATATCCTGATTGCCATCATTACTATTTACACGCACAAGTTTCTGTAATGCCATTGTATGCCTCTTTAGGATTTACTCCTTATGGAGATACGTTTATCGAGGCGGATATTGTGCATCAGGCGATGGCGCTAGAGCGCAAATTATAAAGCATAAAGCACAAAGAATAAAGTAGGAATAGCTTTCGGATATATATATCACTAATAAATAAAAAAGGGGCTGATAGGCCCCTTTTTATGCAAAATTTATACTTTTTGCTTTATTCTTTGTGCTTTTATTCGACTAGCGACTAAAATGGCAAATCATCACCACTCTCAGCCGCTAATGGAGGGAATTGGTATCCACCTGCTGCCGGTGTAGGCTCCACTCCTGCTGGGATTGAACCAGTGCGATCTAAACGATATGCACGGATTTCTGTATACCAACGCTCGTTATATTCTCTTGATTCTACGTTGAATTGCACTTTTACGATTTCGCCCTCTTGAACCGGACCTAAATCTTGTGTTTTATCACCCCAAACTGACATACACACCTTTTTAGGGTATTGATCTTGTGTTTCGATCACAAATTCTTGCTTGATCCAGTTGGTACCGTTTTTACCTGTTCCTGTAACCTCAGGTAATTTCTTGATTAATTTTCCGCTTATTTCTAAAGCCATTGTACTAATTTTTTTGAGTTCCGTAATTGTTGGCAAGTAAGTAAATAATTGGTAATTTTACTAACCGTTTTTGGCGATGTGGTGAAATTGGTAGACACGCTACCTTGAGGTGGTAGTGCCGTTAAGGTTTGGGAGTTCGAA
>JAURHT010000029.1 GCA_030833145.1 Aquirufa sp.
AAACGGCTAATCAGGCGATCAACGCGGATAAACAAGCGGCTTACGAGACTTTATACCATTGTTTAGAGACGGTGGCGCAGTTAATGTCACCTATCGCACCGTTCTATGGGGAGTGGTTATACAAGAATTTGACTGGGAAAGAATCGGTTCACTTGACGCATTTCGCGAAGGTAAACCCGAGCCTACAAAACCCAGCATTAGAAACGTCGATGGAATTAGCACAAGGTATTTGTTCGCTGGTTCACTCGATTCGCAAGGTACATCGCTTGAAAGTGCGTCAGCCGTTAGCGCAGGTATTAGTTCCTGTGTTGCAGGAATCGGTAAGAGACCAAATCCGTCGCGTGGAAGACCTGATCAAATCAGAAGTAAATGTGAAGGAAGTTAATTATTTAAATGACGCGTCTGGGGTATTGAACAAGAAAGTGAAGCCTAATTTCAAGGCTCTAGGGCCTAAATTTGGTAAAGATATGAAAGTGGTCGCGGAGGCAATCACGGGAATGTCATCGAACGATTTAACAGCGATTGAATCAGCGGGATCTGCTTCGATTCAAGGTTTTGAGATCGCATTAGCGGACATTGAAATCTTGACAGAGGATATGCCGGGTTATTTGACAGCAAGTGAGGGTGGATTGACGATTGCGTTAGACAATACGTTAACGCCGGAATTAGTTCGTGAAGGAAATGCACGTGAATTCGTGAATCGTATCCAAAACTTGCGTAAAGATTCTGGTTTCGATGTGACAGACAAAATAAATATCCAAGTGCAGCGTTCGGACGAGGAATGGACAGCCAGCTTGAACGAATTCAAAGCCTACATCTCGCAAGAGGTGCAAGCCTTGAGTTTGGAATGGGTGGATTCGGCTTCGACTGAACTTACATTTGAGGAATCAAATCTATTCGTGAATGTCACGGTAGCTTAATAATATGCGAAAACTCACTTATTTGATTTTACTTTTAGGTGGGTTTTTTTCTGTGGCTGCGCAGTCTGAAGAACTCATGGTGGACGGGATGCGCGCCTACATGAAGGAGGATTTTGGCGAGGCGATCTTGGTTTTCGAGAAACTTGCTAAAGTGCAGACGCAGGAGCCGGCGGTCTTTTATTATTTGGCCAAAAGCTACCTCGGCGACAAACAACTCACCTCAGCTAGAACAAATGCGGAGAAAGCACACCTATTATCGCCCTATTCCTTTGATTATGGTCTGTTGTATGGAGATTTACTCTTGGCGAACAAGGAATACAAAAAGGCATTAGCCTGTTTCGAAAATCTCTTAGCCTACGATGATCACCGCTTTGATAACGAGCCTGATATGATTCGGGTAAAGCAATTTGTCTTTTTGTCGAAAGGCGATGAGGCGAAAGAGCTGGCCGATAAAAATAAATATTACCTTGAAGCAGCGAATTTAGGTCCCGTTCAGGAAGAACTTTGGGTGCGCATTATTCAATTAGATTGGGAATTAAATCGAAAAGAGGCGGTGGTGGAACACGCCCTAGAAGCGCTGGAGAATTATCCGCGCATGGCCCCATGGTGTTATCCGATTTTAGGCGATGCCTACCAGGCTTTAGGTAATAATTCCGCGTCGGATGCAGCTTTTGATAAAGCCTTAGCGGCTAATCCAAAGGATGACCATGTGCTGAATAATTACAGTTATTTCCTGTCAATCAGAAAAGAGAAATTGGCCTTGGCTGATTCGCTATCTGCCCGTTTAGTTGTGGATCACCCGCGCAACGGTACCTATTTAGATACCCGCGCTTGGGTTTTATATGAACTAAAACGCTATCCAGAAGCGCGCGTTGCGATGGAGGCCGCTTTGAAAGACAAAGAAAATGCCTCTGCGACTTTGTGGGAACATTATGGCGATGTGCTTTTTCGATTGAAATTAGTGGATAAAGCGCTAGACGCTTGGAAAGAAGCGCTTCGCTTAGATCCGGCCCGCGAATCTGTAGATAAAAAGATTCGATTGCGTCAAATTCCCGAAAATTGAGCTATTTTTGTTACCAAAATTCCTCCTTATGCGGATTCTTTTCAGTCTTGTTATCCTTTCAATCTTAGGTGCCTGTGCTCCTAAGGCGACGGTAGCTCCGACGAATTCCGTACAAGTAGATACCATTCAGGTAGATTCTACTCCCGTAGTAGCCCCATTGGCTACTGTCGAAATAGCGGATCAACAGTCTGCTTCTGATGATTTGAATTTCACTTATCTGAAGGCGAAATCGAAAGTGATGTGGAAAACGCGCTCGAACACGGACAACTACATTGTGGACATTCGGATGAAAAAAGATAGTATCATCTGGGCGAACATTTCCGTATCGATGATTTCAGGCGCGGCGGTTTTATTCACGAAAGACCGTGTTCAATTTTACCACAAGATTAATAACGAATACACGAATCTAACCTACGATAGTTTGAGTACGAGTTTAGGCTTTAAAGTAAGTTACGATTTGATCCAAAACATGATTGTGGGGAACCAACCTTACAAGAAAAACAATACGCGTCGCGTAGTTCGCGAGAATGAAAATTTCTTGATAAAACAGCAAGAGGGGCATGTGGAGGTCAATAATTGGGTAGGGCCTAATCGGAAGTTGAAGAAATTGTCGGTGAATGATCTTCCATCTTCGAACAAAATGACCTTGGATTACGAGGATTTTGCGACCTTGAATTCAGCCATATTCCCTTTCTCGAGTTCGATCACCCTGGATGTGAAAAACAAAGAAAATCAGGTGAATCAGACCTTGATTACGATTAAATATTCTAAAGTAGAGTTGTTAGATACGCCTTTGGAATTTCCTTTTAAAGTACCCGCCAAACTATTAAAGCATTGAAATACCTTTTCCTTCTATTCGCGTTCCTTTTAACAAGTTCATCTTTCGCACAGACAGATAAGAAAGCTGCTTTAGAGCAGCAGAAGAAAGATAATTTGTCCAAAATCAAGGAGCTTAACTCGATCATCTCTCGAACATCTAAAAAGAAAAAGGCCTCACTAGGAAAGCTGAGTGTTTTGAAGGAGCAGATCGGGGTGCAGAAAAAGCAGATTACGGTTTTAGAACAAAATCAACAAATCTTAGCAGAGGAGGCTCAAAAATTACGGAATGAAGGCGATGTGCTGAAGGCAAAATTAGAGCGACTTAAGAAGCAATATGCTTTGATGATATATGAGGCACAAAAAACATCTTCCGTTTATAATAAGATGAGTTTCTTGTTATTGTCGAATGATATAGGAGAATTCGTGCGCCGCTTTGATTACCTACGCCATTATTCTACAAACCGCAAAAAGCAAGCAGATTTGATCTTTAAGACCCGTCAAGATTTAATGACGAAGGAGCAAAAGGTGGTCTTTAAGAAACAGGAAGAGAAAAAGGTTATTGTGGAGAAAGAAGGAGAGAAGAAGAAATTGGAAGTTCTGAAGACAAAAGAAGATCAGGTGGTTACCGTCTTAACTCAACAAGAGAAAAAGTTAAAAATCGAGTTAGAGAAAAAGAAATTGTCCGTACGCAAATTGGACAATTTGATTGCCGGTATCGTTCAAAGAGAGATCCAAAAAAGTATTGAGCGGGAGCGCAAACTTCGCCAGGCCCGCCAAGTGAAAAAAGTGGAGGTGGTGAAGCCTGCGTTGCCTGAATTGAAGAAAGGGGAGACGACGAAGATTTTAGCGGAGAGAGAAACGGAGAAAAAAGAGTCACCTAAAGAAGAGAAAAAAGCGGCTGTAGCAGAAGCGAAGAAGCCCAAAGCGGAGCCAGCTCCAGCGCCTGCGGTTGAGGAAAAGAAAATCGAAAGCAATACCTATTACATGAACGCAGACGAGGCGAAATTAGCGAGCTCTTTCGCTGCTTTGCGCGGTCGTATGCCATTCCCGGTTCCATCTGGATTTATTTCGGATCACTTTGGTGTACATAAACATCCTTTGTTAAAAGGGGTGATGATCAATAATAATGGGATTGACATCCAAACATCACCGGGTTCCCCCGTGCATTCCGTTTATGATGGGGTTGTGCAATCGGTCGTGAATATTCCAGGTATCAATATGGTGGTGGCTATTCAGCACGGGGATTATTTCACCGTTTATAGTAAACTAGCCAATGTTTCTGTGAGTGTAGGAACGCGAGTACGAACGGGTCAACGCATAGGTTCTGTTGCCTCAGATGAGGATGGGACGGCGGAGATAAATTTCCAGGTTTGGAAGAATACGGTACGCCAAAACCCAGAATCCTGGCTTCGTCGCTAAATTGAATACGACACTTTTAGGCTAATGTTGCGACCTTGGTCGTCTGCATAATAACGGAAGCGATTCAAGTAATCGCGGTATGCCGCGTTCAATGCATTCGAAACGCGAAGGTTTACATCAAAACGACGCATTTTAATTCCCCAATTGAGGTTTACTAAAAAATAGCCAGCTGGCGGTTCTGCATAATCGGATCCTGTTTCCACCCGCTTCTGCTTGGATACTTGAGTAACACCTCCACTTACATAGGCATTATTTTTTTTAAAAGCATAGCGAACGAGGTACTCAAATCGATCTGCCGGAATATTGACCATATACTGATCATTTTGGGTGTCAAATGCCCGGACTAAACTCGTCTTTTGTTGGATAGAAATGCGAGCGCTTAACGCATAGCTTGCTTGGAAGTCAACACCTTGGAATCGAGCGTCAATTTGCTGATAAGTAAAAATTGGGAAAACACCCCTAACGGTTGTGGCATAAACGGCGACGCCGTTCACAACTTCAGGTCTCAGGTAAATGAAGTTATGTATATGATTCGAATACAAACCTAGTTCAATATCCCAGCGTTCCGGTTTAAAATTAGTGCTAAGGCTGAAGTTTGTTCCCGTTTCTCCCTTTAAGTTAGGGTCTCCTATCTCGTAGGCCCCAGCGCCGTGGTGAACCCCGTTTGAGAATAACTCATTTCCACCAGGAGCTCGGAAAGCTCGAGAAATGGTTAATTGAGATTCAGTTAATGGATCCCAGTGGTATTTTAATCCAATACTGCCCGAAAATCCACTAAATGTCTGTTTGTTCCGTAAAATAGTAGGAGAAAAATTAGTTTTAGGGCGATGCGTTTCAATTTCTTTTGCATCAAATCGAAGCCCTGCTTCTAATTCCCATTTCTCAGTAGCTCTTCTTTCTATCGCAAAAATTCCGATGTTTTGTAGCGAATAATTAGGTAGAAGGCTGGTAGTTAAAGTAGGGTTAGGAACTCTATTGCCAGAGGTGATGTTTCCCTGGTCTAGATAGGTGAACCCTATTTGGCCCTTCCAACTTTTATTTGAATTCGTTTCATCATAGAGGAATTCACCACTATGGGTATTTAAATTGAAGCGAAGGGTATTAATATTTTTCCCTGCTCTGAGTACATCTAATTCCCAGCGTTCGTCTGACTGTGCAGCAGCCGTAGCGCGTAGGGTAGCGCCGTTTGGTAGGTGATAGTAGGCTTTGATTTTGGCCATATCATGCCAAACATCCTGGTTAGGGCGATCAATTCTACGGATAAATTCATCAGGCGTAAAAGCCTTCAAGGGTCTATCCCGCGCAATAGATCGTTCTAAATCCGATATATTACCGATGTGAGACCCTTCATAGATACCTATAACCGTGTGGAATCGACTAACAAAAGCCTCGGTTCCCCATAAATTCGATTTATATCCAACTGCGAAGGACACATTTTCCTCTTTTACACCGGTATTACTTAAATAGTAATCTGCCGTCTGCACATTTCCGCCGTCTTTCAAGGTGCCTTGCACACGCCAGCCCCAGCCTTTCGAACGAGGAATGCCACCTTCCAGAAGACCAGACAATACCCCTTGTCTACCATTACTGAAATAAATACTCTGAATGGAACCGTGGATAGCAGAGCTGTCCGGAAGTGCATCAGGTTCTAACATTACAATGCCACCTATCGCATCTCCACCGTATCGAAGACCCCCGGGGCCTTTGATGACTTGAATGTTTTTAGAAACAAAAGGGTCGATTTCTGGAGCGTGCTCGCTACCCCAGTTTTGGCCTTCTTGTCTAACGCCTTGATTTAAAATAATCACTCGGCTGGAATGCAGACCATGGATGACAGGTTTAGAAACAGAACTCCCTGTTTGAAGACTTTGAACGCCTGTTAAGCCTTTTAACATCTCTCCCAGGGATAAACCGTCCTTCTGAGAGCGTTCCTCCACACTTAATGACGTTCTAGATTGTGAAGTGATTTCTTGCTTTCTTCCTTGAACGAATACCTCTTGTAAATGTTCATCATGTGTGCTTAAAAGGAAATCTTCCTCTTTTTCATCCTCCAGATTGATGATTGTCTCTATCGGATCAAAGCTAGCCATTTGACAAACTAGGGTGTAGGTACCTGGACAAAGATCGCTTATAATGAATTGGCCTTTTGCGTCCGAAATAGTCGCTTTGTTTAACCCTTTAATGTAAACATAGGCGCCAGGAACTTTTTCTTTATTCTCTTTAGAGGCTACAATGCCCTTTAGTGTACAGTGGCAATTCGTTTGTGCGAAGCCATTGAAAGAAAGGAATACTAGAAGAATAAAAAGGTGTTTCATGTAGTTAATAGGGTTTAAAGATAGGCTAAATCCCCCTTTTATGCGAATCTTCTTTTGCCTAAACGATTAATCGTTTTTGTGTGGCGATGAACAGGGTTATTTTGACTATAAAATTTTTTGTTTAATCTTTTTTAAATTTTTTTAAACAAATTATTTGTTTTGTTTAATATTTTTATAAATTTGTTGAACAAAATAGATGATCAATATGACAGCTCTTGAGTTTACTTACCAAATAGGCACTTTTTCGAAGTTTTTGCGCCCTTTCGCGTTGCGTTTGACCAAAGACGGAGATGATGCAAACGACTTAGTTCAAGATACCTTAGTAAAGGCTTTTACAAATCGGGATAAATACCAGGACGGGACGAACTTAAAGGCTTGGTTATTTACGATTATGAAGAACACGTTTATTACCCAATACCAACGAATGGTACGCCGTAATACGTTCATTGATACAACAGATAATTTACACTTCATCAACTCAATGGAATCACTGCAGGAAAACACTGCAGTGAACTCCTTTATCAGTGAGGATATTCAATCCGCCCTGGCAAAAATCGACTCTATGTACCGCGTACCTTTTATGATGTATTTTGAGGGGTTCAAATACCATGAAATCGCGGAAGAGTTAGATTTGCCAATAGGGACGGTTAAAAATAGAATTTTTATGGCGAGACGGGATTTGAAGAACCATCTCCACATGTACGCCTAAGATTTTAAATAGGTTTTGATTAGTTTTTTGGTTAACAGAAGGAAGTTAAAAAGTCAGATTTTATCTGACTTTTTCTTTTTAGGCTTTGGGCCAAAAGAAAGATCGGTATATTTGTTAAATTAGAAGAATTATGAAGAAGGTTATCGTCATAGGGGCAGGTTTTTCAGGGCTATCAGCCGCAACGGAATTAGCTAGCAAAGGATATGAGGTCCAAATTTTAGAAAAGAATGATCACGCAGGTGGTCGCGCACGTGTTTTCCAATCGAATGGATTCACGTTTGATATGGGTCCTTCCTGGTATTGGATGCCAGATATTTTTGAGACGTATTTTAATCGTTTCGGGAAAAAGCCCTCAGACTATTATGATTTAGTTCGCTTGGATCCATCGTATTCAGTGATCCTTTCGGAGACAGAAACCATCGATTTGCCAGCGAATTATGCTGATTTAAAAACCTTGTTTGAGTCCTATGAACCTGGTGCAGCGGCGCAATTAGATGCGTTTATGGAGCAGGCAGCTTATAAATACAAAGTGGGTATTCAAGATTTTGTTTGGAAACCCTCTCGTAAAATCACCGAATTCCTCAGCCTTAAATTGCTTATCGACGCCATACGTATTGATGTCTTTTCTTCTTTTTATAAGCACATTCGCAAGTTCTTTACTTCGCCTACCCTGTTGAAATTGATGGAATTCCCCATCTTATTCTTGGGTGCGATTTCACAAAATACGCCGGCGATGTACTCGCTCATGAATTATGCAGAAATCAAATTAGGGACCTGGTATCCAATGGGAGGAATGCACCATATCGTCAAAGGAATGGTGGCCCTGGCAGAGGGAAAAGGGGTAAAGATTACGTATAGTGCGGAAGTGCAAGGTTTTGAGATCGTTAATGGAAGAGTAATAGGTGTTAAAACGGCTGCCGGATTGCAAGAGGCGGATGCTTTCGTGGCTGGGGCAGATTACCACCACGTGGAAGAGCTGCTAGGAGATGGCTTGCGAAATTATGATGAAGCCTATTGGGATAAGCGCGTTATGGCACCATCGTCACTATTATTTTATCTAGGAATCTCGAAACGTTTACCTAATTTAAAGCACCACAACTTATTCTTTGATCGTGATTTTACCGTGCATTCGCACGAGATTTATACGGATCCGGCTTGGCCTTCTGATCCGCTTTTCTATGCCTCGGCACCTTCGGTAACGGATCCATCTGTGGCGCCTGAAGGATGTGAAAACGTGTTTTTATTGATTCCGGTTGCACCTGATTTGGAAGATACCGAAGAAGGAAGAGAGAAGTATTTTGAACAGCTAATGGATCGATTAGAAGCACATTGTGGTGTTTCCATTCGCGATTCCATCGTATACAAACGTTCTTATGCGCACCGGGATTTCAAATCGGATTACCATGCCTACAAAGGCAATGCCTATGGCCTTGCGAACACGCTGATGCAGACGGCGATTTTGAAGCCAACCTTGAAAAATAAGCACCTGAATAATTTGTATTATACGGGTCAATTAACGGTTCCAGGTCCGGGTGTGCCGCCATCCTTGATTTCAGGAATTGTGGTGGCAGGCGAAGTCGATAAAGAATTAAAAGGATAATATGGATTTATACTTACAAGTTTCCCTTGCCTCGAGTAAGTTATTGACGAAGGCCTATTCGACGTCTTTTTCGTTAGGAATTCGAACATTGGATGAAAAAGTGCACGATCCTATTTATGCCATTTATGGCTTTGTGCGTTTAGCGGATGAGATTGTGGATACGTTTCATGATCAGGATAAAGCTGCTTTATTGCAGCGTTTTCGCGAGGATACCTACCGCGCGATTGAAGAGAAAATAAGCTTAAATCCTATTTTACACTCCTTTCAATGGGCGGTGAATAAGTTTGGGATGGAACGCGAATTAATCGACGCGTTCTTGTATTCGATGGAATTGGATTTGACCAAACGAGATTATAATCCGGAGGAGTACAAGCAATACATCTATGGTTCAGCCGAAGTGGTGGGCTTGATGTGTTTGCGCGTTTTCTGCGAAGGAGATCCAGCGGAATATGAATCGTTGAAAGAGGATGCCTGTGCCTTAGGTTCTGCCTTCCAAAAAATCAACTTCCTCCGCGATATTCGCTCCGATTACGACGAACGCGGGCGGGTTTATTTTCCAGGCGTCGATTTTACGACTTTCACGGATGCGGAGAAAAAAGAAATTGAAGCAGATATTCAGTTGGATTTCGATGCCGGTTTACGCGGTATTCACCGCTTGCCTGCCGTCGCTCGCAAAGGTTGTTTACTAGCCTATGAGTATTATATTAGACTGTTTGAAAAGATCAAATCCTTACCAGCCTCTCGCATCAAAGAGGAACGTATTCGCGTCGCAGACTGGGAAAAGATGTTCATTTATTTCCAATTAGCCCTTCGTAAATAGCGTGGAATTAATTGCCTTATTAGCCATTATGGCCTTTTTATACGCCTCCGTAGGACATGGTGGTGCAAGTGGCTACTTAGCGGTTATGGCCCTCTTTGCGATCGCTCCACCTGTGATGAAGCAAACAGCGCTTTTGTTAAATCTAGGCGTTTCGCTGATGTCGTTTGCCGCTTTTTACCGTCAGGGGTATTTTAAATGGAATTTGTTTTGGCCTTTTGCCCTCGGATCCATTCCGGCTGCTTTTCTTGGAGCCCGTATTCCATTGACGGATTCGACCTATAAGCAGATTTTAGGGGCCTGTCTTTTTCTAGCAGTTATCAGAATGGTGATTTCGTTAAAAGAGGGCTCTCGGATAAGTTTGCCAGCGGTCTTAGGTATTTTTATGGGAGCAGTCATCGGTTTACTATCCGGCATGATTGGTATTGGAGGGGGCATCATATTGAGTCCGATCTTATTACTTTTCCGCTGGGCTTCATTAAAGGAAGCGGCGGCAGCTTCGGCCTTGTTTATTTTCGTGAATTCTGTTGCTGGTTTGGCTGGTTTGAAAACCTGGATTCCGATTGATCAATCTCAAATGTTGTACTGGCTAATTGCTTCCCTAGTAGGAGGTTTTTTAGGAGCCCGTTGGGGTGCTGGAATTGCGTCGAATACAAAGGTGAAGTGGATTTTAGCTTTGGTGCTTGTTATTGCATCGCTTAAATTGTGGTTTGTTTAAAATATTATGATTGAAAACGTAAATCAGGATACGGGATTTGGTGAAAGAACCTCGGATATGGGTGGCCGCATGGTCAACAAGGACGGGAGTTTTAATATCAAGCGAATTGGAATTAGCGTAAGGGATCGTGCTAGCGGTTACCAAAGTATGCTGACGATGCCACGTTGGCGATTCTTAGCCATTATTTTCATCTTCTATTTCTTGATCAACTGCTTTTTCACCGTTTTGTATTGGCTGGCTGGACCAGCTGGATTGGAAGGTGTGGAGAAGGTGAAGTTTTGGGGAAGAATCAAGGAATTGTTTTTCTTTTCTACACAGACGTTCACAACCGTAGGGTATGGTCGCGTTAACCCGGTGGGGGAATTAACGAACTGGATTGCCGCTATAGAATCCCTGGTGGGATTCCTTTCTTTTGCGATCGCAGCCGGTCTTTTGTATGGTCGCTTTTCGCGTCCGAGGTCATTTATTCGTTTTTCGGATAGCTTAGTCTATGCGAATTACAGACAGGGCAAGGCCTTTATGTTTCGATTGGTATGCTACAAAGATGATCACTTGTTGACGAATGCAGAAGTGAAGTTGAATGCCCGAATCGTCACGAAGAACGAGGGTTACCAATTCTTTAATTTGAAATTAGAACGGAGTCACGTAGACAGTTTGGTCTTAAACTGGACGGTGGTTCATCCCATTGATGAGGACTCCCCCTTTTTTAATTTATCCCAAAAAGAAATCGTCAATCTCCAACCCGAAATTTCCGCCTACTTGACCGGCTTTGATGAAGTCTATTCAAGCGTCGTAGTCGCCCGAGTGTCCTATGCCATTAAGGACTTCAAATTCGGGTTTAAATTCTTACCTATGTATTTTAGTCGGAACCAGCGGACGGAATTAGATTTATCGAAATTAAACCTGATCGACCAGGAATAAAAAAAGCCCCGATTGCTCGGGGCTTTTTACTTTAATTCTTAGATCCGGTGACGGCACCCGCCTTTTTGGCATTTTGTGCTTCTTGCATTGGATTTTGTCCTCCGCTGTAGGTTCTGCCCTGCATCTTGAATAACTGCACCTTCGTAGGTTGAGCTGGTTCACGAGGGAAAGCGTTGTCTTCTGTATCAATGTCTGCGATTTCGTAGAATGGATCTAGTGTCCACTTCACGACTTTCTTAGATGTCGGGATGATTTTCTTTGCCGTCACATCGTTCAAACGCCAAACCTCCGCCGGGAAACGCAATACCTCTTCCGTACCATCTTCATAGTTCAAACGCACAATTACGGGCATTGGTAAACCGCCTTTGTTCTTGAAGTTCACCACGTAGAAGTTTTTACCTTCAGAAACCAATTTCTTCTCGTCGTCATTTAATGACGCCATGTAGTCTTGGTATTTCTTCTTGTCTGCTTCCGTAGGAGCGAAACGATCGTAGGTATTATAGAAATCCGTCAAATCAGGATTTTCCTCTACTACCGTACGTTTGATATCTGTTTTGTTACGAATCGAAGACATCGTTTTCGCTTTTGCTTCTGCTACCGCTTTGTCTCCGGCCTTTTTAATCGCTGGATCTTGCGTATCGATTCCAAACCATTCAACGGTTTCAATCGACTGATTTACTGGCTCCGTTCCGTAGAACCAACCTCTCCAGAACCAATCCAAATCCACACCAGACGCATCTTCCAAGGTACGGAAGAAGTCCGCTGGATACGGTTGTTTGAACGCCCAACGACGCGCATATTCTTTGAATGCGTAGTCAAATAGTTCGCGACCCATCACAGTTTCACGCAGGATATTCAAGGCCGTAGCGGGTTTAGCGTAGGCATTATTCCCAAAATCCATAATATTCTCCGAGTTCGCCATAATAGGTACCTGGTTCTTCGAATCTAAACGCATGTAAGGAACAATCGATTGTGGCTCTCCACGACGCGCAGGGAAGTTACGATCCCATTCTTGCTCCGCTAAATATTGGCAGAAGGTATTTAAACCCTCATCCATCCAAGACCATTGGCGCTCATCTGAGTTAATAATCATCGGGAAGAAGTTGTGACCCACTTCGTGGATAATTACTCCAATCATTCCGTTTTTTACATTCTCTGTATACGTCCCATCTGCCTCCGGACGACCACCGTTAAAGGAAATCATCGGATACTCCATTCCACCACCCGCTGTTGCGTGGCAAGAAATTGCTACAGGATATGGATAGGCCACCGTTCTTTTTGAATACGAACGAAGCGTGTGTGCTACGACCATCGTTGAATATTTACCCCAAAGTGGATTTCCCTCTTTCGAATAATACGACATCGCCCATACTTTTTTGCCTTCAACCTCTACTTGCATCGCATCCCAAATAAATTTACGTGATGCGGTAAATGCAAAGTCACGTACATTATCAGCCTTGTACACCCACGTCTTCTTCCCCGTAGGAACACTTTTCTCTGCTTTGATAGCTTCGTCTTGTGTTACGATTTCTACTGGGCGAGTGGCTGTTTTCGCCTGCTCCCAACGTTTTAATTGGGTAGCTGTCAATACCTGATTAGGGTTTAATAATTCGCCACCTGCACCCACAACGATGTCATTAGGCGCCGTGATGGCTACTTTGTAATTTCCAAAATTTAACGTGAATTCACCCTGTCCCAGGAACTGCTTGTGCTGCCAGCCATATACGTCGTTGTAGACTGCTAAGCGGGGGAACCAGTGAGCGATGAAGTAATTCGCGATATTCTCTTTTCCTAAAATTTCATAGCCAGAACGACCATAATAAGCCGTGATCAAATAATTCCAATCTATACCAAAGCTCACCGAAGCACCCGATTTTAATGGAGTGGGTAAGTCAATGCGCATCATTGTTTGGTTAATTGTATGACGTAATGGATTGCCTTTTATATCTTTCACGGCTGTGATTTTATAGCCGTAATCTTTTGGATCCGTCAGTTCTTGAAAAGCTCCAGCGCTGATGCCATTCTTGATTTCACCTGTTTTTGTGGTTTTACCAGGGGAATTTTTTTCAAATAAATTTTGGTCTAATTGAATCCATAAATACGGTAAATCATCTGGAGAATTGTTGTAATAAGTGATCGTTTCTGATCCGATGATCTTGCGATTGATATCATCTAGTTCCACTTTGATGTCATAGTCCGCACGTTGCTGCCAATAATCCTTACCTGGAGAACCACTCGCGGTCCGGTAGGAATTAGGCGTAGGCAAAGTCGATTCTAATTGCTCGAATCGGTTGTTTGCGTTAAAAGAGGTTTGGGCTTTTGCGGGTAACAAGAAGACTGTTAGCGCGACGAGCGTTAGTAGTTTTTTAAGCATGTTGAAAAAGGTAATTTTGTGCAAAATAGGAAATTTTATTTACAATCGTAGCTGTGCTAATCTGTGCTAAAATATATTTGTATATAATAGGTATAATATGTAGTTTTGAGACTTTAAGGAGAAACAACATTAAGCATTATATATTATGAGTGTAATCATTGGTCAAAAAGAGTATTTCAAAGGCATTGGTCAAATCAAATTTGAAGGTGCAGAATCAGACAATCCCTTCGCATTTCGCTATTATGACGAGAATCGCATAGTTGCCGGTAAGAGCATGAAGGAACACCTTCGTTTTGCGATTGCTTATTGGCATTCGTTTTGCGGTGATGGGGCGGATCCTTTTGGACCAGGAACACACCACTACCCTTGGGATGTAGCATCTGATGCGCGTCAACGTGCAGCGGATAAAGCCGATGCAGCATTCGAATTCATCACAAAAATGGGAGCACCTTACTATTGCTTCCACGATGTGGATGCGATTGATGGGCATAACGATCCCAAAGAATTTGGCGATCGTGTGAAATTCATCACCGATATTTTTGCCAAAAAACAAGCAGAAAGCGGCGTGAAATTATTGTGGGGAACAGCGAATTTGTTCTCGAACGAGCGTTATATGAACGGTGCTTCTACGAACCCGAACTTTGAAGTGGTAGCTCACGCTGGTGCTCAATTAAAAGGTGCAATCGATGCAACGATTACCTTAGGTGGCGAAGGCTATGTGTTCTGGGGAGGCCGTGAAGGGTATATGAGCTTATTAAATACAGATATGAAGCGCGAACGCGAAAACTTCGCTCGCATGTTACACACGTGTGTGGAATATGCACGTCGCAATGGTTTCAAAGGTAAGTTCTTCATCGAACCGAAGCCTTGTGAGCCTACGAAACACCAATACGATTACGATGCAGCAACGGTGATTGGTTTCTTACGCGAGTTCGATTTGTTATCGGAATTTGGCCTAAACTTAGAAGTAAACCACGCAACCTTAGCTGGACACACGTTTGCACACGAATGCCAAGTGGCTTCTGATGCTGGTATGTTAGCTTCTATCGATGCAAACCGCGGAGATACGCAAAACGGCTGGGATACGGATCAATTCCCGACGGACATTTACGAATGGGCGGAGGCGATGTCAATCATCTTGAAACAAGGTGGATTAGCCGGTGGTGGAATTAACTTTGACGCAAAACGTCGTCGTAATTCAACGGATATGGCTGATTTATTCTATGCGCACATCGGCGGTATGGATACAATTGCTCGTTCTTTATTGATCGCTGAGAAAATAGCTAAACATGGCGAGATGGATCGTTTGAAAGCGGAACGTTATGCGAGCTTTAACTCGGGTAAAGGAGCGGATTACACAGCAGGTAAATTGAAATTAGAAGATTTATACAAAATCGCGATTGAAGTAGGAGAACCTGCTCAGATCTCTGGCAAGCAAGAATACTTAGAGAATTTGTTAGGCCGTTTTGTTTAAAAATACGTAATTCGGGGTATGAAAAGATTTTTTTTACTCCTACTGTTTTTTGCCTCTAGATTTATAGCAGCAGGGTCATCCGATGATTCTGCTGTTTTTTCTACGGCGAAACCCTGGGCCTATTGGTGGTGGCCCGGTAGCGCGGTGAGCGAAAAGGGGATTACACATAATTTGGAGAATTTTAAAAAAGCCGGTTTCGGCGGTCTCCACATCATCCCCATCTACGGGGCAAAAGGTTCAGAGTCATTATTCCAAAACTATTTAAGTCCCGGCTGGCAAGCTAAATTCTTTTTCACCTTAAAAGAAGCCAAACGATTAGGCCTCGGCATCGATATGACGATGGGGACTGGCTGGCCTTTGGGCGGGCCCTCCATCACTGAAAAGGAGGCAGCGAAAAAATACCAATTTAAAGACGGCGTTTTTTCTACCGATTTAACCGGCCAAAAAGTCAAGCGCGCCGCTCCCGGTGGCGAAGGCCTCGTGATGGACCACTTCGATATGAAGGCCTTTGCGAAATACAGCCATACTTTCGTGCCTTTATTAAAGAAAGCGCTTTCGCCCTTGCGTGCGATTTACAATGATTCTTACGAAGTATACGGCGGGAATTATACCCCTGAATTATTTCCCGCATTTCAACGGTTGAACGGCTATGATTTGCGGAAGCACTTCGACGTACTTTCGAAAAAGAAGGCGGAATCGGAGGAGGAAAACCAAATTTTTGCGGATTACCACCGAACGATATCGACCCTGTTACAACGCAATTTTGTCCTCCCATTTGATCATTGGATTAATTCGATGGGCTTTACTTCCCGAAATCAGGCACACGGTTCTCCGGGGAATTTGCTAGACATTTATGCGGCGGCGGATATTCCAGAGGCTGAGTTTTTCGGATCGAAGCCTTTTGATATTCCAGGCTACCGAGTGGATCCTGAATATGATTCGACCACGTTTGGGATACCGGATATTCGGGCGCTTAAATTAGCGAGTTCGGCCGCGAATTTGACGGGGAAGAAATTGGTTTCTGCGGAAACGGCGACTTGGTTAGGAAATCACTTCAAGGTTTCGATTGCGCAGGTGAAACCGGTTTTGGATCAGGTGTTTGTGGGTGGTGTGAATCACGTCTTCTTTCATGGGGCGACTTATTCTCCCCCTGAAATCGCGTGGCCAGGTTGGTTGTTTTATGCGAGTACGAACTTTAATCCTCAAAGTCATTTTTGGGAAGCCATGCCCGCTTTGAATAAATATATCGAAAATGTGCAGACGATGTTGCAAGCGAATCCGACGGATAGCGATGCGCTCTTGTATTTCCCGATGGAAGATGTGTGGCACGAAAATAATGGTTCTGGGAAATTGCATACCCTCGAATTACATGCGAATAGCCGGGTGTGGTTGAAGAATACGTCTTTCGGAAAATGGTCTGAGCTATTGCAAAACAAAGGTTTCTCGGTGGACTATATTTCGGATGATTTGTTGACTGATCTTGTGCTGACGCCTACTAAAGCCTTTAAAACGAAGACCGGTGGGACTTACAAAGTATTGTTAATTCCGGCCGCACACTATGTTTCAGTGGAGACAATGGAGTTGCTCGCTAAATGGGTGAAGCAAGGCTATCCGGTCTATTTCCTAGAACATTTGCCTCTTCATTTGAATACTTACGGAGTAACGAAGGAGGCCAAAGAACGTTGGGAGAATGCCCGCAACGCCTTATTAATGCGCGTGCTTTCAGATCCGGCTGATCAGTTAACTCGCCTGGGCGTATCGACAGAGTCGATGTCTGCGAAAGGCCTTTCCTTCCTTCGTAAAAAGACGCCTGCCGGCGCGGCTTATTTTGTAACGAATTTGCAATCGAAATTTTCGGAGGGTTCAATTGCCTTGAAAAAAATCGCTGGGAATTATGAGGTTTGGGATCCCTTGACGGACACAAAAAGCTATGGCAAAAAAGGTTCAGAGGCCTGGCTTTCCTTAGCTCCCGGTCAAAGTGTGATCATTAAATCGATCGCTAAAATACCTTCTGCTTCTCCGATAGCTGCCACAAAAATCACTACGGAAGTCGCCCCACAGAACCTACAAGTTTCCGTCGGTTCTCGCACGTTTGATTTACCAGATTTTGCCTATTACACGCACCTAGATACCGCTTTAGCGGCGACTCCCTCCGCACGGTATACCTTCGGTGTATCTTTGACGTCTGATCAATTGGCGAACGCAAAAGTGCTTCATTTAACGGAATTGAGGGATATAGCAAAAGTGCGTATCAACGGTAAAGAGATCGGGATGATTTGGTCGCTCCCATTCCAATTAGCGATTCCGGAAGGGGTATTGCAGGAGCAAAACCAAGTGGAGATTGAGGTAATTTCGAATGCGGCGAATCGCATTCGGAAGATGGATCAGCAAGGGGTGGTTTGGAAGAATTTCTATGAGATTAACTTTGTGGATATCCGCTACAAGCCATTCGATGCATCGAAGTGGGCGATCGAAGATGGAGGGATGAAGGGTAAAATTTATTTCACGAATCGATGAGTCAATTTATTCCAGCGATCATAGAAGCATTACGTGATCTAGCAGATGCAGATAATGCGTTTTGGATGCGCAAATACATGCGGGAGAAATACCCATTTCTGGGTGTGAAAAAGCCGGAGCGCTATGAGGTATTTAAGCACCTGTATAAGCAGTACGGGTCTACTGAGGATTGGTTCGAGGTGTCTTCCCAGCTATTTGCTCTGCCGGAAAGGGAGTTTCAATATGTCGCGATGGACTATGTAAAGCAGGCGAAAAAATCCTGGGATATGCGGGTTCCTGCCTTGTGCGAACAATGGGTAGGGGAGGATTCGTGGTGGGATGTAGTGGATAATTTAGCACCGCAGATTCTTGGACCTTATTTTTTGCAATTTCCGGAGGAACGCGATGTGTGGATTCAGCGCTGGATGGATTCTGGGAATTTTTGGTTGCAACGTTTTTGTCTGGTATTTTCCCTCGGTTACAAGGATAAAACGGATACCGTTTTACTATCGAAGACCATTCAGGCCTTAAGTGGATCGAAAGAGTTTTTTATTCAAAAAGCCATCGGCTGGGCGCTTCGTCAATACGCTCGAACAGACCCGGAATGGGTGATGGATTTTGTGGGAAACAATGCGTTGGCCCCGCTGAGTAAACGCGAGGCCTTGAAGCATTTATAGATTTATCTTTTCTTCTTGATGATCGCAAGTTCGTGCGCCGTATCGTAATACGAACGCAAGTTTGACCAATCGAAGGTATCTGCGATACTTTCTACGCGGTTACGCTGCGTGATTCGATCGCGCTGTGATTGCTGCACAAATTTGAACAAGAGGTTCGCTAATTGTTCCGCAGCCTCCTGGT